>JAPSLD010000198.1 GCA_031181105.1 Isoptericola sp. | reverse complement strand
CGGGCTCGTGCGCGACGCCGGGCTGGGGCACCGGCCGTAGGCTCGGCACCGTGACCTCCACCGACGCCGCGACGGTCGCGGCGCTGCGCCGCTACCCCGTCAAGGCGATGGGCGGCGAGGCGCTCGCGGCGGCGACGCTCGACGCGCGTGGTGTGGCCGGCGACCGCTGGTACGCCGTGCGCGACGCGCAGGGCCGCCTGGCCGCGCTGAAGGACACGCGCCGGTTCCGACGCCGCGACGGGATCGTCGGGTACGCCGCGCGCACGCTCGACGACGGCCGCGTGCGGGTGACGCACACGGACGGGTCGTGGCTCGCCGGTGACCCGGCGCTCGACCGGCACCTGACCGCCGCGCTGGGCACCCCCGCCGTCGTGGCGTCCGAGGGCGCCGTGCCGCACCAGGACGCCGGTCAGGTGTCGATCGTCGGGTCGGCCAGCCTCGCGTGGTGCGCGCGGCGCTGGGGCGGCAGCCCCGACCCGCGGCGGCTGCGCGTCAACCTCGTGTGCGCGACGGGCGAGCCGTTCGCCGAGGACCGCTGGGTCGGCCGGGACGTGCGCGTGGGGACGGCGGTGCTGCGCGTCGTCGAGCGTGTCGAGCGGTGCCGCACGATCGACGTGCCGCAGGACGGGGCCGAGCCGGGCGAGCCGTGGCTGCGCCGCCTCGGCGCCGAGCGGAGCCTGTGCCTGGCCGTCTACGCGGACGTGGTCGAGCCCGGCACGGTCGGCGTCGGCGACCAGGTCCGACTCGCCTGAGGCGTCGAGCCGGGTCGGGCCCCCGCCGGGCGGCTCAGCGCCAGCCCAGCTGAGGCGCGACGTGCGCGACGACGTTCTCGATGACGTGCGCGTTGTAGTCCACGCCGAGCTGGTTGGGCACCGTGAGCAGCAGGGTGTCGGCGGCGGCGACGGCCTCGTCCGCGGCGAGGTCGGCCACGACCCGGTCGACCTCCCCCGCGTACGTCTTGCCGAACCGGGCACGCCCGCCCTCGAGCACGCCGACCTGGTCGGTGCTGCCCGTCTCGAGCCCGAAGTAGGCCTGGTCGCGCTCGTCGGTGATCGGGAAGACGCTGCGCGACACCGACACCCGCGGCGTGCGCTCGTGGCCCGCCGCGGCCCACGCGTCGCGGAACCGCTGGATCTGCTCGGCCTGCAGCACGTGGAACGGCACCCCGGTGTCCTCGGTCAGCAGGGTCGAGCTCATGAGGTTCATCCCCTGCGCGGCCGTCCACTCGGCGGTGGCGCGTGTGCCGGCTCCCCACCAGACGCGGTCCCGCAGGCCCGGCGAGTGCGGCTCCACGCGCAGCAGGCCCGGCGGGTTGGGGAACATCGGCCGCGGGTTCGGCTCGGCGAAACCTTCGCCGCGCAGAACCTCCAGGAAGCGGGCGGTGTGCCGGCGGGCCATGTCGGCGTCGGACTCCCCCTCGGCCGGCACGTGCCCGAAGTGGCGGAACCCGTCGACGACCTGCTCGGGCGACCCCCGGCTGATGCCGAGCTGCAGCCGGCCGCCGGAGATCAGGTCCGCCGCGCCCGCGTCCTCGGCCATGTACAGCGGGTTCTCGTAGCGCATGTCGATGACGGCGGTGCCGATCTCGATGCGGCTCGTCCGGGCGCCGACCGCCGCCAGCAGCGGGAACGGCGAGGCGAGCTGGCGCGCGAAGTGGTGCACGCGGAAGTAGGCGCCGTCGGCCCCGAGCTCCTCCGCCGCGACGGCCAGGTCGATCGACTGCGCCAGCGCGTCGGCGGCCGAGCGGGTGGCCGACTGCGGATGGGGCGTCCAGTGGCCGAAGGACAGGAATCCGATGCGCTTCACGCGCCCATTCAACCCTGGCCGGCGGAGGTGCGCAGCGGGCCCTCGTCGGCCGCGGCGGCGTCGGCCGCCCCCGCGACGGGAGCGGCGGCCGCGCCGTGCCACGTCAGGTGCAGCACGCAGGCGTCGTCCCGCTGGTTGGCCTCCGCGTCGAAGAGGTGCTCGATGAGCTCGCCGTCCCGGTCGGGCTCGCCGCGTCCCGCCACCTGGGCGAGGCGGTCGAGGCCCTCGAGCAGCGACCGGTCGCGGCGCTCGACCACCCCGTCGGTGTACAGCAGGACGAGGTCGCCCGGGTCGAGCCGGACCGTGCCCTGCGGCCGCGCACCGCGCACCGTCGGGACGCCGAGAGGCCCGGAACGGCCGCCCCACAGGTACTCGACGCCGCCGTCGGCGCGCACCCGCAGCGGCGGCAGGTGGCCCGCGCACGCGTACGTCAGCGTGGCGGTCCGCGTGTCGAGCTCCGCGTACACCAGCGTCGCGGCGAACCCGATGTCGCGGCGGTCGACGAAGTCGTCGACCAGCGTGAGGAGCCCGGCCGGCCCGAGCCCCGGACGCGCCAGCGCCTGCGTCGCCGTGCGGAGCTGGCCCATCGCCGTGGCCGCGTGCAGGCCGTGCCCGACCACGTCGCCCACCGCGACGGCGACGGTCGTGTCGTCCAGGTCGAAGGCGTCGTACCAGTCGCCACCGACCTCGAGCCCGCTGACGGCCGGCCGGTACTCCGCCGCGACCTCCAGCTCCGCGCGCCGCGGCAGACGCTGGGTGAGCATGGCGTGCTGCAGCTCGTGGGCCACCGACACGCTCTGCTCGTGCAGCACCGCACGGTCGAACGCGATCGCGCCCTGCCGGGCGATCGTGACCAGGGCGTCGACGTCCAGCGGCTCGTCGCCGGGCCGGCCGTGGGTGGTCACCACGAGCAGCCCGTGGGACCGCGACTCCCCCACCACCGGCACGACCGTCCGGTCGCCGGCGGGGATCGGGGCGTTCGGGGGCACCAGCTCGGTGGAGGCGACCGTCGGGTTGGCGGACACGGCCTGCACGAGGGCGTCGAGCACGCCGTCGACCCCGGCCGCGCGCGCGAGCGCCGCCGTCGCCTCCTGCACCCAGCGCAACCGCTCCGCGGACCGCTCGGCCGCCGTCCGCGCGGCGAGCAGGTCGCGCTCGAACCGGATCCGTCCTCGCGACGCGAACAGGGCGACGTCCATCCCGGGGTCCTTCTCGTCGGCGCGGCGCACGGCCGACAGCAGGACGGGCAGGGGCTCGGCGGGCGTGCGCAGCTCGACCGCCACCTCGTCCACGCGTCCCTGCAGGGCCAGCATGGGCCCCACGTGCGTCTCCCAGTAGATCCGCCCGCCCATGGTGAACAGGTCGCTCAGGCGTCGCCCCGCGACCCGCTCGGCGGCCGTGCCCGCCCACGAGAGGAACGTCTCGTTGGCGTCGAGCATGCGCCCGTCCGGGTCGAGGCGCGCCAGGGCGACGGGGGCCGAGCCCCACGACCGGGCCCGCCTCGCCGGGCTCATCCCGCCAGGTACTCGCGCATCGCGGCGATCAGGGCGTCCGGGGCGCTGAGGTTCGGGCAGTGGCCGACGGCGTCGATGATCGTGAACCGCGACCCCGCCAGGCGCTCGTGCACGTACCGGCCCACCTCCACGGGCGCGATGACGTCCTCACGGCACTGCACCACGAGGCTGGGGGTGCGCACCGCCGCCAGGTCCGCCCGGTTGTCGGACAGGAACGTGGTGCGGGCGAACCGGCGGGCCACCCGCGGGTCCGTCCGGCAGAACGACGCCGTGAGCTCGTCCCCGAGCTCGGGACGGTCGGGCGTGCCCATGATCATGGGAGCCACCGTGGCCGACCACCCGAGGTAGTTGCCGTCCATCGTGGACAGCAGCTCCCCGATCTCCTCGGCCGAGAAGCCGCCGCGGTACCCGTCGTCGTCCACGTAGCGCGGGCTCGGACCGACCAGGACCAGGCGGTCGAAGAGCTCCGGCCGCCGCGCCGCGGCGAGCATCCCGATCGTGGCGCTCACCGAGTGCCCGACGAGGACCACCGGCCCGAGCGACAGCTCGTCGAGCAGGGCGACCACGTCGTCCGCGTACCCGTCGAGGGTCGCGTGCCGGTCCTCGTCGTACGTCGACGGGTCCGCGCCGCCCGCACCCGCGTGGTCGAACAGGACGACCTGGTGCGTCGCCTCGAACGCGGGCGCCACGAGACGCCACATCGACTGGTCGCAGCCGAACCCGTGGGCGAAGACCATGGGCGGCCCGTCCGTGCGGCCGGAGACGTTGACGTTGTGGCGCTGGCGCAGCGTCGAGGGATCCGCGAGTGTCATCCGGTTCACCCTAGACCCTCGGCGGGCCTTCCGAGGCATGCGGGCCTAGCCTGGCACGGTGATCCTCGCGCACGACGACGGCGGCGTGGCCGGACCGGTCGTCCTCCT
>JAPSLD010000197.1 GCA_031181105.1 Isoptericola sp. | reverse complement strand
CGCCGGACGGCACCGGTAGACTTGCCGCGGCCGTGACTGGCGAAGGTGGACAACCACCGGGGAGCGGCCGACCAGACCCCTCGACGCGCGCCGCCCGCCTGGGTGCCAGGGTTTCCGCGAAGGAACGTCCCCGAGGAGACCTCATGTCCGGTGCACCGTCCGCCCCCGACGTCCAGCTGTCCGACGACGCCCAGCGACCCGTGCGGCGTGCGCTGCTCAGCGTCTACGACAAGACCGGCCTGGTCGAGCTCGCCACCGCGCTGCACGAGGCCGGCGTCGAGCTCGTCTCGACCGGGTCGACGGCGTCCCGCATCGCCGACGCCGGCGTGCCGGTCACCGCGGTCGAGGAGCTCACCGGCTTCCCCGAGTGCCTCGAGGGCCGCGTCAAGACGCTGCACCCGCGCGTGCACGCCGGCATCCTCGCCGACACCCGCAAGGCCGACCACCTCGCCCAGCTCGCCGAGCTCGGGATCGAGACGTTCGAGCTCGTCGTCGTGAACCTCTACCCGTTCGCCGCGACCGTCGCGTCCGGCGCGGCGCCCGACGCCGTCGTGGAGCAGATCGACATCGGCGGGCCGTCCATGGTCCGCGCCGCCGCCAAGAACCACCCCAGCGTCGCGGTCGTCGTGGACCCCGCCCGCTACGACGACGTCGTCGCGGCCGTCCGCGCCGGCGGCTTCACGTTCGCGCAGCGCAAGCGCCTCGCGGCCGCGGCGTTCGCGCACACCGCGCAGTACGACGTCGCGGTCGCCTCGTGGTTCGCGAGCGCGTACGCGCCGGACGCCGGCGCGCTCGCGAGCCACATGCCCGACGTCGCGGGCGCGACCTGGGAGCGGGCGGACGTCCTGCGGTACGGCGAGAACCCCCACCAGAGGGCAGCGCTGTACACGCGCACCGACGGCACCAGCGGGATCGCGCGCGCGACCCAGCTCCACGGCAAGGCGATGAGCTACAACAACTACGTCGACGCCGACGCCGCGTGGCGCGCCGCGCACGACCACGACGCGCCGGCCGTGGCGATCATCAAGCACGCCAACCCGTGCGGCATCGCGGTGGGTGCCGACGTCGCGGAGGCGCACGCCAAGGCGCACGCGACCGACCCCGTCTCGGCGTTCGGCGGCGTCATCGCGGCCAACCGCGTGATCACCCGGGCCGCGGCGGAGCAGATCGCGCCGGTGTTCACCGAGGTCGTCGTCGCGCCGGGCTTCGAGCCGGAGGCGCTGGAGGTCCTGCAGGCCAAGAAGAACATCCGCCTGCTGGTGGTCGAGGGTGCCCCGGACGCGCCGGTCGAGATGCGTCCCGTCTCCGGCGGCCTGCTGCTCCAGGAGGTCGACCGCTTCCAGGCCGACGGCGACGACCCCGCGTCGTGGACGCTCGCCGCGGGGGAGCCGGCCGACGAGGCGACGCTCGCCGACCTCGCGTTCGCCTGGCGCGCGGTGCGCGCGGCCAAGTCGAACGCGATCCTGCTCGCCTCGGGCGGAGCCGCCGTCGGCATCGGCATGGGCCAGGTGAACCGGGTCGACTCGTGCCGCCTGTCCGTCGAGCGCGCCAACACGCTCGCCGAGGGCGCGTCCGGACCGGTCGAGCGGGCGCGCGGCGCGGTCGCGGCCTCGGACGCGTTCTTCCCGTTCGCCGACGGGCTCCAGGTGCTGCTCGACGCCGGCGTGCGCGCCGTCGTGCAGCCGGGCGGGTCGATCCGCGACGCCGAGGTGGTGGAGGCCGCGCAGGCGGCCGGCGTGACGATGTACCTCACCGGGACGCGGCACTTCGCGCACTGACCCGCTCGACCGCGCCGCCCCGTAGCGACCGCTCGTGCGCTACGGGGCGAGCGCGTCGCGGAGGCGGACGGCGGGGTCGACGGCGCGCTCGAGGTCCAGGCGCAGGGGCTCGCCGCGGTTCATGAGGCGGCGCACGGCGCCGACCTCGCGCGGCGAGTCGACGAGCAGCACCGCCCGCACGGTCGCCACGCCGTCGCCGCCCGACGGGGGCACCCCGGTTCCGCCCGGCGCCTCGTCGAGGTAGAGGGCGGCCCACGGGGCGGAGCCGCCCGGATCGCCCCGCCACGCGACCGGGCCCGCGCCGGGCAGCCCGAGCAGCGCGAGGTCGTGGCCGAGCTGGCGCGAGAACACGTACGGGGCGTGCGCCGACCCGGGGTCGAGGCCGAGCATCGCCCGCACCGTGGCTCCGGGGTCGTGGAGCGCGGCCGACCAGTGCCCGCCCGGGACCGTGCCGAAGACGGGGTGCGCGCGCGCCGCGACGTCGCCGACCGCCCACACGCGCGGGTGCCCGGGCACCGCGCCGTCGGGGCCGACCGGCACGGTGCCGCGCGCGTCGAGCGGCACCGCGCCCGCGAGCCACTCCGAGGCGGGACGGGCCCCGACCGCGGCGAGCACGAGGTCCGCCTCGAGCGACCGGCCGTCGGCGAGGCGGACGCCGTCGGGGCCGACCTGCGCCACGGGGGCGTCGGTGAGCAGCCGCACGCCGGCGTCGGCGTACCACCCGGCGAGGTGGGTGCCCACGCCCGCGCCGAGCTGGCGGTCGAGCGGCGCGGACGCGGCCTCGACCACCGTCACGTCGGCCCCGGCGCCCGCCGCGACGCCCGCGACCTCGGCGCCGACCCAGCCCGCGCCCACGACGACGAGCCGCAGGCCCGGGCGCAGCACCGCGCGCAGCCGGTCGGCGTCGTCGGCCGTGTGCAGGACGGCGGCGCCGTCCCAGCCGGTCGGGCGCACCGGCCGTGCGCCGACGGCGAGCACGACCGCGTCGGCGCGGAGCTCGTGGCCGTCCGCCGTGGTCACGACGACGTCGTCCGCGCCGGCGGACAGCGCCGTCGCGGGCTCGGCGAGGCGGACGTCGTCCGCGAGGGCCGTGACGTCGACGCCGATGTCCTCGCTCAGCCAGACGGGCGCGGGGCGCGTGAGCAGGTCCTTGGAGAGCGGCGGGCGGTCGTACGGCGGGACACCCTCGGCGCCCAGGAGCGTCACCCGGCCGTCGAAGCCGTGGGAGCGCAGCGCCGCGACGGTCTGGGCGCCGGCGAGCCCGGCGCCGACGACGACGACCGAGCGGGGGAGCGGGCGGGCCGAGGCGGTTCGATCGAGCACGACGCTCACGCTAGCCCGTGCCCGTGCTGGCCGGTGTCCGGCCGACGGTAGGCTCGGCTGCCGTGGATCCCCGTGCCCAGCAGCCCGACCCGGCGTCCCGGCCGCCCGTCGCGCCGCCGGAGGCGCCCGCCTGGAGCGCGGTCGTGCCGGCCCCGCCGGCCGAGCCCGCGCACGCTCCGGCCCCGGTCCGGGCCCTGGTCCTCGTCGCGGCGGGGATCGTCCTGGCCGTCGTGGTCGGGATCGTGGTGAGCGCCCGGCTCGGGGCGCTCACGCTCGCGGCGACGCTCGCCGTGGCGGGGACGTGGCGAGCGGTGGCGCCGGCAGGGCCGCCCGGGCTCGTGGTGCGCGGACGCACCTTCGACGTGCTCCTGTGCTGGTCGACCGCGGCGGCGATCACGTTCCTGGCGCTCACCGCGCCCGGTCTGGGCTGAGTCCCTGCACCGACGACCGAGGGCCGGCACCCGTGCGGGTGCCGGCCCTCGGTCGGAGGTCGTCAGGCGCGGGGCGCCCCGGGCTCGTCGCCCTCGGGCTTCTCCGTGTCCGGCTCCGTGTCCGGCTCCGTGGCAGGCTCCGTGTCCGGCTCGGTGGCCGGCTCGGTGCCCGCCGCGGCGCGTGCCTCCGCGGCCTCGGCGCGGGCCTCGGCGGTCTCGGCGCGGGCCTCCGCGGCGTCGGCCCGAGCCTCGGCCTCGTCGATCTCCGCGTCGATCTCGGCGTCGATCTCGGCCTCGGTCTCGGCGTCGGCCCTGGCCGCGGCGTCGGCGTCGGCGAGCTCCTCGCCCGTCAGCGCGGGAAGCGGCGAGAACGCGCGGTAGAACAGCGCGGCCAGCGCGGCGCCGACCAGCGGCGCGACGACGAAGAGCCACAGCTGACCCCACGTCCAGCCGCCGCCGAACAGAGCCGAGGCGAACGAGCGCGCGGGGTTGACCGACGTGTTCGTCACGGGCCACGACACGACGTGCAGCGCGGTGAGCGTCAGGCCGACCGCGACGGCGGGGTACGGGATCCGCGAGCGCCGGCTCGTCGTGCCGAGGAAGACGCCCACGAGGACGGCGGTGAGCAGGATCTCGACGAGCAGCGCCGACCAGACGGTGAAGCTGCCCTCGGCGCCGACGCGCGTGGCGAGCGTCGCGAGCGGCGAGTGGTCGCCGTAGCCGTTGGC
>JAPSLD010000196.1 GCA_031181105.1 Isoptericola sp. | reverse complement strand
CTCGGCCTGCCCGACCTGGTGCCCGCGCACCGGCTCGACCGCCCGACGGCGGGCGTCCTGGTGCTCACGGTGCGTCCGCAGGTGCGCGGCGCCTACCAGGAGGCCTTCCAGGAGCGGCGCGTGCGCAAGGTGTACGAGGCGGTCGCGCCGCTGCCCGACGCGTCGCGGGCGTTCCCGACGACGGTGCGCTCGCGGATCGTCAAGCACCGCGGCGTCGTGCGTGCGGTCGAGGAGCCCGGTGAGCCCAACGCCGAGTCCCGCGTCGACCTCGTCGCCCGCGACGACGAGCGCGGGCTCGGCCTGTACCGGCTCGAGCCGCGCACCGGCAAGACGCACCAGCTGCGGCTGCACATGGCCTCGCTCGGCACGCCGATCCTGCACGACCCGTTCTGGCCCGAGCTGCGCGCCGACGCGCCCGACGACCCGGACCGCCCGCTGCAGCTGCTGGCACGCTCCCTGGAGCTCGCCGACCCGCTGACGGGCGAGCCGCGCCGGTTCGAGTCGCGCCGCGTCCTCTCGGCGTGGGCGGCGAGGTGAGAGAATCGCTGACCGTGAGCAGCCCCGACGCCTCCTTCCCGCCGGGTGTCCCGGCGCGTGCCGTCGTGGACCTCGACGCGATCCGTGACAACGTGCGGGCGCTGCGCGACCACGCGCCGTCGGCGGACGTCATGGCGGTCGTCAAGGCCGACGGGTACGGGCACGGCATGGTGCCCGCGGCGCGGGCGGCGCTCGCGGGCGGTGCCACGTGGCTCGGCGTCGCGACGGCCGGCGAGGCCCTCGCCCTGCGCGCGGGCGGCGTCACGGCCGACGACGCGCGGCTGCTGGTCTGGCTGCTCGTGCCCGGCGGGCCGTTCGCCGACCTGGTGCGCGCCGGCGTCGACGTGACGGTCGCCGCGCCGTGGGCGCTCGACGAGGTGGTCGCCGGGGCGCGTGCCGCCGGGAGCACCGCCCGCGTGCACCTCGAGGTGGACACGGGGCTGGGCCGCAACGGCGTCACGCCGGCCGACCTGCCCGACGTCGTGCGCCGCGCGCGTACGCTCGAGGCCTCGGGCGAGCTGCGGGTCGTCGGCGTCTTCTCGCACCTGGCGCGCGCCGACGAGCCGGGCCACCCGTCGGTCGCGCGGCAGTCGGCGGCGTTCGACGAGGCGGTGCGGGCCGTCGAGGCGGCGGGCCTGCGTCCCGACGTCCGCCACCTGGCGAACTCCGCCGCGACGCTCACCGCGCCGGGCCTGCACCACGACCTCGTGCGGCCGGGCATCGCCGTCTACGGCCTGTCGCCGGTGCCGCAGGTCGGGGCGCCCGGCGACTACGGGCTGCGCCCCGCCATGACGCTCGAGGCCCGGCTCGCGACGGTCAAGGCCGTGCCCGCCGGCGAGGGCGTCTCGTACGGCCACCTGTACACCACGCCGCGCGACACCGTGCTCGGGCTGGTCCCGGTCGGCTACGCCGACGGGGTCCCGCGGCACGCGTCGGGCGGGACGGCCGGCCCCGGCGGGCCCGTCGCGGCGGGGACGGGCGACGCGCGGCGCGTGCTGCGCGTCGCCGGCCGCGTCTGCATGGACCAGGTCGTCCTCGACCTGGGACCCGGCGCGACCGAGGCGGCGGGCGACGTCGTCACGCTCTTCGGCGCGTCCGACGGCGTCGCGCGGGGGGCGGACGTGCCCAACGCGGAGGACTGGGCCCGGGCGGCCGGGACCATCAGCTACGAGATCGTGACGCGGATCGGCGCGCGGGTGCCGCGCGTCTACGCGGGGAAGGAAGTGCAGCCGTGAGCGACGTCGTCGCACAGGCCGAGCTCGACCTGCCGGACGCCGGGACGACCCGTGCGCTCGGCGCGGCGCTGGCCGGCATCCTGCGCGCCGGGGACCTCGTGATCCTCACGGGCGACCTCGGCGCGGGCAAGACGACCCTGACGCAGGGTCTCGGCGCCGCCCTGGGGGTGCGCGGCCAGGTCGCGTCGCCGACCTTCATCGTGGCGCGGGAGCACCCGCCGCTCCCGCGCGAGGACGGGTCCCGCGGGCCGGGGCTCGTGCACGTCGACGCCTACCGGCTCGGTGACCTCGGCGAGCTCGACGCGCTCGACCTCGACTCGTCGCTGGACGAGTCGGTGACCGTCGTCGAGTGGGGCCGGGGGCTCGCCGAGGCGCTCACCGAGGACCGGCTCGAGATCGACCTCGAGCGGCCGCGCGGCGGCGACGTCGCGGCCGAGAGCCCCGAGGCCGGGACGCGCCACGCCACCCTGCGCGGCGTCGGGCGCCGGTGGGCCGGCGTGGATTTCGGGTCGCTGCTGCCCGTGCGGTGACCCTTTCGCCCGGCGCGGCGGCGAAAAGTAGGCTGGGGGCGTGGCAGTCCTCGCTCTCGACACGTCCGCAGCCGTCGCCGTCGCCCTGGTCGACGACGACGGCGGTCGCCTCGCCGTGCGCACGTCCGACGAACGTCGCCGGCACGCCGAGTCGCTCGCGCCCCTCGTCACCGAGGTGCTCGCCGAGGCCGGCCTCGACCGCACCGACCTGACGGCCGTCGTCGGCGGCACGGGACCGGCGCCCTTCACGGGGCTGCGCGTGGGGCTCGTGACCGCGCGGACGCTCGCGCTGAGCCTCGGGATCGACGTCCTCGGCGTGCCGAGCCTCGACGTGCTCGCCGTGCAGGCGGTCGCGGACCTGGGCCTGACGCCGGGCGACGAGGTGCTCGCGGCGAGCGACGCCCGGCGCAAGGAGGTCTACTGGGGCCGCTACCGCGTCGTCGCGCACGAGGGCCCGCACGGCGTCCCCGTCGTCGAGACGCTCGCCGGACCCGACGTCGCCAGGCCGGCCGACGTCGCCGCCGCGCAGCTGGGCACCGCACCGGGCGAGGAAGGCGCGCGGCTCGTCGTCGTGGGGGAGGGCGCCGCGCTGTACCCCGACCACCTGCCGGTCGCCGACGACGCGCCGCTGGTCCCCGACGCGACGGTGCTGGCGCGCGTCGCGCTAACCCGGCGTGCGGCGGGGCTCCCGCTGCCGACCGAGCCGCTGTACCTGCGCCGCCCGGACGTCCAGGAGCCGGCCGGCGCCAAGCGGGTGGTCCCCGCGGCGGGAGGCGCGCCGTGACCGACGAGAGGGTCCACCTGCGCCCGCTGCGCAGCGCCGACCTCGACCGCATCCTGGAGCTCGAGCGGATCCTGTTCGGGCCAGGCGCGTGGACGTACGGGATGCTGGCCGACGAGCTCGGCGCGCTCGGCCGCTGGTACGTCGTGGCGGAGCCCGCGGGCGCCGAGGCGCTGCGCTACGGCGCCGGGACGCGCCCCGTCGTCGGGTACGCGGGCCTGTGGTTCGACGGTGACGTCTCGCAGGTCATGACGATCGGCGTGGACCCCGAGCACCAGCGCCTCGGCGTCGGTCGCGCGCTGCTGCAGGCGCTCGTGGACCGCTCGCGCCGGCTCGGCGCGAGCGCGATGCTGCTGGAGGTCCGCGTCGACAACGACCCGGCCATCGCCCTGTACGAGACGTTCGGCTTCGAGCGGCTCGGCGTGCGCAAGCGCTACTACCAGCCCGAGGACAAGGACGCCTACACCATGCGGCTCGACCTGTCGGCCACCGGCACCGACCGCGCCGGCGACCGGGACGGTGACGGACCCCCCGCGCCCCGCTCGTCGGGCGCGCCGGCCGGGGACGCGGCATGAGCCCGGTGCGCGAGCAGGTCCTCGTCGACGTGCGGCACCTGGCGGCCGACCTCCACGTCGGGGACGCCCCGGACCCGGTCGAGGGCGCCCCGGTGCTGCTCGACGTCCGGTGGGAGCTCGGCGCCGCCGACGGCCGGTCCCGCTACCTGGCCGGGCACCTGCCGAGCGCGGTGTACGTCGACCTGGACGACGAGCTCGCCGGGCCGCCGTCGTCCGCCATGGGCCGCCACCCGCTGCCGTCCGCCGCGTCGTTCCAGCAGGCGGCGCGGCGCTGGGGCGTGCGCGGCGACTCGCGCGTCGTCGTGTACGACGCCTCGGGCGGGACGTCGGCCGCGCGGGCGTGGTGGCTCCTGCGCTTCTTCGGGCACCGGCAGGTGCGGATCCTCGACGGCGGGCTGGCGGCGTGGGAGCGCGCCGGCCTGCCGCTCGAGGTGGGCGACGTGGCGCACGCG
Source organism: Isoptericola sp. (assembly GCA_031181105.1). GTDB lineage: Bacteria > Actinomycetota > Actinomycetes > Actinomycetales > Cellulomonadaceae > Isoptericola. The sequence goes on along the minus strand of JAPSLD010000196.1, from coordinate 155 downwards.
CCCGGCGACCTCGTCGCGCGGCCGGGCGGCATGCCCGTGCTCGACGCCGACGACGTCGCGGACCTCCCCGACGACGGCGTGCTGCTCGACGCCAGGGCGGCCGAGAGGTACCGCGGCGAGTCCGAGCCGGTCGACCCGCGGGCGGGCCACGTCCC
>JAPSLD010000014.1 GCA_031181105.1 Isoptericola sp. | reverse complement strand
GACGGGGCGACGGTGCGCTCCTCGACCTGCGGGTCCAGGATCACCATCAGCTCGTACTGACGCATGAGTTCAACCCACCTCCTCTGGTCTCAGCGGTCACGGTCCATCCGTGACAGGAGGGTTCTTCGTGCGTGCGGCCGTGCCGGGTCCGTCGGAGGTCCGACGGCGGTGGGCACAGCCAGTCGTCCAGGCTACCCGCTCGGGCAGGAACCCGGAAATCTGGGCCGGAGCGGCCGGTCGGTGGGACCGCCGGGTCAGGAGCTGGCGCTCGGGCTCGGGTTCGGCCGCGGGTCGAGGAGGCCGCCGCCACCGTTGCCGCCGCCGTTGCCGTTCCCGTCGTCGTCGCCCCCGTCGTCGCCGCCGTCGTCGGCCGGCTCCGTCGCGACGACGAGCGTCACGGTGCTGCCCGGCTCGACGGTCGCCCCGCCGCCCGGGTCGGAGCTGATGACCGTGCCGGGCGCGACGTCGGCGCTCTCCTGCTCGGTGACCGAGGACCGCAGCCCGGCGTTGCGCAGCTGCTGCTCCGCCGCCGTGCGTGCCATGCCGGCGACGTCGGGCACGACGGTCTGCTCGCTCTGACCCGTCGAGACGGTGAGCGTGATCGTCGACCCCACGGGCACCTGGCCGGTGGACGACTGCGCGAGCACCGTGCCGCGCGGCTCGTCGCTGTCCTGCGCGACCGGGGCGCCCACGTTGAGCCCGAGGCTCTCGAGCTCGCTCGTCGCCTGGGCGATGTCCATGCCCACGAGGTCGGGGACCTCGACGAGCTCGTCCTCCGTCTCCGACGGGGTGGGGGTCGGCTCGGGTGCGCGTGTCGGGCGGGGCGGCGTGTAGGTGGGGAACTCCTCGACCGGCATGCCCTCGGTCGCGACCGACATGAAGTCGGTCCACGCCCGCAGGGGCCACGAGGACCCGGTGATCTCGTCGTACCCGCCGAACGTATCGATCGGCACGGTGCCCTTCATGACGCCCGCCTCGAGGTCGATCGTCTCGTACTGGCGCACGTTGACGACCGTCGCGAGCTGGGGCACGAAGCCGGCGAACCAGGCCGTCATGTTGTCGTTCGAGGTACCGGTCTTACCGGCGACCGGGCGCTCGAGCTCCTGCGCCTCGTCGCCGGACCCGTCCTCGACGACCTTGGTCATGGCGTGGGTCGCCGCGGCCATGACGTCGGGCTCGAAGACCTCCTCGGCCCCCGTCTGCTCCTGGTAGATCTGCTCGCCCGACCGCGTCTCGACCGACCGGACGACGTGCGGCGTCGTGCGGTTGCCCTGGGCGGCGATCGTGGCGTACGCACGGGCGAGGTCGATCGGGTAGACCGACGCGGTGCCGAGCACGTTCGACGCGACCGCAGGGATGTCCGTGGACTCCCGGATGCCGAGCCGGTGCGCGACCTCGGCGGTCTTCTCCGGTCCGATCTCGATGTTGAGCGCCGCGTACACGGAGTTGACCGAGTGCGCGGTGGCCTCGACCAGGTCGATCCGTCCGTAGTCGGTGCCGCCGAAGTTCGTCGGCTCCCAGACCTCGCCGTTGTCGGCCCCGGGGAAGTGGCCCGGCGAGTTGCCGTCGTACCGCTCGTCGAGCGTGTGCCCCTCCTCGAGCGCGCCGATGAGGGTGAACGGCTTGAACGTCGACCCGCCCTGCGTCACGTCCTGCGTGGCCGTGTTGAGGTTCTGCGTCACGTAGTCGGCACCGCCGTACAGCGCGACCACGGCACCGGTCTTCGGGTCCATCGACACGAGGGACGCGCGGATGTTCGGGTTCGCGTCCTCGGGGATCGAGGTCATGACGTCGGCGGCGGCCTGCTGCAGCCTCGGGTCGATCGTCGTCGTGATCCGCAGGCCGCGGGTCCAGTCCTGCTCGGTGAAGCGCCCGGAGTCGATCAGCTCCTTCTCGACCGCCTCCAGCAGGTAGCCGGTCTGGCCACCCTTGGTGTTCGTCGCTTCCTTCTTCTCGTTGAACTCCGGGAACGCGGCGTTCTCGTACTCCTCCGCCGTGATCACGTCCTGCTCGCGCATGCGCTCGATGCTGCGCTCCCAGCGCGCCTGGGCCTGCTCGAGGTTCACCGAGGGGTCCCAGCCCACCGGCGAGGGGATGATGCCGGCGAGCAGCGCCGACTCGGAGTACGTGAGGTCGGCGGCGTTCTTGCCGAAGTACTCCTGCGCCGCCGCCTGGATGCCGTAGGCCCCCCGGCCCCAGTAGATCGTGTTGAGGTACCGCTCGAGCACCTGCTCCTTGGACTGGGTGCGGGCGACCTTGAGCGCGATGATCGCCTCGCGGACCTTGCCCGCGTACGACGTGGTCGTGTCGAGGTAGTACCGCTCGACGTACTGCTGCGTCAGGGTCGACGCGCCCTGGCGGCCGCCGCCGCGGAGGTTGTTCCACGCGGCGCGCACGATGCCCTTCGGGTCGACCCCGGGGTTGGTCCAGAAGGTCGCGTCCTCCGAGGAGACGACGGCGCCGCCCACGTGCTCGGGCAGCGTGGCGTACTCGACGATCTCGCGCTTGAAGCCTTCGGAGATCGTCCCGAGCTCGCTCCCGTCGGCGTAGTACACCGTGGTGTCCTGGTGCTTGACCTCGTCGAGGTCGTCCGGGATCTCCGTCGTCGCGTACGCGGCGACGAACATGCCGGCGCCGAGGGCACCCAGCCCGAGCAGCGAGCCGAGCACGACGCGCCACGAGGGCAGCCAGCGCTGCAGCGGACCCTTGTTCGGACGCGGATAGTTCCAGAAGCGGCGTCTGGGCATCGAGCCAGTCAGCCTTTCGGTGATCGGACCACAGACCTGTGGGGGACACCAGAACCCTAGGGGATGTGCGGCGACACGCAGGGTGTGGACGCCCACGGACGACCGCTCTCCCCCAGGTCGCACCGAGGCTCTGGCGGCTGCTCCGCGGAACCTTCACAACTCGCCGGACCGGCGCACCGTTGCGCGACCGCTCGGCGCACCCTATTCTCACGATGTATCGACTCGATACGTCGAGTCATCACCGGTCGTCGAGCAGCGGAGAGGGGTGTCGTCGTGCGCAGCAGGTCAACCGTGCTGGAGACCGCGATCCTCGGGCTGCTCAACGAGTCGCCCCTGCACGGCTACGAGCTGCGCAAGCGGCTCAACCTCCTGCTGGGCTCGTTCCGGGCGTTCTCCTACGGGACGCTCTACCCCGCGCTCAAGTCGCTCGAGGCGCGCGGGCTCATCGAGACGGCCGACCCCGCCCCCGCGACGACCTCGGGCCGGACCGCGGCGCGCTCCGCGACCGGACGACCGTCGTCGGGCAGCAAGGCCCCGCTCGCGACCGGGCGTCGGGGCCGGATCGTGTACCAGCTGACCGCCGAGGGCAAGGAGCACCTCCAGACGGTCCTGTCCTCCTCCGGGCCCGCGGCCTGGGAGGACGAGAGCTTCGACGTGCGGTTCGCGCTGTTCGCGCAGACCGACGCCGAGACCCGCCTCCGCATCCTCGAGGGCCGGCGCACCCGGCTCACCGAGCGGCTGGAAGCGGTCCGGGAGTCCGCCGCCCGCACCCGCGAGCGGCTCGACGAGTACACGCTCGAGCTGCAGCGGCACGGGCTCGAGCAGGTCGAGCGCGAGGTGCGCTGGCTCGACGGGCTCATCACCACGGAGCGCGACCGCGTGCGCGGGCGCGACCGAGACCACACCGCCGGGGCGCCCGACGCCCCGGCCCAGAGAAACAAGGAGCGAGGATGACCTCCGTCCGCGTTGCCATCGTCGGCGTCGGAAACTGTGCATCGTCCCTGGTCCAGGGCGTGCAGTTCTACCGTGACGCCGACCCGTCCGACACCGTCCCGGGTCTCATGCACGTGCAGTTCGGCGAGTACCACGTGCGCGACCTCGAGTTCGTGGCGGCGTTCGACGTCGACGCGAAGAAGGTCGGCTTCGACCTCGCCGAGGCGATCTCGTCCTCGGAGAACAACACCATCAAGATCGCCGACGTCCCCCCGACGGGCGTGATCGTCCAGCGCGGCCACACGCTCGACGGCCTGGGCGACTACTACCGCGCCACGATCGACGAGTCCGACGCCGAGCCGGTCGACGTCGTGCAGGCGCTCAAGGACGCCCGCGTCGACGTCCTCGTGTCCTACCTGCCGGTGGGCTCCGAGGCAGCCGACAAGTTCTACGCGCAGTGCGCGATCGACGCCGGCGTCGCGTTCGTCAACGCGCTGCCCGTCTTCATCGCGTCCGACCCCGTGTGGGCGAAGAAGTTCGAGGACGCCGGCGTCCCGATCGTCGGCGACGACATCAAGTCGCAGGTCGGCGCCACGATCACGCACCGCGTCCTCGCCAAGCTGTTCGAGGACCGCGGCGTCATCCTGGACCGCACGTACCAGCTGAACGTCGGCGGCAACATGGACTTCAAGAACATGCTGCAGCGCGACCGTCTCGAGTCGAAGAAGGTCTCCAAGACCCAGTCGGTGACGTCGAACCTCACCGGCCCGCTCGGCGGCAAGACCGAGGACCGCAACGTCCACATCGGCCCGTCGGACTACGTCGCCTGGCTCGACGACCGCAAGTGGGCCTACGTGCGCCTCGAGGGTCGCGCGTTCGGCGAGGTCCCGCTGAACCTCGAGTACAAGCTCGAGGTGTGGGACTCCCCCAACTCCGCCGGCATCATCATCGACGCGATCCGCGCCGCGAAGATCGCCAAGGACCGCGGCATCGGCGGCCCGATCCTGTCGGCGTCGACGTACTTCATGAAGTCCCCGCCCGTCCAGATGGAGGACAACCAGGGCCGGGCGCAGCTCGAGGCCTTCATCCGCGGCGAGGTGGAGCGCTGACCTGGAGCGCAGCGCAAGGTCGGCGCGACCGTCAGGGTCGAGCGCTGACCTGACGCAGGACGAGGCCCGTCATCTCCACGGAGGTGACGGGCCTCGTCCGTCCTCCGCCGGGTGACGTGAAAGGCTGAGGCCGTGGGAGCCATCACCGAGACCTGGCGAGAGCTGCGCACCCTCCTGCGCCTGGACGGGTTCCGCAAGCTGTTCGCGGTGCGCCTCGTCTCGCAGACGGGCGACGGCATGTTCCAGGTCGGCCTGGCCTCGATGCTCTTCTTCTCCCCCGAGCGCGCCGGCACCGCCCCGGCCATCGCCGGGGCCTTCGCCGTCATGCTGGCGCCGTTCACGGTGGTCGGCCCGTTCGCGGGGGTGTTCCTGGACCGGTGGCGCCGCCGGCAGGTGCTCGCCGTCGGGAACGCCGTGCGCCTGGTCGTCACGGCGGCGATGGCGGCCGTCATGCTCGCGGGCGGCCTGGCCGGCCCGGCCGAGGGCTGGGTCATCGTGCTCGCGCTCGTGGCGCTGAGCGTCAACCGCTTCCTGCTGGCCGGCCTGTCCGCCGGTCTGCCCCGCGTCGTCGACGGCCCGCTGCTGCTCACCGCCAACTCGCTCACGCCCACGCTCGGCGCCGGCGCCGCCTTCGTCGGCGGCGGGATCGGGTTCGTGCTCGGCCTCGGCATCCCGGACGGACCGGTGCACGACGCCGCGGCGCTCGTGTGCGCGGCCCTCGTCTTCGGGGTCGCGTCGGCGCTCGCGCTGCGGCTGCGGCCCGACCAGCTCGGGCCCGAGCACCCCTCCCGCGAGCGCCTCGGCGCCGAGCTCGCCGCGGTGGCGCGCGGCCTGGCGGACGGCGCCCGGTACCTGGTCCGCCGCCGCACGCCCGGGCAGGGCCTGCTGGTCATGGCGGCGCACCGCTTCCTCTACGGCGTCGTCTTCATCGCCTCGATCCTCGTCTCGCGCAACCTCCTGACCTCGCCCGAGGACAGCGCCGCCGGCCTGGCGATGTTCGGGCTGGTCGTCGCCATGACGGGCGTGGGCGGTGCCGCGGCGGTCCTCGTCACACCGGTGCTGTCGCGCCGCACCGGGCCGCAGGCGTGGATCTCGATCGTGCTCGTGCTCGCTGCCGCCTCCCAGCTCCTGCTGGTCCCGCAGCCGACCCGCACGACGATCCTCGTCGGCGCCGGCCTCCTCGGCCTCGCCGCGCAGAGCGCGAAGATCGCCGTCGACACGATCGTCCAGCGCGACACGCACGACGACTACCGCGGCCGCGCGTTCGCGTTCTACGACGTCCTCTACAACGCGGCGTTCGTCGGCGCCGCCACGCTCGCGGCCGTCGTCGTGCCCGACGACGGGTGGTCGCCCGCGCTCTTCGTCGGGCTGGCCGTCGCCTACCTCGTCCTCGCGGCCGCCCTGTGGCTGCGCGGCGCCAGGACGCCCTCGGACGCCGCGGTTCTGCCCGTGGCGTACCGATGAGATCGGCGCCGAAAACCAGTCGACCCTCCGGTGCGGAATACCGCACGATACGAAAGGTTTCACGAACGTAGGTCGTGCGCAGCGTCGCCCGCGGTCTCGTCACGAGCAGGTGGAGGAGACATGGACGGCACCACGGAGACGGCACCACCCGACGGCAGAACCGTCGCGCCCGACGCACCCACCAGGGTGGCGTCGCCGGGTGCGCGCGGCGACCGGCTCTCGCGCGAGAACTTCCTCGTCGTCGCGCTCCTGCTGGCGTCGGGGTTCGTCGTCATCCTCAACGAGACGACGATGGGCGTCGCGCTGCCGCCCATCATGGACGAGCTCGGCATCACCGCCTCGACGGGCCAGTGGCTCACCACGGCGTTCATGCTCACGATGTCGGTCGTCATCCCGACGACCGGGTGGCTGCTGCAGCGCCTCGGCACCCGCGGCGCGTTCATCCTCGCGATGTCGCTGTTCAGCGCGGGGACGCTGATCGCAGCGCTCGCGCCGGGCTTCAGCCTGCTGGTCGTCGCGCGCGTCGTGCAGGCGACGGGCACGGCCATCATGATGCCGCTGCTGATGACGACGATCATGACGGTCGTCCCGCCGCACCACCGCGGCAAGGTCATGGGCAACGTCTCGCTCGTCATCGCCGTCGCGCCCGCGCTCGGGCCCACGATGTCGGGCGCCGTCGTGACGTCGCTCGGCTGGCGCGCGGTCTTCTGGGTCGTCCTGCCGATCGCGCTCACCGCCCTCGCCGTCGGCGCGGTGCTCGTGCGCGACGTCGCGGACCGCGCGCGGCAGCGGCTCGACCCGCTGTCGCTGCTGCTCACGACCGTGGCGTTCGGCGGGCTCGTCTACGGGCTGTCGAGCCTGGGCGAGTCGGCGCAGCACGCCACGCCCGTGCCCCCGGCCGTGCCGCTGGGCGTCGGTGCAGCCGTGCTGGTGCTGTTCGTGTGGCGCCAGCTGGTCCTGCAGCGCAGCGACGCCGCGCTGCTCGACCTGCGCGTGTTCCTCGCGCCCGGGTTCGCGCTCGGCGTCAGCGTGCTGTCGGTGAGCATGATCGCGATGTTCGGCTCGATCATCCTCATCCCGCTCGTGCTCCAGGAGGCGATGGGCCTCGAGCCCCTCGCGACCGGCCTGGTGCTCCTGCCGGGCGGCCTGGCGATGGGTCTGCTGGGGCCGGTGATCGGCAACCTGTACGACAAGGTGGGCCCGCGCCCCCTCGTGCTGCCCGGGCTCGTGGGCGTCGGGGTGTCGATGCTGCTGTTCGCGATGCTCACGCCCGCGTCGCCCCTGGCCATGGTGCTCGTGGCGCACGTGGCGCTGAGCCTGAGCCTGTCGCTCGTCTTCACGCCGGTGTTCACGACGGCGCTCGGTGGGCTGCAGCCCCGGCTGTACTCGCACGGGTCCGCCGCCATCAGCACCGTGCAGCAGCTCGCGGGTGCGGCCGGTACCGCGCTGTTCGTCGCGATCCTGACCCTGCGGCAGGTCGCGCTGGTCGACGGCGGCACGTCGGCGCCGTACGCCCTGACCGGCGGGGCGCGCACCGCCTTCCTCGTCGGCGCGGCGGTCATGGTCGTGTCCGTGCTGCTCGCGACGCGGCTGCGCAAGCCCGCCTCGCCCGAGGGCGCCGGCGGCCCGGCCTTCCACTGACGGCCCCGGCGGGGAACGCGCTACCTCGGCGGGGTGAGCGCTACCTCGGCGGGGTGAGCGCTACCTCGGCGGGCGGGCGGCCCACCAGGCCTTGAGCTCGTCCCTCGCGCGCTCGACGCCGAGGGGGCCGTGCTCCATGCGCAGCGCGAGCAGGTGCTTGTACGCCGCGCCCACCTCGGGCCCCGGCGGGATGCCGAGGATCTCCATGATCTGCGTCCCGTCGAGGTCCGGGCGGATCGCGTCGATCTCCTCCTGCTCGCGCAGCCGCGCGATGCGGTGCTCGAGGTCGGTGTAGGCGTCGGCGAGACGCTTGGCCTTGCGCTTGTTGCGCGTGGTGGAGTCGGCGCGCGTGAGGCGGTGCAGCCGCTCGAGCAGCGGGCCGGCGTCGGTCACGTACCGGCGCACGGCCGAGTCGGTCCACTGGCCCTCGCCGTACCCGTGGAAGCGCAGGTGCAGCTCCACGAGGCGCGCGACGTCCTTGACCACGTGCTTGTCGTACTTGAGCGCCTTGAGCCGGCGGGCCACCAGCTTGGCACCGACCACCTCGTGGTGGTGGAAGCTCACCCCGCCGCCCGGCTCGAAGCGCCGCGTGGCGGGCTTGCCGACGTCGTGCAGCAGCGACGCGAGCCGCAGCACCAGGTCGGGCGCGGGCACGGGCCCGTCCGGCCCGGTCTCCTGGGCGATGGCCTGCTCGAGCACGATGAGCGAGTGCTCGTAGACGTCCTTGTGCCGGTGGTGCTCGTCGATCTCCAGGCGCAGCGCCGGCAGCTCGGGCAGGACGTGGTCGGCGAGCCCGGTGTCGACCAGCACCTCGAGCCCCGGCCGGGGCGTCGGGGCGCAGACCAGCTTGGTCAGCTCCGCCTGGACGCGCTCTGCCGAGACGATCTCGATGCGGGCCGCCATGTCCACGATCGCGGCCCGGGTGGCGCGCTCGACGCCGAAGCCGAGCTGGGCGGCGAAGCGGGCGGCCCGCAGCATGCGCAACGGGTCGTCGTCGAAGGACCGCTCGGGGGCGATCGGCGTGCGCAGCACCCCGCGCGCGAGGTCCTCGAGACCGCCGAACGGGTCGACGAACGTGAGGTCCGGCAGACGCACGGCCATGGCGTTGACGGTGAGGTCGCGGCGCGAGAGGTCGCCCTCGAGCGTGTCGCCGAACGCGACGACGGGCTTGCGCGACGCCGGGTCGTACCGGTCGCTGCGGTACGTCGTGACCTCGACCACGGTGTCCGCGGCGGCCGCACCACCGCCGGCGCGGGCGAAGCGCCGCGCGCCGATGGTGCCGAACTCCTTGCCGATGTCCCAGTGGGCGTCGCCCCAGCGCGCGAGGAGCTCCTGCGTCTCGTCGGGCGTCGCGGAGGTCGCGAAGTCGAGGTCGTTGCTCGCGCGGCCCAGGAAGGCGTCGCGCACGGGCCCCCCGACGAGCGCGAGCTCGTGGCCGGCGGACCGGAACACGTCGCCCAGCTCGATGGCGGCGGGGGCCAGCTCGGTCAGCACGGCGAGGGCGCGGCGCAGGAGGTCCTGCTCAGGGGTCGACACGGCGTCCCATCCTCCCAGATGCGCACCAGCAGGGCGATCCCCGCCGGGCGGGTGTGACGGAGGGCATCCTCCTTCTCGGTAGGGTGGGCGGTATGTCTACCCCGGTACCGGCGAGCGGCCGCCCCGAGCGCCGCCGCGCCGTGCCGGTCCCCGTCCCCCCGGGTGGGCACCCGCTGAAGGTGGACCCGTCCCGGCTGAGCGCGCGCCCGGACGGGCACGGCACGGTGGGGCCTCCGGCGCCCTCCCTGCCCGTCGTCGAGGAGACGTCCGCGGGCGGCCTCGTCGTCGACACGACGGCGGAGGGGATGCGCGCCGCCGTCATCGTGCGGCGCAACCGCGCGGGACGCCTCGAGTGGTGCCTGCCCAAGGGGCACCTCGAGGGCGAGGAGACGCCGGCCGAGGCGGCGGTGCGGGAGATCCGCGAGGAGACGGGCATCCGCGGCACGATCCGCGCCGAGCTCGGCATCATCGACTACTGGTTCAGCGGCGAGGACCGTCGCGTCCACAAGGTCGTGCACCACTTCCTGCTACGGTCCGAGGGCGGCGTCATCAGCGCCGACGGCGACCCGGACCGTGAGGCCGAGGACGCCCTGTGGGTCGCCGTCGCGGACCTGCCGCAGCGCCTCTCCTACCCCAACGAGCAGCGTCTGGCGGTGACGGCCCAGCAGGTGCTGGCCCGCACACCCGGCATCCTCGGGTGAGGCACCCTTGAGCTCGTCGGTCCCCCGCCTCGTGCGCGCCCTCCTGGCGCTCGGAGCCCCGGTGGCGGCGCTGCTCGGCCCGGCGGTCGCGCCGCCGGCCGCCGAGGCGTCGCCGGCCGCGGCCGCCGTGGCGGCGGACCTCGCCGGCGCGGCTACCGAGGTCGTGGCCGACGGCGTCACCGTCGACCTCGTGTCGACCACGCCCCAGGTCGTGGGCCCGGGAGACACGGTCCGGGTCACCGTCCGCGTCACCAACGGGGGGACGGCCGCCCTCGACGGGCACGTCGACCTCGCTGCCGGATGGCGGCCCGTGACCTCGCGCGAGGCGCTCGCCCGCTGGGCCGACGACGACTCGCGGCGCACCGCGGGCACCCGTCAGGCCACCGAGACGGTCGAGCAGCTCGCGCCCGGCGCGTCGCGGGACGTCACGCTCGAGATGGACGTCGACGCCGACCTGCAGCTGCGCGCCGACGCCCCGTGGGGGCCGCGGCTCATGTCCGTGTCGGTGAGCGACGCCGCCGGCGTCACCGACGTGCTGCACACCTTCTTCCTGTTCGACCCCGTGGGCGGCACGGGCGAGGCGGCCCCGCCCGCGCAGGTCCGCCTCAGCATCGTCGCGCCCGTGACGGGCCCGGTCCTCGACCCGGCCGACCCGGACGGGTACGGCGCCGGCGTCGCCGAGCTGACCGCGCCCGGCGGCGCGCTCGCGAGCACCCTCGACACCGCCCTGCCCGCTGACGGCGGGCCGGCCGTCTCGCTCGCCGTCGACCCCGCGGTGGCCGCCACGGCGGCGACGTCCGACGACGCCGAGGCCGTGGCCTGGTCCGAGCGCCTCACCGCGACCGGTGCGGACGCGCCCGACGTCGTCACGCTGCCCGTCCTCGACACCGACCTCGCCGCGCTCGCGCACGCGGGCATCGGGCGGTCGCAGGTCGCCGCGGCCGCGAGCGCCGGCCTGGGCGCGACCGGCTGGGAGCCGCCGCCCGGCTGGACCACCGGGGTCGCGTGGCCGCTCGGGACGCCCGACGTCGAGACGCTCGCCGCGGCGCGCGCCGCGGGTGCGCAGCACGTGATCGTCGCGGACGGGCTGCGCACCACCGACGGCGACGCGGCGACCGGGCTCGCGCAGGTCGAGACCCCCGCCGGCGACGTGTCCGCCGTCGTCGCGGACCTCGAGCTGTCCGCCGCGCTCGCCACGGCGACGGAGACGGCGCCCGAGACGGAGACGGGGACGGGCACGGGCGACCGCCCGGGGTCGACGGCCGCGGTGGCCCAGCGGCTGCTCGCCGACACCGCGGTCCTCGCGAGCGACGCCGCCGCGCGGAGCGTCGCGCAGACCGGGGCCGACGTCGGGCCGGTGCACGTCGTGGCGGCGATGCCGCGCGACTGGGCGCCCGACCCGGCCGTCCTGCGGACGCTGCTGGACCGGCTCGAGCAGGGCGGCTGGGTCGACGTCGTGCCGTTCTCCGACCTGCTGGGCCGCACCGCGCCCGCGGTCGAGCGCCGCGCGCTGCCGGCCACGGAGGCCGACGCGGCGGAGCTCGACCCCACGACGGTCCGTCGCCTCGCCGACGCGCGAGCCGCCGTCGCCTCGTACGCGAGCGTCGCCGACGACCCGGCGACGCTCGCGGGCGGGGTGGACCTGGCCCTGTCCGCACCGCTGGCCGTCGCCTACCGGTCGGACCCCGAGGCGCGCGAGGCCGCGGTCGACCACGCCCTGGACCGCGCCGAACGGCTGCGCGGCGGGCTGAGCGTGGTCTCCCGCGGCACGCCCACGCTCGTCTCGGACACCGGGGACCTCCCGGTACGGGTCCGCAACGACCTGCCCGTCGACGCGACGGTCACCGTGGTGCTGCGCCCCGACGACCCCCGCCTCGTCGTCGAGAGCCGTCCGACGGTCGTCGTCCCGGCGGGCCGGTCGCTCGACGTCCCGGTGCGGGTCCGGGCCATCGGCTCGGGCGACGTCGACATCCGCGTCGAGGTGCTCGCACCGAACGGCGCCGCCGTCCTCGAGCCCTCCTCGTTCGAGGTGCGCGTGCGGGCCGGCTGGGAGACGGTCGGCACCGCCGTGGTCGCGGCCGCCATCGGGCTGCTGTTCGTGGCCGGGATCTGGCGTACCGTACGGCGCGGCCGCTCCGCGCGTCGCACCACCGGCGAGGGGGTGGCGCCCGTGGCCACCGACGTCCCCGCGACGACGCCGGCCGCACGCACGAGCGAACCGGAGGACTCCAGCGCATGAGCGACAACCCCGCCGCGGACGGCGCCACCGAGACGAGCGCCCAGTCCGCGCCCGAGCGCGCGAGCCTCGGCCGCAGCTCGCTCGCGATGTCGCTCGGCACCGCGGCGTCCCGGGCGTCCGGTCTGGTACGGACCATGCTGCTCGTCGGCTGCGTCGGGACCCTCGGCACGGTCGCCGACGCGTTCGACATCGCGAACAAGCTGCCCAACATGCTGTTCGCCCTCATCGCGGCCGGGGTGCTCCAGTCGGTCCTCGTGCCGCAGATCCTCCGGTCGATGCAGGCGCACAACGCCCAGGAGCGGCTCGACAAGCTCCTGAGCCTGTCCGGGCTCGGCCTGCTCGTCGGCACGATCGTCCTCGTCGTCGCCGCACCCGTCGTCGTGCAGCTGTACACCCTGCGCGACGCGTGGTCGCCCGAGGCCCGCGAGCTCGCCACGGTCTTCGCCCTCTGGTGCCTCCCGCAGGTGTTCTTCTACGGCCTGTACACGCTGCTCGGGCAGGTGCTCAACGCGCGGGGGCGCTTCGCCGCGTACGGCTGGGCGCCCGTGGCCAACAACGTGGTGTCGCTCGTCGGGTTCGGCGCGTTCCTCGTGCTGTTCGGGCGCGCGCCGGAGGGTGGCGTCAACGACCTCGCCGACTGGACCACCACGCACACCGTGCTGCTCGGCGCCACGGCCACGCTCGGCATCGCGGCACAGGCGCTGCTGCTGATCGTGCCGCTGCGCCGGTCGGGCTTCACGTGGCGCTTCCGCCTGGGTCTGCGCGGCATCGGCCTGCGCTCCGCGGGCAAGGTGGTGGGCTGGACGCTCGGCGCCGTCGCGCTCGAGCAGGTGGGTGTCTGGTACATGACCAACATGCTCGGCGCGGCCGGCCGCACGGCGGGCGACGTCGGGGAGTCGGTCGCCGGGAACTTCGCGTACACCAACGCGATGACGATCTACCTGCTGCCGCACTCGCTCGTCGTCGTCTCGATCGTCACGGTCCTCTTCCCGCGCATGACCGCGGCGGTCCACCGCGGCGACCTCGACGCCGTGCGCCGCGACATGTCGGTCGGCCTGCGCTCGGCCGGCGTCTTCTCGGTCTTCTCCGCGGCCGTGCTGCTCGTGCTGGCCTACCCGCTGACCCGGTCCTTGCTGCCCACCGGGAGCGAGGCGGACATCGACGCCGTGGCACCGATCCTCCAGGCCATGGCGATCGGTGTGGTCGGGCTCGGCGCGACCGTCATGGTGCGCCGCATGTACTTCGCGTTCGAGGACGGCCGCAGCATCTTCGTCATCCAGGTCATCGCGACGGCGACGTTCGTCGCGGCCCTCGTGGTCGCCGGGCTGACGCTGCCCGTGCAGCTCTGGGCCGTCGCCGCGGGCGGCGCCTACGCGCTGTCGACGTGGATCTCGGTGCTGCTGCGCATCCGCGGCATGCGGCGCAAGCTGCACGGGATCGACGGTCACCGCGTGCTGCGCCTGTACGTCCGTGCGGCGCTGTCCGCGGCGGTCGCGGGCGGCCTCGGGTGGCTCGTCGTGCGCCTCATGGACGGGTACGACGCCGGCTCGTGGCCGCACGCGCTCGGCGTCACCGCGGTCGCCGGGCTCGTGATGACCGGCGCCTACCTGGCCGGCCTCAAGCTGCTGCGCGTGCGCGAGCTCGACGACGCGCTCGCCCCCGTGCTGCGGAGGATCAAGCGATGACCGCCCGCCCGTACGATGGTCCGGTGGACGCGCCGAACCCGTCCCCCACCCCCGAGGAGGCCTGGTGACCACCGCACAGCCCGGCACCGTTGTGGTCGACCGCTACCGGCTGTCCCAGCCCGCCGCGACCGATCTCGCCCCGGCCGAGGCGTGGGAGGCGCACGACCAGATCCTCGACCGGCCCGTGCGGGTCACCTTCATCACCGGCCCGCACGCCCCCGCCGCGCTCGACGCCGCGCGCCGCGCCGCGCTCGTGACCGATCCGCGGCTGTGCCGCGTGCTCGACGTGGGCAACCTCGACCTCGGGTCGGGCCCGCGGGCCTACGTCATCACCGAGCCGTACACCGGGTCGTCGCTCACGGAGATCGTCTCGGGCGGGCTCGTCGACCCGCAGCAGGCGCGGGCCGTCGTCGGCGAGGCCGCCGCGGCCCTCGAGACGGCGCGCCGGCGCGGGGTGCACCACCTCGCCCTGCGTCCCGAGGCCGTCCGCGTCGACGGGCACCGGGTCGTCGTCACCGGCCTCGGGCTCGACGCCGGGCTGGCCGGCGTCGAGGCCACGGGCGACGCGGCCGCCGCGGCGGACGCGCGCGCCCTCGTGGCGCTCGCCTACTACGCGCTCACGGCCCGGTGGGCGGGTGCGAGCCTCGACGTGCCGTGGATCGCGGCCGACGCCGTCCGCCCGCTGCCGGCGCAGCAGGACGTCTCGGGCGTCGTGCCGGTCTCCACGCTCGTGCCGCACGTCGACGCCGAGCTCGACGCCCTGGTCCGCCGCACCTTCACGGGCGACGGCTCCGAGGCTCCGGCCACCCCGGCCGACGTGGTCGCGGCGCTCGAGCCGTGGGGCGAGGTGTCCGTGGTGGCGTCGCTGCCCGGGTTCGTGCAGCGGCCGGCCGAGCAGCCGGTGCGCTCGTCGGTCTTCGGGGCCATGGCGCCCGGCGCCGCGCGGCCGGGCACTCCCCCGCCCGCGCCGCCCGTGCGGCGCCCGAACCCCGGCCGCATCGCCCGCGCCGCCGGCGTCGGCGCCGCCGGCGGGTACGCCGCGGGCCAGGCGCAGGCGCCCACCGGGCCCGTCCCGCCGCCGCCGGCGGGCGACCCTGCGACGACGGGTCCCGTGACCGGACCGCTGAACGGCGGACCGGCGGGCACGGCACCCGGCCAGGGCCATGCCGCCGGCGGGTACCCGACCGCGGCGTTCGGTGCGGCGCCGCCCACCGGGCAGCAGCAGACCGCCCCGCACGGACCGGTCCCGCCGCCCCCGCCGGAGACGGGCGGGTTCGCGACGACCCCGGCGCCTCGCCGCAAGGGCGTCAACCCCACGCCGGTGGTGCTCGGCCTGGTCATCGTCGGTGTGATCGCCGGCGCCCTGTGGGCCGTGGGCCAGGCGCTCGCGCCGTTCGAGCCGGCCATCGAGACCAACCCGACGCCGACGGTCGCGGCCGAGTCCACCGAGGAGCCGGCGGACCAGGGCTCTCCGACGCCGGAGGAGACCGAGGAGCCGCAGGTGCGGCCGGTGATCGAGTCGGGCGACCAGCTCGACCCCCTCGTCGACGGCGACGGCGAGCACCCGGAGGCGGTCGAGCGGGCGTACGACGCGGACCCGTCGACGTTCTGGTTCACCCGGACGTACTACAACAACCCGGTCTGGGGCGGGTTCAAGACGGGTGCCGGCTACGTCGTGAACCTGCGCGAGCCCGCGCCCGTGAGCAAGATCCAGCTCAACACCAACAGCGAGGGCGGCGCGTGGGAGATCCGCGCCACGACCGCCGAGGACCCGCAGGGCGGGACGCTCCTCGGGTCCGGGGCGTTCTCCGAGATGACGGAGCTCACCCTCGAGCAGCCCGAGGTCCTGACCTCGTTCGTCATCTGGATCACCGAGCTGCCGACCAGCGACGGCGAGTTCCGCCTGGAGCTCAACGAGATCGTCGTGTCGTGAGACGTCTCCCGCCCCGGGCGGGGAACATCGAATAGTGTCGATGCGTTGACGCGAACGGCCGGACCTCCCGGCCACCGGACCAGCACCGCAGGAGTGAACGTGACCGACCAGCCGACCACCGCCACCGCCGACCTCACCACCGAGGCCCCGGTGCACGACGTCGTGATCGTCGGCTCGGGCCCGGCCGGCTACACCGCCGCGATCTACGCGGCGCGCGCCGGCCTGTCGCCCGTCGTCGTGGCGGGCTCCGTCACCGCGGGTGGTGCGCTCATGAACACCACCGAGGTCGAGAACTTCCCCGGCTTCCCCGCCGGCGTGCAGGGCCCCGACCTCATGGACGCGATGCGCGAGCAGGCGGAGAAGTTCGGCGCGCGCGTGCTCTGGGACGACGCCGAGACGCTCGACCTGGCGGGCGACGTCAAGACGGTCGTCACCGGCGGCGGCGAGACGTTCCGCGCCCGGAGCGTCATCCTCGCCACGGGCTCGGCCTACCGCGAGCTCGGGCTGGAGGACGAGAAGCGGCTCTCCGGCCGCGGCGTCTCGTGGTGCGCCACGTGCGACGGCTTCTTCTTCCGCGACCAGCACATCGCCGTCGTCGGCGGCGGTGACAGCGCCATGGAGGAGGCGACCTTCCTGACGCGGTTCGCGTCGAAGGTCACGGTCGTCCACCGCCGCGACTCGCTGCGCGCGTCGAAGATCATGGCGGACCGCGCGCAGGCCGACCCGAAGATCGAGTTCGCCTGGAACAGCGAGGTCGTCGGCATCACCGGCGAGAACAAGGTCACCGCGATCACGCTGCGCGACACGGTGACGGGTGCCGAGCGCGAGCTGCCCGTGACGGGCCTCTTCGTCGCGATCGGGCACGACCCGCGCACCGACGTCGTCAAGGGGCAGGTCGACCTCGACGACGAGGGTTACATCCTCGTCGAGGGCCGCTCGACCCGCACCAGCCTCCGTGGCGTCTTCGCGTGCGGCGACGCCGTCGACCACACCTACCGCCAGGCCATCACCGCCGCCGGCTCCGGCTGCGCGGCCGCGCTCGACGCCCAGGCCTACCTGACCGAGCTCGCGGACGCCGCGGGCGCGGTCGACGTCGCGGGCACCACCGCCGTCCCGAACCCCGACGGCCTCCCGGCCGCCCTCGAGCAGGTCGGCTGAGCCTCCAGTCCCGAGAAGGAGCAGCATCCATGACATCCACCGTCGCCGTCACCGACGACACCTTCAAGAGCGAGGTCCTCGAGTCGGACGTCCCCGTGCTCGTCGACTTCTGGGCGACGTGGTGCGGCCCGTGCCGCATGGTCGCGCCGATCCTCGAGGAGCTCGCCGAGGAGTACCAGGGCAAGATCAAGATCGCGAAGCTCGACACGGACGCCAACCAGGCAACGACCATGGCCTACGGCATCACGTCGATCCCGACGCTCAACGTGTACCGCGGCGGTGAGGTCGTGAAGTCGATCATCGGCGCGCGGCCCAAGCGTGCGCTCGTCGAGGAGATCGAGTCGGTCCTCGCCCACGCCTGAGCACGCCCGACGACGGCGGTCGCCGGCGGTCTGCTGACCGCGGCGGCCGCCGTCCGTCTACCACGAGCGGCCGCTCTCCGCGGCACGGTCACCGATCCTCCACGGGTGGCGTGCGACACTGGGGGGCGTGACCGAGCAGCCCATGACCCCCGAGCACTCCACCGGCACGCGCCTGGACCCCTGGTTCGGCGCGTACGCGGCTCGAGCGCACGGGATGCGGGCGTCGGAGATCCGGGCCCTGTTCGCCGTCGCGAGCCGGCCCGAGGTCGTCTCCCTCGCGGGTGGCATGCCGTTCATCGAGGGCCTGCCGCTCGACGTCATCGGCGAGGCCATGGACCGCCTCATCCGGACCAAGGGCACCACGGCGCTCCAGTACGGATCGGGCCAGGGCGAGGAGTCGCTCCGGGAGCGGATCATCGACGTCGTCGCGCTCGAGGGCGTCGAGGCGCACCCGGACGACGTCGTCGTGACCACCGGATCGCAGCAGGCTCTCGACCTCGTCACGCGGATCTTCGTGGACCCGGGCGACGTCGTGGTGGCCGAGGCCCCGTCGTACGTCGGTGCGCTGGGCGTGTTCCGCTCGTACCAGGCGGACGTCGTGCACGTCGACATGGACGCGGACGGCCTCGTCCCGGCGGAGCTCGACGCCACGCTGACCCGGCTCGCCGCCGAGGGCCGCCGCGTCAAGCTGCTCTACACCATCCCGAACTACCAGAACCCCGCCGGGGTCACCCTGTCGCTGGAGCGCCGCCCGCAGGTCCTCGAGATCTGCCGCCGGCACGGCGTCCTGGTCGTGGAGGACGACCCCTACGGTCTGCTCGGCTTCGAGGGCGACCCGCTGCCCGCGCTGCGCTCCTTCGACGACGCGGGCGTGCTCTACCTCGGGTCCTTCTCCAAGACCTTCGCCCCCGGCTACCGGGTGGGATTCGTCATCGCGCCGCACGCCGTCCGCGAGAAGCTGGTGCTCGCGAGCGAGTCGGCGATCCTGTCCCCCTCGAACGCCTCCCAGCTCGCGGTGGACACCTACCTCGCGACCTGCGACTGGCGAGGGCAGATCAAGTCCTACCGCGAGATGTACCGCGAGCGACGCGACGCGCTCGTCGGCGCCCTCGCCGAGCACCTGCCGTCGGCCTCCTGGAACGTCCCCGCGGGTGGCTTCTTCGTCTGGGTTCGCCTGCCCGACGGTCTCGACGCCAAGTCCATGCTCCCCCGTGCCGTCACGGGCCGCGTGGCGTACGTCCCGGGTACCGCGTTCTACTACGACGGCCGCGGTGCCGACCACATGCGCCTCTCGTTCTGCTACCCGACCCCGGAGCGGATCCGTGAGGGTGTGCGGAGGCTGGCCTCGGTGGTCAACGCCGAGGCGGAGCTGGTCCAGCTCTTCGGCACGTCGGCGCGGCCGGACGACGATCCCACGGACGTCGAGATCCCGTCGCCCGACCTCGCCTGACCGCGTCGCCCGCGCGCATCTCACGTCCCTGCGAATGACACAGGTGGATCCTCGATGACCTCGACCGTCCGCGCCGCATCCTCCCCGGGTGCGCACTCTCGTCCTGACAAGTCCGGCAAGTCAGGACCCTCGGCGCCCGGTGGCGAGGGTCCGGTCGTGGTGCTGGCGGGCGGGCTCTCGCACGAGCGCGACGTCTCGCTGCGGTCCGGCCGACGCGTCACCGAGGCGCTCCGGGCCGCGGGCGTCGAGGTGCAGATGCACGACGTCGACGCCGACCTGCTGACCTTCCTGCGCGAGACGCGACCCGCCGTCGTGTGGCCGCTGCTCCACGGGGCCAGCGGCGAGGACGGCTCGATCCGCGACGTGCTCGAGCTCGTCGGGCTGCCGTACGTCGGCAGCGGACCCCGGGAGAGCCGCGCCGTCTGGAACAAGCCGGTCGCGAAGGCGGCCCTGCTTGGCGCCGGCATCGATACGCCCCCGTACGTCACCCTGCCCCAGGCGCTGTTCCGCGACCTCGGGGCACAGACGGTGCTGGACGCCGTCATCGACCGGCTCGGGCTGCCGCTCGTGGTTAAGCCCGTCCAGGGCGGGTCCGCGCTCGGCGTGACGCGCGTCGAGAGCGCCGCCGACTTCCCGCGCGCGATGGTGAACTGCTTCGCCTACGGCGACACGGCGCTCATCGAGCGCGCGGTCGACGGCGTCGAGGTCGCCGTCTCGGTCATCGACTCCGCCGACGGCCCCCGGGCGCTGCCCGCGGTCGAGATCGTCACCGAGGGTGCCTACGACTACGACGCACGCTACAACCCCGGGCCGGTCGAGTACTTCGCACCCGCCCGGCTCCCCGCCGAGCAGGCCGCGCACGTGGCGGAGGTGGCCGTCCGCGCACACCGCACGCTCGGCCTTCGGCACCTGTCCCGCGCCGACATGATCCTCTCGCCCGACGGGGTGGCGTCCGTCCTCGAGATCAACGTGGCCCCGGGCATGACGGAGACCTCGCTCCTGCCGCAGGCGGTCGTCGCAGCGGGGCTCGAGCTGCCCGCCGTGTACCGCGAGCTCGTCGAGCGCGCCGTCCCGGCGCGCGAGGCGTGACGCCATGTTCCACGTGAAACACCCCCGACCGGCGTGACGCGCTGAGTCGAGGGGCAGACGAGAGGGCCGGGAGCGTTTCACGTGAAACGCTCCCGGCCCTCCTTTCGTGGTCAGCCCTTCAGGAGGCCCGGGTCCTCCGGCGCCATGACCGCGAGGATCCTGTTCAGGTCCTCGACCGAGGCGAACTCGACGGTCATCCGACCCTTCGTCTTCCCGACCGTGACCTTCACCCGCGTCTCGAACCGGTCGGACAGGCGCGTCGCCAGCTCGTCCACGGCCTCGCTCCGCTGGCCGGCACGCGGCGCGCGCCGCTTCGGCTTGTCGTCGGCGCCGTCCACCATCAGCGTGACGATCTCCTCGGTGGCACGGACCGACAGGCCTTCCGAGACGATGCGCTGCGCGAGGCGCTCGATCTCCGCACCGTCCGACAGCCCGAGCAGCGCGCGGGCATGCCCCGCCGAGAGGACGCCGGCGGCGACGCGCCGCTGCACGAGGGGCGGCAGCTTCAACAGGCGCAGCGTGTTCGAGATCTGCGGCCGCGACCGGGCGATGCGGCTGGCCAGCTCCTCGTGCGTGCACCCGAAGTCGTCGAGCAGCTGCCGGTAGGCGGCGGCCTCCTCCAGGGGGTTGAGAGCCGCGCGGTGCAGGTTCTCGAGCAGGGCGTCGCGGAGCATGTCCGAGTCGTCCGTCGACCGGATGATCGACGGGACGGTCTCGAGGCCGGCCTCGGTGGCGGCCCGCCACCGGCGCTCGCCCATGATGAGCTCGAAGGTCCCCGCCTCGTCCTTGGCGGGGCGCACGACGATGGGCTGCAGCACGCCGATCTGGCGGACGGATTCCACGAGCTCCTCGAGCTCGCCCTCGTCGAACACGGTGCGCGGCTGCCACATGTTCGGCCGGATCGCGCCGACGGGGATCTCGGCGAACGTCGCACCGGGAACCGGGACCAGGCCGGCCTCGTCCGTTTCACGTGAAACGTCGCCGGCACCGGCCGGCTCGCCGACCTCGATGCTCGTGACGAGGCCGAGAGACGGGGCGAGGTACTCCGGTCCGCCCTCCCCCGTCTCCACGGACCCAGCCTCGGACGCGAGCCGCTCCGCGAGCCCGGCCAGCGAGGCCACCGGGTCGTCTGCCGTGCGCTCCGGGGCGCCGCTCGCGGGCGCGTCGTCGCCGGCGGCCCGGATCTTGAGGCGTCCGTCCGCGATGGCCGAGTCCCAGGAGCGCGCCCGCCCCGACGCCCTGCCGCCGCCGTCCGCGCTCGCGGCCGACTCCGCGCCGGCGGACTCGGCCCCCGGTGCGGCGGACAGCGCCGACGACCCTGATGTCTCTCCCGAGCTCTTGCCTCCGCTCGGGAAGAAGACGTCGACCGGACGGTCGCCCTCGGGTGCAGACGGAATCAGCGCTCCCAGCCCGCGCCCGAGTCCTCGCCTCTTCTGGCTCATCTCAGCTCCTCCTGCACCCTCACCTGGTGGTCGTTCGCCGCCATGGTCGTCGTCGACGCTCGACCGGCATCTCTCATGGTCCGCCGCACCCGTGGGCTGGCCGACGGGGGCGTCGCTCGCTGCAGCTCACGGTACGCGCATCACTGCAGGTCAGCGCGCTGAACGGCACGCTCCGCGACCTCGCGCGCGGCCTCCAGGTACGCCAGCGCGCCCGTCGAGCCGGGGTCGTAAGTCATGACCGTCTGCCCATGGCTCGGCGCCTCGGAGATCCGGACCGACCGCGGGACGGTGGTACGGAGCGTCTGCCGCGGGAAGTGCTCGCGCACCTCCTCGGCCACCTGCTGCGCCAGGTTCGTCCGGCCGTCGTACATCGTGAGAAGGATCGTGGAGACGTCGAGCTCCGGGTTCAGGTGCGCCTTGATGAGCTCGATCGTCTTGAGCAGCTGGCTGAGACCCTCGAGCGCGTAGTACTCGCACTGGATCGGGATCAGGACCTCGCGCGCCGTCACGAACGCGTTCACGGTGAGCAGGCCCAGACTGGGCGGGCAGTCCACGAACACGTAATCGATGCGCTCCTCACCCCGCGCGGCCCGGTCCTTGAGGTAGTCGTCGAGCGCCTTGCGCAGCCGTGTTTCACGTGAAACGAGCGACACCAGCTCGATCTCCGCACCCGACAGGTCGATCGTGGCCGGCACGCCCCAGAGGCGGGGCACGTCGGGGCACGGCTGCACCGTGTTCGCGAGCGGCTCCCCCTCGACGAGCACCTCGTAGATCGACGGCGTACCGGCGCGATGGTCGATCCCGAGGGCGGTCGACGCGTTCCCTTGCGGGTCGTTGTCCACCACGAGCACGTTCAGACCTGCCTGCGCGAGGCCGGCGGCAAGGTTCACCGTCGTGGTGGTCTTGCCGACCCCGCCCTTCTGGTTCGCGACCGTCAGGATGCGCGTCTCCGGAGGCCGTTCGAACCTGCGACCCTGCAGGTCGATGCGCCGTCGCGCGTCCACGGCGAGCTGCGCGGCCAGCGGCGTCGTCTCGTCCACCTCCGGCACGGAAGCCAGGAGCGCGGCGCGATGGTCCTCGGCCCCTCCGGCCCAGCCCACCGTAGGAGCCGCGGCCGATTCCGCGGTGGCCGCGGCGTCACCCTGGCCGGTCCCCTCGTCGCGGGGACCGCTGGTGACGGTGTCCGGACCCATGCTCACGGGCAGCTCCTTCGGCGTCGGGGACAAGGTGGCGCACCCGCGGAGGCCGGGCGACGTGCGGACGAGCGCGCTGATTCCGCGCTCACTCTACGTCGTCGAACGCACTCGCCCGGTCCGCAACACACGCCTACGGAGACCCGGGCGCGCGCGTTCCGCTGCCGGTTTCACGTGAAACATCCACGGCGCGCCGTCGGACCCGCACAGCCGTCAGCCGCGCCGGATGCGGACGACCGTCGTCGCCTCGACCCCGGGGACGGTCGGCCCTTCGAGAATCTCGGGCTCCGCCGCCCGGAACGTCCGCAGCACCTTCCGTGCCGGGTCGACCTCCTGGGCCACGTTGCGGCCCTTGAGCACGACCATCTCGCCGCCACGGCGCACCAACGGCAGGCTCATCCGGGCGAGCTTCGCGAGCGCGGCCACGGCGCGTGAGGTCACTGCGTCGACCTCGAAGGCGTCGTGGTACTCCTCCGCGCGCCCCCGCTCGACCTCGACGTTCGAGAGCCCGAGGTCTTCGGCGACCTCGGTGAGCCACGTCGTCCTGCGCTCCATCGGCTCGATGAGCTGCACCCGCGCGTCCGGGCGCATGCTCGCGATCACGATCCCGGGCAGCCCGGCTCCGGAGCCGACGTCCGCAACCGACTGCGCGCCGGCGAGGAACGGGACGACCGCCGCCGAGTTCAGGATGTGGCGCTCCCACAGCCGCGACACCTCGCGCGGGCCGATGAGCCCACGGACCTCGCCCTCGTCCCGCAGACGGTGGTGGAAACGGACCAGCGCGTCGTACGCACCGCCCAGGAACTCGCGGACTTCGGCGCTCGCCCCGAGCGCGTCGTCCGCCGCCGTGTCGGCCTGCGTGTCGTAGTCGCTCATCACTCTCCGATCATTCCATGCCGTGACCGCCCTGAACGTGGCGCACCTGCGATCGACCCGAGGTGCGCGCCGCCCGCCGGCACGCGCCGAGGGCCCGCCGTTTCACGTGAAACGACGGGCCCTCCTCATGGTCGGGTCACTCCGACGAGGTCGGCGGCTGGACGACGACGTATCGCTCCGGCTCCACGCCGCGCGAGTCGCTGAGCAGGCCCGCCTCCGCCACGACGTCGTGCACCACCTTGCGCTCGAACGCGTTGAGCGGCTCCAGCTCGACCTCGCGGCCCGTGTCCCGGACCCGCTCCACCGCACCCTCGGCGAGGCGCGTGAGCTCGGCGCGGCGCGCGGCACGGAACCCCGCCACGTCGAGCATCAGCCGGCTGCGCTCCCCCGTCCGGGCCTGGACGGCAAGCCGGGTCAGCTCCTGGAGCGCCTCCAGCACCTCGCCGTCGCGGCCGACGAGCGGGCGCAGACCGTCGTCCTCGTCGGCCACGATCTCGACCGCGGCACGGTCGTGCCGGATGTCCAGGTCGATGTCGCCGTCGAGATCAGCGATGTCGAGCAGCTCCTCGAGGTAGTCGGCCGCGACCTCGCCCTCCTCCTCGAGCCGCTTGGTCCGGTCGGCGTCGCTCTCGGGCGCCGCCTCGGTCTCCGTCGGGTCTACCTTCTCCACGCTCACGACGTCACTTCCTTCTCTGTCGGCTCTTGCGCTTCGGCTGCTCACGCTGCCCCCGCGGCTTCTCCGGCTCCGGCGCCGGCTCCTCCACGACGATGCCCTTGGCCGCAGCCTTGGCCGCCTGCTTCTCCTTGAGGATCCGCTCGGCCTCGGAGCCCGGTGCCGGCATGCGCTTGATCGTGTAGAACTGCTGCCCCATCGACCAGATGTTCGTGACCGTCCAGTAGATCAGCACGCCCACGGGGAAGTTCACGCCCGAGATCAGGAAGATGACCGGCAGGACGTACAGCATCATCTTCTGCGTGCTCGCCATCGGGCCCTCGAGCGCGGCCTTCGGCATGTTCTTCATCGTGAGCTGGCGCTGCGTGAAGAACGTCGTGGCGCTCATGGCGACGATGAGGAACAGGATGACACCGCGGGCGAGCCAGTCGTCCGTCCGCATGAAGATGTCCGAGAGCTGGGCACCGAAGAGGGTCGAGCTCTCGATGTCGCTCGCGACGGCCTGGTCGATCGGACCGATGGAGTCCCGCGCGTAGGTCCCCTCCGAGATCCCCTCGAGGCTGTTGAGGACGCGGAACAGGGCGAAGAAGATCGGCGACTGCAGCAGGATGGGCAGGCACGAGGCGAAGGGGTTGGTCCCGTGCTTCTTGTAGAGCTCCATCGTCTCGCGGGTCATCGCCTCGCGCGACGCCGGGTCGGACTTGCCCTTGTACTTCTTCTGGACCGCCTGGAGCTCCGGCTGCATGAGCTGCATCCCGCGGGACGCCTTGATCTGCTTGAAGAACAGCGGGATCAGGACGATGCGGATGACGATCACCAGCGCCACGATCGAGAGCACCCAGGCGATGCCCGGTCCGGTAGCGAGGCCGAGCGTCGTGAAGAGCGAGTGCGACCCGTACATGATCCAGGCCACGACCCACTCGATCGGGTAGAGGAACGCGAAGAACCCGCCGCCATCCATTCTGATTTGTCTCCTGTGTCCGCAAGTGCGTGGGTCCCGGTGGCGCGGCCGGGGAGGTCAGTGCGTGCGTGCGCCGCGGTGCGCGCCGCGTGACCGCGACGCCGGACGAGCCGGTGGGACGTCGTCGACGCCACCGAGGCTCCACGGGTTGCACCGCAGGATGCGCCACAGCGCCATCCCGGTCCCGCGCAGCGTGCCGTGGGTACGGATCGCGATGATCGCGTACTGGGAGCACGACGGGTAGTACTTGCAGGTCGGCCCCGTGAGCGGGGAGAAGACGGCCTGGTAGACCCGGATCATCCCGATCATGACCGCCGCGGGCAGCGCGCGGACGACGTCCCGGCCGTGGGCGAGGGAGACGCTCATCCGCCCGACCCCTTGCCCGGGGCGACGGCCCGCGCCCGGCACCGCTCCACCGCCCTGGCGAAGCCCTGGGCGACGTCGCGGTCGAGCTGCGCGAAGGGCGCGCCCGAGGACGCGGGCAGCGCACGGACGACCGCGAGAGCGCCGTCGGGCAGGACGCCGAGATGGGCGTAGGCGGCGCTGCGCAGCCGGCGCTTCACGAGGTTGCGGTGCACGGCGTTCCCGACGGCCTTGGACACGACGAGACCGACCTGCGGCGGTCCACCGGGCTCGGTGAGCGCGAGGTGGACCACCACGGTCGATCGACCTGCACGCGTGCCGCGGCGCACCGCCCGTTCGAAGTCGACGGAACGGCGCAGTCGGTGCGCCGCGGGCAGCACGACTCAGGCAGAGAGCTCGGTGCGACCCTTGCGGCGGCGGTTCGCCAGGATGGCGCGGCCGGCACGGGTGCGCATCCGCAGCCGGAACCCGTGGGTCTTGGCACGGCGGCGGGTGTTCGGCTGGAAGGTCCGCTTGCTCACGAGGTACTCCAAGAAACGTCGGGGAGGTACACCGTCAGTTCCTCGACGATGCAGGTCTGGTAGCAGGCCGAGTCCGGCGCGAGCGCTGGATGACGACCGGGCCGACCCGGGTGCGCGACCGTGCCTGCTGGTCTGTGGGCGCGCGAAAGTACCTGGAACGGCTGTCCGACGTTACGCGACGTGGGCTCACCCGGTCAAACCGGCTCGGCCTCGCTATACGATGAACGGCACCGCGACCCCGTCCGCCCGTCTCCGACCACCTAGTTATCCACAGCATCCACAGGGTGTGGACAACTATGTGGAAGCAGGGTTCGCGTGGCACACTCGCACCCCAGGCAGCCTGCAGGCCGCACCCCGAACGACCCTCGACCCGAAGGAACGCCCGTGGCCCAGCCGGACGAGAACATCACCGACGTCTGGGCGCAGACGCTGGCGACGCTCGAGGCGCGGCCCGACATGACGGCACGCCAGCTGGCCTTCATCAAGCTGGCCAAGCCCATGGCGATCCTCGAGGACACCGTGTTCATCGCGGTCCCGCACGAGCAGACGCGCGCCTACCTCGAGACGAGCGTGCGCGACCAGCTCGTCTCGGCGATGTCGTCGACGCTCGGCCGCGACGTCCGGTTCGGGATCACCGTCGATCCCGAGCTGAGCAGCGACGCGCTCACCGGGCCGTCGCACGACTACACCGAGCCCCCGGACGAGGACGGCATGCCCGGCGCGACCGTTCCGGACGTCGCGCCCCCGATCCCGCCGGCACCCAAGAAGCAGGCCGAGCCCACCCGCCTCAACCCCAAGTACATCTTCGAGACGTTCGTCATCGGCTCGTCCAACCGCTTCGCGCACGCCGCCGCCGTCGCGGTCGCCGAGGCACCGGCCAAGGCGTACAACCCCTTGTTCATCTACGGCGACTCGGGCCTCGGCAAGACGCACCTGCTCCACGCCATCGGCCACTACGCGCACAACCTCTACCCGCACGTGCGCGTGCGCTACGTGAACTCCGAGGAGTTCACCAACGACTTCATCAACAGCATCGGCGAGGGGCGCGCCGGGGCGTTCCAGCGCCGCTACCGCGACGTGGACGTCCTCCTCATCGACGACATCCAGTTCCTGCAGGGCAAGGAACAGACGATGGAGGAGTTCTTCCACACCTTCAACGCCCTGCACAACGCCAACAAGCAGGTCGTGATCACCTCCGACGTCCCGCCCAAGCAGCTCAACGGGTTCGAGGACCGTCTGCGCTCGCGCTTCGAGTGGGGCCTGATCACCGACGTCCAGCCGCCGGACCTCGAGACCCGCATCGCGATCCTGCGCAAGAAGGCCTCGAGCGAGCGCCTCGACGTCCCCGACGAGGTCCTGAGCTACATCGGCTCGCGCATCTCCACGAACATCCGCGAGCTCGAGGGGGCGCTCATCCGTGTCACCGCCTTCGCGAACCTGAACCGGCAGCAGGTCGACCTGGCGCTCACCGAGATCGTCCTCAAGGACCTCATCACCGACGACGACACCGCGGAGATCACGCCGGCGATGGTGATCGCCCAGACGGCGGCCTACTTCGGCCTGACGATCGAGGACCTGTGCGGGTCCTCCCGCTCGCGGGTGCTGGTGACCGCCCGTCAGATCGCGATGTACCTGTGCCGCGAGCTGACCGACCTGTCCCTGCCCAAGATCGGCCAGCAGTTCGGCGGGCGCGACCACACGACCGTCATGCACGCGAACAAGAAGATCGCCGGGCAGATGGCCGAACGCCGCTCGACCTACAACCAGGTCACCGAGCTCACGAGCCGCATCAAGCAGCAGCACCGCGGCTGACGCCCGCCCCCCGCGGCCGAGGCCCGCACGCCCGTGGACGCACGGTGCGTGCGGGCCTCGTCGTGCACCCGGGGGGCGTCGGCGATCTGTGGACAACCCGGGCGCCCGTGGACGACGGCGCGCCGCGGCGCCGTCCACAGCGCCTCCCCCGGGCCGGGGCCCGGGAACGTCCCGTTTCGTCCGCGTCGTCCCCACCCTGTGGACCGGATCCGTGGACGAGTGGGGTCTGCCGTCGAACCACACCCATGCACACCTGTGGACAAGGTTGTGGACGCATGTGGACCGCTGCCCCGGGCCGGTGGACGAGCCGGGTGAGATCGGTGGACACCTGTGGGTACAAGAATCGTCGCCCACAGGACCGCCAGCTCGCCCACAGCCGGACCCCCAGCCGATCCACACCGCGCCCACGACGCTGACCTGCGACGACGCACGATTTCCCCAGGTTCCACAATGCCTACGACGACGATGACATCTTCTTTCCCGGAGAATGACACCGCGCCTTCATCAGGCGGTCCGGCCCGAAGCTGGCAACCCTGCGGACCGAGTGCCGACGACGCCCCGACTCGCGTAGGGTTTGGCACGGACGACCGCACGCCCGTGCCCCGGTCTACCGCGGCCGACGCCGGCCGCGCACGACCCGCCGAGCGCCGTCGTCCACCGACCGAGCCGACCTGAGGAGTGGGATGAAGTTCCGGGTTGAACGTGACGTCCTGGCGGAGGCCGTGACCTGGACGGCGCGCACCCTCCCCACGCGCCCGCCCGCACCGGTGCTCGCGGGCGTCCGCATCGAGGCGGACGCCCAGGGCACGATCGGGCTGTCGAGCTTCGACTACGAGGTGTCGGCCCGCTCGGAGATCCCGGCCGAGGTGGCCGAGCCGGGAACCGTGCTCGTCTCCGGCCGGCTCCTGGCCGAGATCTCGCGCTCGCTCCCCAACAAGCCCGTCGACGTGACGCTCGAGGGCACCAAGGTGATGCTCACCTGCGGCGCGTCGCGCTTCTCGCTGCTCACAATGCCGGTCGAGGACTACCCGGCCCTGCCCCAGATGCCCGAGCTCACCGGCACGGTGTCGGGCGACGCCCTCACGCACGCGGTGGCGCAGGTGAGCGTCGCGGCCAGCCGTGACGACACCCTCCCCCTGCTCACGGGCGTGCGCATGGAGATCGAGGACGAGCGCATCACGCTGCTCGCGACCGACCGCTACCGCCTCGCGCTGCGCGAGCTCACCTGGACGCCCGCGACCCCCGGCTACTCAGCCGTCGCGCTGGTGCGCGCCCGCACGCTCAACGACGTCGCGAAGTCGCTCGGCAGCGGTGGCGGGCTCGTGAACGTCGGCCTGTCCACGGGCAGCGGCGTCGACCTCATCGGGTTCGAGGCCGGTG
>JAPSLD010000195.1 GCA_031181105.1 Isoptericola sp. | reverse complement strand
CGGCCACGAGCCGGGGCGGCGGGCTTCCTGCTCAAGGACACCCCGCCCGACCGGCTCGTGGCCGCCGTCCGCGCGGCCGCCGCGGGGGAGCCCACGCTCTCGCCGAGCGTCACGTCGCAGCTCATCGCCGCCGTCTCGCAGACGTCGGCGCCGGACGGGCGGCAGGCCGCCGAGGCGCGCTTCTCGGCGCTGACGGAGCGTGAGCGCGAGGTGGCGCTCGCCGTCGCGCGCGGGCTGTCCAACGCCGAGATCGCCGGCGAGCTCTACATGAGCGTGCCGACCGTCAAGACGCACGTCTCGCGCATCCTCACCAAGCTCGGCGCCACCAACCGGGTGCAGGCCGCGATCGTGGTGCACGACGCCGGGCTGGTCTGAGCAGCTGGCCCGAGCGGCCGGTCCGAGCAGCCGGCTCGTCCTTCGACCCGCGTCGGACGTCCTCCTGGCCCGGTGTGGTGCGTCATGTGGTGGAGTGGCCACAGGCGCCACGCTGAGGAGGAGTGACCATGCAGTTCGTGCTGTTCGTCTGTACCGATCCGACCGGTGAGCCCTACGACGAGACGTCCGACGACGTCGAGAGGTGGTTCGGCGTGCTCCAGGAGCGGGGCAAGCACCTGGCCGGTGACCGGCTGCGTCCCGTCGAGGACGCCACCACCGTGCGTGTGCGCGGCGGGGAGAGGCTGGTCACCGACGGGCCGTTCGCCGAGACGCGGGAGTGGATCGCCGGGTTCGACCTCATCGAGGTCGGCGACCTCGACGAGGCCATCGAGGTCGCGGCGGCGCATCCGATGGCCCGCTTCGGACGCATCGAGGTCCGCCCCGTCTGGCCCCTCTGAGTCCCGTGCCGTCGCCCCGGACGGCGGCGGGTGCGCAGGTGCCGGTCGCGACCACCCTCGCCGAGGTGGTCGCGACCGACCACGCCCGCATCATGGCCGCCGTGATCGCCTCCGTCACCGACTGGCAGGTGGCGGAGGACGCCGTGCAGGACGCGTGCGAGCGCGCCCTGACCGCGTGGACGCGCGCCGGGGTCCCCGCGAACCCCGCCGGGTGGCTCGTCACCACCGCCCGCCGTCGTGGCATCGACCTCCTCCGTCGTGCCGGTGCGCGGGAGTCGACCGCGCGGCGGTACGGCACGGCCGTCGACCGGGGACTGCTGGCACGGGAGCCGGAGCACGCGATCGCCGACGACCGGCTGAGGCTGGTCCTGACCTGCGCGCACCCGGCCCTCTCGCTCGAGACCAGGGTCGCCCTGACGCTCCGGACCGTGCTGGGCTGGTCCCCGGCCGAGATCGCCCGCTCGTTCCTCAGCACCGAGGCCGCGATCCAGAAGCGCCTGGTCCGGGCGCGGGCGAAGATCGCCCACGCCGGCATCCCGTACCGCGTGCCGTCGCCCGAGGACCTGCCGGAGCGGATCGACGGTGTCCTGGGCGTCGTGTACCTGGTGTTCACGACCGGGTACGCCGACCCCGGGCGCGCCGAGCTGATGGCCGAGGCGGTGCGGCTGGGCCGGCTCGTGCGGGAGCTGCTGGACCCCGACGCCCCCGAGCGGCTGGAGGCGTCCGGCCTGCTCGCGCTCATGCTCGCCCAGCAGTCGCGACAGCGAGCCCGCGTCGGTCCGGGCGGCGAGGTGGTCCTGCTCGACCGCCAGGACCGGTCCCTGTGGGACGGCGACGCCATCGCGGAGGCCGAGCGGCTCGTCCACGAGGTCCTGCAGCACGCGGCGCACCGCCGCCGGCCGGTGGGCCGCTACACCCTGCAGGCGGCGATCGCCCTCGAGCACGTACGACCGCAGAGCGCCGACGCGACCGACTGGCGACGCATCGCCCACCTGCACGGGCTGCTCAACCGTCTCGACGACTCGCCCGCCCAACGCATCGCGTGGGCCGTCGCGGCGGGCAGGGCGTACGGCCCGCGCCGAGGGCTGGAGATCGTCGACGGCGTCCAGGACGGCGAGAGCTCGTACCTGTTCCACGCGGCGCGTGCCGACCTGCTGGAGGCGGCGGGGCAGCCCGCGGACGCGGCGGCCGCGTACGCACGCGCCGCGGCCCTCGCTCCGGGTGACGCCGAGCGTGCGGCGCTGACGGAGAAGCAGCGCGCCCTCGCCGGCGGGAGCGCCGGCGGGAGCCCCGGCGGCGGTCCCGGCCGCTAGAGGCGCGGGCTCAGCCGAGCCGCTCGCGCAGCCAGGCGATGTCCGGGCCCATGTCGCCGTGCGTCTCGCAGACCACCGGTGCGCCGGCGGCGGCGACGACGCCGACGAGCAGCTCCTCGGGGATGCTCCCCGACCCGAAGTGCGCGTGCCGGTCGGCGCCCGACCCCGCGGCGTCGCGCGAGTCGTTGGCGTGGACGAGGTCGATCCGGCCGGTGATGCCGCGGATCTCGTCGACCGCCGTCGCGAGGTCGATGCCGCCGGCCCAGGCGTGGCACGTGTCGAGCGTGAAGCCGACGTTGCCGGCGCCGTTCGACCGCATGACCGCGGCCCAGAGCTGCTCGATGCGCTCGAGCCGGCGCGCCATCGAGAAGTCGCCGCCCGCGGTGTTCTCGATGAGCACCGGCACGTCGGTCTCGAGCGCGTCGACCGCCTTGCGCCAGTTGTCGAAGCCCTTGGCGGGGTCGTCGCTGGCCGTCACGTGGCCGCCGTGCACGACGACGCCCTTGGCGCCGATCTCCTCCGCGCGGGCCATGACCTGCTGGAGCAGCTTGCGGCTCGGGATCCGGATGCGGTTGTTCGTGGACGCGACGTTGATGACGTACGGGGCGTGGACGTAGACGTCGAGCCCTGCCGCGGCCGTCTCCTCGCGGAACGCCTCCGCGCCACCCGGGTGCTCGAGCGGCGGGACCTTCCACGCCTGCGGGTCGGAGACGAACACCTGGACGACGTCCGCCCCGATCTCCTTCGCCTGCGCGACGGCGTCGCTGAGGTCGACGTGGGCCCCGATCTTCACGCTCATGGCGCCCACCCTACGTGCGCCCTCCGACGCCCGTACCGCGCGCGTGCCCGCTGCTGCTAGCGTGCGGCCCAGCCGACCGAGGAGCACAGATGTTCGCCCTCTCGCTGCTGGAGCTCGCAGCCCCTGTCATCATCGCGATCGCCGTCGTGGCCATCGCGGTGGCGGCCGTGCGTGGTGGGATCCGGGGCGCACGGTCGACGCCGTCGCCCGGGGTCCTCGAGCAGCGGCTCGAGCACCTCGACCGGCTCCACGCCGCGGGGCGCATCACCGACGAGGAGCGCGCCGAGGCGCGGGCCCGCCTGCTGGGCACGATCTGAGGAGGCAGGGATGGCACCCGACGACGAGATCATCGTCGACGAGCACGGCGTGGTCCTCGACGACGTCGTCGGGATCGACAGCTTCGTCGACCCGACGGCGGGCGGCGGGTTCGGTGACGTCGCGGGGCTGTTCATCGCGATCGTCGTGATCGTCGCGGTGCTCGGCGTGGCGCTGGCGCTGCGGCGCGCGAGCAGGCTGCGCGACGCCGGCATCGACCCGCTCGACCCCGAGACGGACCTGCAGGTCCGCTGGGCCCAGAACCTCGACCGCGGGCGCCCGTCCGCACCTGCCCCCGCGACGCCGTCGGGCACCGCCCCGGGCAGGACGGTGGAGGAGCGGCTCGCGGACGTGGACCGGCTCTACGCCGCCGGGACCATCACGCCCGCCGAGCGCGACGCCGCCCGCGGGCGCATCCTCGACTCGATCTGACGCGCGGGGCGCACCGCGGGCGCCCGTAGGCTGGTACGCATGAGCACCACCCCTTCGCTCGCGTACGTGATCGCCGGCTCCGAGGCCACCGGCGGCGCCGGCATCCAGGCGGACCTCAAGACCTTCCAGCAGCTCGGCGTGTACGGCGTCGGCACGCTCACCTGCATCGTGTCGTTCGACCCGAAGAACGACTGGGGCCACCGCTTTGTCCCGGTCGACCCGCAGGTCATCGCCGACCAGTTCGAGGCGGCGACCGCCACGCACGACCTCGACGTCGTCAAGATCGGCATGCTCGGCACGCCGGCCACGATCGACGTCGTCGCCCGCTCGCTCGCGAGCCGTCCGTGGCGCCACGTCGTGCTCGACCCGGTCCTCATCTGCAAGGGCCAGGAGCCCGGTGCGGCCCTCGACACCGACACCGCGCTGCGCGAGCACGTGCTGCCGCAGGCGACGGTCGTGACGCCGAACCTGTTCGAGGCGCGCACGCTCGCCGGCATGGACGCGATCGAGTCCGTCGACGACCTGGCCGAGGCCGCGCGCCGGATCCACGCCCGCCTCGACACGTCCTCGGGCCCGCGCTACGTCGTCGCCAAGGGCGGCGTCGAGCTGCCCGGGCCGGACGCCGTCGACGTGCTGTTCGACGGCGAGGAGGTCACCGTGCTCTCGGCGCCCAAGGTCGGCGAGGAGCGCG
>JAPSLD010000194.1 GCA_031181105.1 Isoptericola sp. | reverse complement strand
GCGACCAGCTCGTCGACGTCCGCGCTCAGCACGCCCGCCTCGGGCGGCACGGCGACGGGGTGCTCGGTCACGGGGAGGGCGAGCACCGGCAGGCCGATCGCCATGGCCTCCAGCAGGGAGAGGCCCAGGCTCGTCCAGCGGTAGGGGTGCAGGTAGACGCGCGCCCCCGCGAGCGCGGCGTGCAGCTCGCGCTGCGACAGGTCGTGCAGCCGCCCGGCGGACGCCGCGGCGACGGGCGAGCCCGTGGCCCGCAGGTGCTCGGCGAGCGCGTCGGTGCCCATGCCGTACACCTCGACGGGCACCTCGCGGGCGACGTCGAGCAGCAGGTCGGTGCCGGCGACGCGCCACCGCCGGACGGGCTCGTTCACGCAGGCGGCCACGTGCGCGCGCTCGCCCGTCCACCGGTGGCCGGGGTCGGCGACGCCGTGGTCGACCACCGCGGTCCGCGCCGACCCGCAGTCCCACATCAGCCGGTTGAACGCCGTCACGTGCACGACCGGCACGCGCCCGTCCGCGACCTCGGGCACGTCGGCGACCGGGTGCCGGCTGCGCGCCGCGTGCTCGGTGGGCGTGTTGTGCTCGACGTAGACGGCGGGCACGTCGCGGCCCGCGCGTCGCCCGGTCCACTCCTCGAGCAGCGCGAGCTCGTGCGGGCGCTGGAGCACCACGACGTCGACCGCGCCGTCGTCGGACGCCGCCCGGACCTCCTCCGGGCTCACCTCCCGGACGCTCGCGGGCCAGTCCCACGTCTGCGCCCGCCCACGCCCGTCGGCGGGGCGGCCGGGGAGCACGGGCACCAGGTACTCGTGCTCGCCCGAGACGAACGACGTGGCCCACGAGCCGTGCACGTGCCACAGCAGGATCCTCATGCGACCACCCCGGTCCGAGCGTTGTGAGCGGACTTCTGGCCCGGTGCGGGCACCGAGAACGGGCCAGAAGTCCGCTCACAACCGGTGAGGTGCGCCACGGCGTCGAGGACGCCCGACGGCGGGACGGACGACAGGCAGGGGTGCCCCTCGACCGGGCACCGGCGGGCACGGGTGCCGCGGCACGCGGCCTCCTGGTCGCCCAGCAGGACGGTCGGCACCCCGTACGGGGCCCACCGGTCGGCCGGCACGACCGGTGCGAAGAGGCTGACCACGGGCGTGCCGACCGCGGCCGCGAGGTGTGCGGGCCCGGTGTTGCCCACGACCACGCACGCCGCGGCGTCGAGCACGGCGGCGAGCTGGGCGAGCGAGGTCCGGCCGGCGAGGTCGACGGCGCGCGGCGAGCCGCCCGCGACGTGTGCGGCGAGCCGGCGCTCGCCCGGACCGCCCGTCACGACGACGTCCCACCCGGCGTCGGCGAGCGCGGCGACGTACGCGCGGGCGTCGTCGGGCCGCGGCGCGCGGGCCGGGACCGACGCGCCCGGGTGCACGACGACGAACGGGGCCGGGGGCAGCTCGTGCGGCGGCAGCGGCAGCGGCCGGCGCAGGGCCGGCCGGCCGTCGTCGCCGGGGGGCAGCTCGGCGCCCGCGGCGCGCGCCAGGTCGAGCGCGGCCTCGACCTCGTGCAGGCCGTCGGGCCGCCGGTGGCGCACGTCGAGCAGCGCGCCCGGGTAGTCCTCGCTCGTCGCGGCGACGCGCGCTGCCCCGGCGAGCCGCGCGAGCAGCGCCATGGGCAGGGGCGACTGGTGGAACGAGGTGAACACGACGACCTCGTCGTAGTCCCGGCGGCGCAGCACGTCGACGAGCGCGGTCACGGCAGGGCCGTCGAAGGCGGGCGGCGCGTAGCCGCTCCACGGCGCGTCGAAGCGCAGCACGTCGGTCACGCCGGGCAGGAGGCGCGCCGCCTGCTGGCCCTGGGCGGAGGCGAGCACGTCGACGCGCCCGTGCGTCGCCGCCAGCGCCCGGATCGCGGGCCCGGTCAGCAGGACGTCGCCGTCGCTGTCCAGCCGCACGGCCAGCACGCGGGCGCTCACAGCAGGCTCACCGCCTCGGTCAGGCTCGCGGCGACCGCGGGCGCGGCCTCGATCTCCTCGGCGCGCGTGACGGACGTCGGGACCAGCACGGCCCGCGCGCCCGCGGCCACGGCGGCGCCCACGTCGGCCCCGATGTCGCCGACGACGGCGCACTCGGCGGGCGAGACGCCCAGCTCGTCCGCCGCGCGCAGCACGAGCCCGGGCCCCGGCTTGCGGCACACGCACCCCGCCTCGGGGGCGTGCGGGCAGCGCTGCCAGGTGGCGAACGGACCGAGCAGCTCCCGGACCCGGGCGTCGACCGCGTCGACCTGCCCGGTGGTGAGCAGCCCGCGCCCGATGCCGGACTGGTTCGACACGACCCCGACGCGCACGCCGGCGGCGCGGAGGCGGTCCAGGACGGCCCGCGCGTCGTCGACCGGGACCACCAGGTCCGGGTCGCCGTTGTACGGGACGTCGTGCACGAGCGTGCCGTCGCGGTCGAAGAGCACCGCGCGCACGGGCGGCGGCCACGGGGCCGCACCGGAGCCGCCGAGCACGCGCCGCCACCGCCACGTCCCGGCCGCGCGGTGGGCGACGGCCGCGAACGGGATGGCGACGCTCGTGACGGCCATGCGCCGGACCTCGCGCCCGAACACCTCGTCGCCCGGGCGCGGGCCCGGACCGAGGCGGCGGCGCAGGAAGTCCGCCGTCAGGCCTGCCCAGGTGGTGGCCGCCACGGCGGCGGCCGCGGGGCGGCGGGCGGCGGCGAGCCCCGCCGCGGCCAGCGCCGCACCGACCGTGGCGACGTGCCACGGCAGGCGGCCCGAGCCGGCCTCGGTGCGCTCCCGCCAGCGCGGGCCGTACCGGGCGCGCAGCAGGGCGTCGTCGCGGTTGCCGCGCTGCACCCGCAGGCTCACGGCGTCGTCGGCCGGGCGCACGGGGTGCGTGATCGTGCGCTCGCCCCGCACGAGCCGACCACCCGCCTCGCGGACGCGCAGCGCCAGGTCGGCGTCCTCCCGGTAGGCGCGAGGGAAGCGCTCGTCGAAGCCCGCGACCCGGGCGAGGGCCTCCCGGCGGTACGCCATGTCGGCCGTGGCCCACGCCGCGTCCTCGAGCCCCGCGGTGCTGCGCTCCCAGTCGGTCGGACGCCGGTCCTCCGGCAGGGGCACCACGATGCGTCCCTGCACGCCGACGACGTCGGCCGCGGCGTTGGCGAGGTCCTTGGCGAGCGCGCCCGCCCACCCCGCCGGCAGCACGACGTCGTCGTCGAGGAACGCGACCCAGGTCACGTCGCGCGCCGTCGAGCGCCAGCCCGCGTTGCGTGCCGCGGCCGGGCCGCGGCCGCCCGTGCGGACCACGCGCAGGGGCACGTCGCCGGACCACGCGACGGCGAGCGGGTCCGCCGCGGCCTCACCGGTGCCGGGCGGCCGGTCGTCGGCCACGACCACCTCGGCCGGGGCCGGCGCCTCGGGGCAGCCGCGCAGCGTCGCGGCGAGCGAGTCGAGCATCGCGGCGAGCTGCGGGCGCCCGACGGTCGGCACGACGACGGACCACGACGCGCTCACGCGGTGGCCCCCTCGGAGGGCCCCTCGAAGAACGTCCTGCGGCGCACCAGGTGCGGACCGAGCACGAGGAGGTCGACGGGCGCCGAGCCGAACAGCTCGAGCGCGTCGCGCGGGTCGTCGACCATCGGCCGGCCCGCGGTGTTCAGGCTCGTGTTGATGACGACGGGCAGGCCGGTGCGCTCGCGGAACGCGCTGATCGTCGCGTGCAGGCGCGGCTGGCTCGGGTCGACCGTCTGGATCCGCGCGGTGCCGTCGACGTGCACCGCGGCGGGGATCCGGTCGCGCCAGGCGGGCGCGACGTCGTGCACGAAGAGCATGTACGGGCTCGGGATCGGTCCGCCGGAGAAGATCTCGGGCGCGTACTCCAGCAGCACCATCGGGGCGACGGGCCGGAACTGCTCGCGCCCCTTGACGTCGTTGAGGCGGCGCAGGTTGTGCGGGTGGCCGGGGTGGGCGAGCAGCGAGCGCTGGCCGAGCGCGCGCGGCCCGAACTCGCTGCGGCCGTCGAACCACGCGACGACGCCGTCGGCGGCCAGGACCTCGGCCACCTCGGCGGCGAGGTCGCCGGGCGTGGTGAACGGCACGCGGGCGCGTCGCAGCCAGTCCGCGAGCTCGTCGTCGGACCAGGAGCGCCCGAGCGCAGCCGAGCCCACCGGCTCGACGTCCACGCCGGCCTCCGCGGTGAGCTGGAGGGCTGCGCCGAGCGCGGTGCCCGCGTCGCCGGCGGCGGGCTGCACCCAGACGTGGTCGAACGGCGACTCGCGCCAGATCCGCGAGTTGGCGACGCAGTTGAGCGCCGTGCCCCCGGCGAGCGTGAGCGCGTCGTCGCCCGTCTGGCCGTGCAGCCAGGTCGCGAGCTCGACGAGGACCTCCTCGAGCCGG
>JAPSLD010000013.1 GCA_031181105.1 Isoptericola sp. | reverse complement strand
CACCGGCGGGCACCCCTTGCCCCCCCCGCTTCTCGTCCTTGCCCTGACGCACCGGTCCTTCGCGCACGAGGCGGGAGGCATCCCGACGAACGAGCGGCTCGAGTTCCTGGGCGACACGGTCCTCGGGCTCGTCGTCACGGAGGCGCTGTACCGCCGGCACCCGGAGCAGTCCGAGGGTGAGCTCGCGAAGATGCGCGCGGCCACGGTCTCGCAGCGCTCGCTCGCGGCCGTCGCCCGGCGGCTCGACCTCGGCCGCTACATCCTGCTCGGCAAGGGCGAGATGCGCACGCGCGGCTTCGACAAGGACTCGATCCTGTCCGACACGGTGGAGGCGCTCATCGGTGCCGCCTACCTGTCGCACGGGCTCGAGGTGGCGCGCGACCTGGTGCACCGGCTCGTCGACACGACGCTCGAGCACGCGGCCGACCTCGGGGCCGGCCTGGACTGGAAGACGTCGCTGCAGGAGGCCGCCGCGCTGCGCGGCTTCGGCGCGCCCGTCTACGAGGTGACCGCCGAGGGACCCGAGCACGCTCGCGTGTTCCACGCCCAGGTCACCGCCGGACCCGTCGTCGGGCTCGGCCGGGGCACGGCCAAGAAGCACGCCGAGCAGGGCGCCGCGGAGCAGGCGTACCGCGCGATCAGCGTCCTCGGAGACGGCACGCCCGGGCCCGCCGACGCCGGTGCCTGAGCTCCCCGAGGTCGAGACCGTCCGCGACGGTCTCGACCGCCTCGTCGTGGGCGCGCTCGTGCGCGACGTCGAGGTGTTCCGCGAGTACTCCGTGCGCCGGCACGACGGCGGGCCCGCGGGCTTCGCCGACCAGCTCCGCGGCCGGCGGCTCGCCGAGGCGGCGCGCCGCGGCAAGTTCCTGTGGCTCCCGCTCGAGGCGCACGACGCCGCCCTGCTGGCGCACCTCGGCATGTCCGGGCAGCTGCTGGTGCGCGACCCGGCCGTCGTCGGCACGTGGGAGCACCCGCACCTGCGCGTGCGGCTGCACCTCGAGGACGCGCCGTCGGGCGCGCGGTACCTCGACTTCGTGGACCAGCGCACGTTCGGGCACCTGTCCGTCGCGGACCTCGTGCCCACGCCCGACGCCGCGCCGGGCGGGCTCGGCACGGACCGGCCGGCGGTGCCCGAGCCCGTGGCGCACATCGCCCGCGACCTGCTCGACCCCGCGCTCGACCGCGACGTCGTCGTCGACGCGGTCCGCCGCCGCCGGACCGGGATCAAGCGCGCCCTGCTCGACCAGACCGTGACCTCGGGCGTCGGGAACATCTACGCCGACGAGGCGCTGTGGCGCGCACGCCTCCACTTCGCCCGGCCCACCGACACCCTGCGCCGCGCCGAGGCGCACCGCGTCCTCGAGGCCGCCGCGGCCGTCATGTCCGACGCCCTCGCCGAGGGCGGGACGAGCTTCGACGCGCTCTACGTCGACGTCAACGGGGAGTCCGGGTACTTCTCGCGCGCGCTCGCCGTGTACGGGCGCGCGGGGCTGCCCTGCCCGCGCTGCGGGACGCCGGTGCGCCGAGACGCCTTCATGAACCGTTCGTCCTACACGTGCCCGCGGTGCCAGCCGCGTCCGCGCAACGCCCGCTGGTAGCTCACGGCGCGAGCGCCCACGAGGACAGGGCGTCGATCGCGTCGGCGTCGAGGCCGCCGGCGCCGGCGTGCCGCATGGCGTACTCGCCGAGCAGGGCGCGGTAGACGACGGCCGCGCGTCGGGCCGGGTCGGCCGAGCCGGCGTCGGTGAGCAGCCGCACCAGGTACCCGACACGCACCTCGTCGACCCCGCGGACGGCGGCACGGGCGCGCTCCTCGCGTGCGGCCCAGGCCCGGACGGCGACGTCGAACCCGCCGTCGGCGTGCCCGAAGGCGAGCCGCACGAGCCGCCGGAGCCGGTCCGCGGGATCGGCGGAGGCCCCCTCGACCTCGGTGATGACGCCGGTGGTCCCCACGCTGCGCCAGTAGGCCAGCAGGGCGTCCAGCAGCGCGTC
Organism: Isoptericola sp.; assembly: GCA_031181105.1. Lineage (GTDB taxonomy): Bacteria > Actinomycetota > Actinomycetes > Actinomycetales > Cellulomonadaceae > Isoptericola. Next base: position 28,116 of record JAPSLD010000013.1, on the reverse strand, counting down.
CCGGTCGCCGAAGTGCCAGTAGAAGCTGCCCTTGGACACGCCGAGCTCCTTGGCGAGCGGCTCGACGCGGACGGCGTCGACGCCGTCGGCGGCGAGCCGGCGGGCGGCGGCGCGGACCCAGTCGGAAGCGGAGAGCGAGGCCATGTCCTTGACCATACGCCACCGTATGGATAGCGTGACCGTACGCCACCGTACGGAGGAACCGTGTCGATCGCCGCAGCCCTGCTCCTGTCGCTCGTGGGGCTCGCCCACTCGGTGCTCGGGGAGCTGGTCGTCCTGCGGCCCCTGCTCGCGGCGCCCGGCTGGAGGGTCGGCATCCCGCGCCGGTACGCGAACCGGTTGCTGCGCGGCGCCTGGCACCTGACCTCCGTCGCCTGGTGGGCGCTCGCCGGCGTCCTGATCGGGTGGCCGGCGCCCGTGGTCGTCGGCGCCGTGTGCCTGGTCTCCGCCGCGGTGATCTTCGCCGTCGTGCCCGGCCACCTCGCGTGGCCGTTCTTCGCGGCGGCGGGTGTGCTCGCGCTCGCCTCGGGCGGCGCGGTCCCGGCGTGGGCGCTCTGGGGCGCGACCGCCCTGGCGCTGGCGGCCGCCGTCGTCGCCGCCGGCTTCCACGTCGCCTGGGCCGCCGGCTCGACCGCGGGCGTCGCCGACGCGCTGCCGCAGCGCGCGGGCACGCGTCGGCCGCTCCGGGAGCCCAGCACGGTGGCCGTCCTCGCGGTCGCCGCCGCGCTCGTCTCCTACGGGCTCGTCGTCGTGGCGAACGCGCTCGGGGCCGACGGCGCGTGGTGGCGGTGGCTCGGCGTCGCCGCGCTGGTCGTGCTCCTCGCCCGCGTGGTGGGCGACGGGCGGTACGTGGGCGTGCTCAAGCGCGTGCGCGACACGAGGTTCGCGCGCGCCGACGACCGGTACTGGACCCCGGTCGTCGGTCTCCTCGCCGCCGGGGCGGGCGCCGCGCTCGCGCTCGGCGCGTAGCGCCGCCCCGGCACGGCGCCCGCCGCGCTCAGCGCTCCACGACGTTGCGCAGGCCGGCCGGGCCGTCCGCGAGCCAGCCGCGGACCTGCTCGGTGAGGAACGCTGCCGCACCCTGCGGCCGCCCGCCCGCGACGTGCGGCGTCAGGACGAGGTTCGGCGCGTCCCACAGCGGCGAGTCCGCGGGCAGGGGCTCGGTCTCCGTGACGTCGAGCGCCGCACCGGCGAGAGACCCGTCGCGCAGCGCGGCGAGGAGCGCCGCCTCGTCGACCGTCGCGCCGCGCCCGACGTTGACGAACCGTGCGTGCGGCGGCAGCGTGGCGAGCAGGGTCGCGTCGAGCGCGTGATGGGTCTCCGGCGTCGCCGGCAGCAGCGAGATCAGCAGGTCGGTGCCCGCGAGCAGCTCGGGCAGCGACTCTCGCGCCGCCACGGGGTAGCCGTACCGTTCGCCGGCCGACGACGCGACGCCGGTCACCTGTGCCCCGAGCGCCGTGAGCAGCGGCGCGAGGCGGCCCGCGATGGAGCCGAACCCCCAGATCGTCACCCGTGCGCCCGCGAGGGTGAACCGCGACTCGTCCGCGACCTGCTCGCGCGCGAGCTCGTCGTCCCAGCGGTGCTCGCGCTGCGCCGCCGACGTGCGGTCGAGCCGGCGCACGACGGCCAGCACGAGCGCGAGCGTGTGCTCGGTGACGGTGGCGTCGTGCAGGCCGCGCCCGGAGGCGATGGTGACCTGCGGTGCGAAGCCGGTCGCGAGGGCCTGGTCCGGGCCGGCGTTGAGCGTCTGGACCCAGCGCAGGCCGGTCAGGCGCCGGGCCGCGTCGTCGAGCACCCGCTGCGGGCTGGCCCACGTGACGAGCGCCTCGGCGTCGAGGTGCTCCTCGGGGACCGGGTCGCGCATGACGTAGCGCGCGACGTCGACCCCCTCCACGTCGATGGTCAGGTCGAAGGGCACGTTGCCGGGTACGAGGATCTTCACGCCCCGCGACGTTACCCGTTCCGGGCGCGCTCGCCGCGTCTGCCACGATGGCGCCATGACCGCCGCGACCCCTTCTGCCGCCCTCGCCGCCCGCTACGACGCCGTGGTCGTGGGCGGAGGCCACAACGGGCTGACCGCCGCCGCCTACCTCGCCCGCGCGGGCCGCAGCGTGCTGCTGCTGGAGCGGCTCGACCACGTCGGGGGCGCCTCCGTCTCCGCCCCGGTGTTCGAGGGCGTCGACGCCCGGCTCTCGCGATACTCCTACCTGGTGTCGCTCATGCCCCGCCAGGTCGTCGACGAGCTCGGGCTCGCCCTCACGCTGCGGCGCCGCCGCTACTCCTCCTACACGCCCGTGGGGGACGCCGGCCTGCTCGTCGACACGGCGTCCGACGACGGCACCCGGGCGTCGTTCGTCGCGGTCGGCGCCCCGGCGTCCGACCACGACGCCTGGCGGCGGTTCTACGCGGGCACCGGCCGCCTGGCCGAGCGGCTCTTCCCGACCGTGACCGGGCGGCTCCCGTCGGCGCGGGAGGCTCGCGCGCTCGTGGACGACGACGAGGTGTGGCGCGACGTCGTCGAGCGGCCGCTCGGGGAGACGCTGCGGGCACGGTTCGCCGACGACGTCGTGCGCGGCGTCGTCGCGACCGACGGGCTGATCGGCACGTTCGCCGACCTCGACTCGCAGTCCCTGGTGCAGAACCGCTGCCTGCTCTACCACGTCGTCGGCGGCGGGACGGGGGACTGGGACGTCCCCGTGGGGGGCATGGGCGCCGTGAGCGGCGCGCTGCGCGACGCCGCGGTCGCGGCGGGGGCGACGCTCGTCACGCGTGCCGAGGTCACCGCCGTGAGCCCTGGGGCCGGCGACGCCGAGGTGACGTGGACCGACGACGACGGCGCCACCCGCGGCGTGCGCGCCGGCGTGGTGCTCGCGGGCTGCGCGCCGGCCACGCTCGACCGGTTGCTCGCCGCCGGGGGCGCGGCGCCGTCGGGCACCGCGACGCCCGACGAGCCCGAGGGCGCCCAGCTCAAGGTCAACATGCTCCTGCGGCGCCTGCCGCGCCTGCGCGACGGCGTGGACCCCGTCGCGGCGTTCAGCGGCACGTTCCACGTCAACGAGTCCTTCGACCAGCTCCAGGTCGCCTACGCGCAGGCTGCCGCCGGGCGCATCCCCGAGCTGCCGCCGTGCGAGATCTACTGCCACTCGCTGACCGACCCGTCGATCCTCGGGCCGACGCTGCGCGACGGCGGGGCCCAGACGCTCACGCTGTTCGGCCTGCACATGCCCGCGCGGCTGTTCCGGGAGGACAACGACGCCGCTCGCGACGCGGCGCTCGCGGCGACCCTGCGCTCGCTCGACTCCGTGCTCGCCGAGCCGGTCGCCGACGTGCTGCTGCACGACGCCGAGGGCCGGCCGTGCATCGAGGCCCGCACCCCGGTCGACCTCGAGGGCGACGTCGGCCTGCCGGGCGGGCACATCTTCCACCGGGACCTGTCCTGGCCGTGGGCCGAGTCGGACGACGAGGTCGGCCGCTGGGGCGTCGAGACCGACCACGCGGGCGTGCTGCTGTGCGGGGCCGGCGCGCGGCGCGGCGGGGGAGTGAGCGGCATCCCCGGCCGCGCGGCGGCGATGGCCGTGCTCGGGGCGTGACCGACGCCCGGACCGACGGGTCGGGCGTGGGGGCCTGCGGCGTCAGCGCGGCAGGGACTCCTGGGCCGCGGCCCAGGCGTAGTCCGGCTCGTCGCGGAGCAGGTCGGCGTGGCGGCCGCGCGCGACGACGGTCGCCGGCGCGTCCTGCGCGCCGCCGGGCCGGCCGAGCAGCACCACCTCGTCGGCCACGCCGAGCGCGGCGAGCCGGTGGGAGGCGACGACCACGGCCCGCCCTGTGCGGCGCGCGTGGTCGGCCAGCGTGCCCACGAGCGCGTCGGCCGTGGTGGCGTCGAGGTGCTCCGCGGGCTCGTCGACGAGCAGGACTCGCGCCGGGGCGAGCAGTGCCCGTGCGACGAGGAGGCGCCGGCGCTCGCCGCCCGACACGTCGCCCGCCCCGGTGCCCAGGACGGTGTCGAGGCCGTCGGGCAGCGCGGCGAGCCACCGGTCGAGGCCGACCGCCTCGAGCGCCGCGCGCGCGTCGTCGGGCCTGACGTCCGCGCGCGCGACGCGCAGGTTCTCCAGCACCGTCGTGGCGAAGAGGTGGCCGTCCTCGGCGACGAACAGCGAGTCGCGCCCGCTCACGGTGCCCGCGAGCGGGGGCACCAGCCCCGCGGCCGTCAGCAGCAGCGTCGTCTTCCCGACACCGGACGGCCCGGCCAGGGCGACGACGGACCCGGGCCGCAGGTCCAGGTCGACGCCCGCGACCGCCGTCGTGCCCTCCCACCCGGCGGCGACGCCGGCGAGCCGCAGCAGCCGTCCGTCGTGGGCGGAGCCGTCCGGTGCGTCGCCGGTCCCGCGCGCGCCCGGGCCGGACGACGGCTCCGGGGTCGCGGCGGGCAGCAGCTCGACGAGGCGCCGCGCGGCCTCGCGCGAGCGCCGCAGCTGCACGGCCGCCGCCGGCAGCGCCTGCGTGGCCTCGAACGCGGCGAGCGGCGTCAGGACGACGACGGCCAGCTCGACGGGTGCGAGCGCGCCGGCGAGCGTCGCGGGGACGCCGAGGAGGAGCGAGCAGACCACGGCCAGGAGCTGGGCGCCCGTGCCGATCGCGGCGGCCACGGCGCCGGACCGGGCGGCGTCGTCGGTCGTCGCCGCGAGCCGGGCGTCGGCGGCCCGCAGCCCGTCCAGCCGTCCGGCCAGCCGTCCGGCGACGCGCAGCTGCTGGCCGTCCTCGAACAGCTCGAGCGTGCGGGCGGTGACGTCGGCCCGGGCGTCGGCGCCGCGCCGCTCGACCGCGGCGGCCGAGCGCGCCGCGAGCCACGGCGCGAGCACGCCGGCCAGCAGCAGGCACGCGAGCAGCGCGAGCCCCGCGACGGGCAGGAAGGCGCCGACGAGCACGACGGAGCCCAGCCCGACCACCGCGGCGACCCCCGCGGGGACGAGCGCACGCACGACGACGTCCCCCACGTCGTCGACGTCGGTCCCCACCCGGGTCAGCAGCTCGCCGCGGCGGAGCGCCACCACGCCCGTGACGGGCCCGCGCGCGAGGGCGTCGTACAGGTTGGCGCGCAGGGCCGCCATCCCGCGCAGCGCGACGTCGTGCGACGCGAGCCGCTCGAGGTAGCGGAACACCCCGCGCCCGATGCCGAACGCGCGCACGCTCACGACCGCCACCGAGAGCTGCAGCACCGGCGGCATCTGGGACGCGCGAGCGATCAGCCACGCGGACACCGCGGCGAGGCCGACCGAGGAGCCGAGCGCGAGCACGCCCAGCGCCACGGCCCGCACGACACGGGAGGGGCGCACCTCGAGCAGCGGGAGCACGCGCCGCAGCGGGTCATGCCCGGGCACCGGTCACCTCCCGTGCGGCCACGTCGACCACCTGGTCGGCGAGCGCGAGCAGCGACGCGCGGTGGGCGACCACGACGACGGTGCGCCCGGTGTCCCGCCAGGCCCGCACCGCGTCGAGGACGACCTGCTCGCCGCGCGCGTCGAGGTGAGCGGTGGGCTCGTCGAGCACGACGAGCGGTCGGTCGGCGCCCGGCAGGAGCGCCGCGGTGAGCGCGACCCGCTGCCGCTGGCCCACGCTCAGCCCGACCCCGCCGAGGCCCACCCGCGTGCCCCAGCCGTCCGGCAGGCCCGCGACGACCGCGTCGAGGCCGGTGGTGCGGGCGGCGGCGGCGAGCGCGGCGTCGGGCACGTCGCGGCCGTCGGCCACGACGTCGCGCAGCGTGCCGGGAGGCAGCGACGGCCGCTGCGGCACCCACGTGAACTGCGACCACCACGACGCCGGGTCGACGTCGCCGAGGTCGAGCGGCTGCCCGCCCGCGGGCTCGAGCAGGACGCGGCCGTCGTCGGGCCGCAGCAGGCCGAGCAGCACGAGCGCGGTCGTCGACTTGCCCGCACCGCTCGGCCCGCGCAGCGCGACGACGCGTCCGCCGCCCGGACGTCCCGTCCCCAGCGGGACGCGCGCGCTCAGGCCGGACGGCGCCTCGACGCCGCGCTCGCCCGCGCGGACGGTCACGCGCTCGAGCACGAGCGTGCCGGCGTCGAGCACCGGCACGGGGCTGCTCCCGGAGCGGGGCAGCGGGGTCTCCAGGACGGCGAAGGCGCGCTCCGCGGCGGCGATCCCGTCGGTCGAGGCGTGGAACTCCGCGCCGACGCGCCGCAGCGGCAGGTACACCTCGGGCGCCAGGACCAGGACGGCGATCGCCGGGACGAGCTCCATACCGCCGTGCACGAGGCGCAGCCCCACGCCCACCGCGACGATCGCCACCGACAGCGTCGTGAGCAGCTCGAGCACCATGCCGGACAGGAACGCCACGCGCAGGGTGCCCGTGGTCGCCCGCCGCGACGCCTCGCCGAGGGCCCGCACCCGCGCCCCGGGACCGACCTCGCGCCCGAACGCGCGCAGCGTCGGCAGCCCCGCCAGCAGGTCGAGCACCTGCGCACCGAGCCGTTCGACGGTGCGCAGCCGTCGTTCGGAGGTGCCCGCCGTCATGACGCCCACGAGCCACATGAACACCGGGACGAGCGGGATCGTGGCGGCCAGGACCGCGGCCGAGACCCAGTCGAGCCCCAGGACGACGAGCACCAGCGTGGGCGTCACGAGGGCCGTGAGCAGCAGCTGCGGCAGGTAGCGCACCAGGTAGGGCTCGAGGTCGTCGAGCCCGCGCGTCGCGAGGGTCGCGACGGCGGCCGGGTCGCCGGCACCCGTGCGGCGCGGCCCCAGGGCGACCGCGTGCGCGACGACCTGCTCGCGCAGCTCGGCCACGACGCGCGGTGCGGCGCGCTGGGCGAACCGCTCCTGCGCCCACGCGACGCCCGCCCGCAGCGCCGCGACGAGCGCGAGCACGCCGACCCACCGCCACACCTGGGCCGGCGGAGGCGTGGCGCCGGCGCTCGTCGCGGTCACGACGGGGCCGAGCGCGTGGGCGATCGCGAAGGCCTGCACGACGACGAGCCCGGCGGCGGCCGCGCCCAGGACCGCGGTGAGCACCACGTAGGTGCGCGCGGCACGGGCGCGTCGCAGCAGGCGGGGGTCGAGAGGCTTCACGGCGGGGCTCCTGCGGCGTCAGAACGCCGCGTCCTTGATCTTCTGCCAGGTCAGGCCGGCGGGTGCCGGGATGTGGTCGGTGGTGAGCCGACGGCGGAACACCCAGTAGGTCCACGACTGGTACAGCACGACGAGCGGCGTGAGCGCCACGGCGACCCAGGTCAGGATCCGCAGCGTGTACGGCGTCGAGGCGGCCTCGGCGATGGTGAGCGACTCGCCCCCGTCGATCCCCGGCATGACGGCGGGGAACATGGAGCCGAAGATCAGCACCACCGCCGCGACGATCGCCGCGGCCGACAGCGTGAACGCCCAGCCCTCGCGGCCGGCCCGGTTCGTCACGGCGACGCCGGCGAGCGCCGCGGCGGCGAGCGCCACCGCGCCCCAGGTCCACGTCGCGGAGTACGCCACCTGGGCCCAGAGCACCCAGCCGCCGGCGACCACCGCGGCCAGCACCGACAGCACCTGGGCGTGCCCGCGGGCGCGCGCGCGGATCTCGCCGTCGGTCTTGAGGGCGACGAACACCGCGCCGTGCAGGAGGAACAGCGTGAGCGTGGCGAGGCCGCCGAGCAGCGCGAACGGGTTGAGCAGCGCCCACAGACCCCCGACGTACTGGTGGTCCGCGTCGAGCGCGACGCCGCGCACCAGGTTGGCCAGGACTACGCCCCAGAGCACCGCGGGCACCCACGAGCCGACCTGGATCGCGAGGTCGCAGCGGCGTGCCCACCCGGCGTCGGCGATCTTGCCGCGGTACTCGAACGCGACCGCCCGGCCGATCAGCGCGACCAGGATCGCGAGCAGCGGGAGGTAGAAGCCCGAGAACAGGGTGGCGTACCACTCGGGGAACGCGGCGAACGTCGCGCCCGCCGCGGTGATGAGCCACACCTCGTTGCCGTCCCACACGGGCCCGATCGTGTTGACCAGCAGCCGGCGCTCCTTCTCCCGCTGGTCGGCGCGCCCGCGCGGCAGGACCGACATGAGCATGCCGACGCCGAAGTCGAACCCCTCGAGCACGAGGTAGCCCGTCCAGAGGACGGCGATGATGACGAACCACAGGACCGCCAGGTCCATCGTGAGCTCCATTCCGGTCGTCGCGGCGCTCAGTACGCGAAGGAGAGGGGTCGGTCGGCATCGTCGGCATCCTCGGCGCGCGCCTCGGGGGACTCGTCGTGGACGACGTCGGGTGCGCCCTCGACGGCGTAGCGGCGCATGAGCCGGAACCACACCACCGCGAGCACGCCGTAGACCAGCGTGAACGTGACCATCGACGCGAGGACCATCCCGGGCGGGACGGCCGTGGACACGCCGCGCTCGGTGAGCAGGCGGATCTGGTCAATGCCTGTCGGGTTGGGCGCCACGACCCACGGCTGGCGCCCGACCTCGGTGAAGATCCAGCCGAACGAGGAGGCGAGGAACGGCGCGGGGATGGCGGCCACCGCGAGGCGCGACAGCCACAGGTTGTCGCTCACGCGGCCCTTGCGCGTGAACCACAGGGCCGCGACGGCCAGCGCCGCGGAGAACCCCGCCAGGCCGATCATGAGCCGGAAGGACCAGTACGTGATCTCGAGCGGGGGCGTGTACGTCACCGGTTCCCCGGCCGCGGTCAGGTCGCCGTAGCGCTCCGAGTACGCCTCCTGGACGTCCGCGACGCCGGGAAGGTACGACTCGGGTCCGGAGAAGTGCCCGGTCCCCAGGTAGCTGGCCAGGCCGGGGATCGTGACGAGGTGCCGCACGCCGTCGCAGCCCGCGCCGAGGTCGCCCACCGTGAGGACCGAGAAGGCCGCGGCCTCCTCGCCCTCGCACAGCGCCTCCGCGGACGCCATCTTGCCCGGCTGCTGCTCGAACATGAGCTTGCCCTGCACGTCGCCGGACACCGCGACGCCGACGCCGGCGACGAGGATGGTCACGACGCCGACGAGCACGGCGGGGCGGTAGACCTCGCGGGCCGTGGCGACCGCCTCGGGGCGCCGGGTCCGCACGAGCCGCACCATCCACCAGGTGGCGATGCCCGCGACGAATGTGCCCGCCGTGAGGAACGCGGCCGCGATCGCGTGCGGGTACGCGGCCCACAGGGTGCTGTTCGTGAGCACCTCGCCGATCGAGGACATCTCGGCCCGGCCCGTCTCGGGGTTGTAGACGGCGCCGACGGGGTGCTGCATCCACGAGTTGGCCGCGAGGATGAAGAACGCGGAGAGATTGGTCGCGACCGCCAGGGCCCAGATGCACGCGAGGTGCACCTTCTTGGACACGCGGTCCCAGCCGAAGATCCAGACGCCGAGGAAGACCGACTCGACGAAGAAGGCCGCGAGCGCCTCGATCGCCAGCGGGGCGCCGAAGACGTCGCCGACGAACCGCGAGTACTCGCTCCAGGTCATGCCGAACTGGAACTCCTGCACGATGCCCGTGACGACACCGAGCGCGAAGTTGATCAGGAGCAGCTTGCCGAAGAACTTGGTCAGCCGGAGCCAGCGCTCGTTCCCGGTCACCACCCAGGCGGTCTGCATGCCCGCCACGAGCGGGGCGAGGCCGATGGTGAGCGGGACGAAGATGAAGTGGTAGACGGTCGTGATGGCGAACTGCCACCGCGCCAGGTCGAGTGCGTCCACGTGGTCTCCACGGTCCGGGAGTGCTGGGCGAGTGCTCGTGAAGGATTTCACGATCACTCGTGAAGTCTTTCACAAGAGACGTCGCGGGCGCCACGCCGGAACCCCGTCGGGACGTGTGACGCTCATGACGCCCGCGGAGGTGCGATACTGGACGGCAGGCCACCGGGACCACATCGCCCGGGCGGCCCCGAGCTTGCAGCACCCGCTCCGTACGCGGTGCCGGCTTCCGGGCATGAAAGGGCCCGGCTCGCCAGGCGCCCGCGAAGAACGGGCCATGCAGCCGTGACCGAGACTTCCGTCCGGACGGCGCGCCACGCAGCGCCGCCGCTCGCGACGACGACCGCCCGGCGGCCGCAGGTGTGGGGCGGTCCCGCCGGGAGCAGGAGCGTATCCAGTGACGTCCGACACCACCGCCGGCACCGACAGCGACGACACCGGTCAGGGCGCGAGCACGCCGAAGCGCCGTCGCCGCGCCACGCGTCCGACCGCCGCGCCGGCCACGCCCGTGGCCGAGACCCTCGGCATCACCCTCCCCGAGCGGGTCGACGCCGCGACGCAGGCCGCACCCGAGCCGGCCCCGGCGGTCGCGCCGGAGGCGGCCGCCCCGACGGCCGGCACCGGCGCCGACGCCGCGACGCCGGAGACGTCTACCGCGCCGAGGAAGCGGTCGCGCCGCGCGACGCGCCCCACCGCCTCCGCGGCCGTCGCGCTCGACGAGATCGTCCTGCCGGAGCGTGCTCCCGAGCCGGCCGCGGCCGAGCCGCAGCCCGCAGGCCGGGTGCGCTCGCTCGACGAGATCGTGCTGCCCGAGGGCCCGGCGCCGGACGCGGCCGCCGGTGACGAGCCGCCGGCACGCAAGAAGGCGACGCGCACGCGCCGCGCCAAGTCCGAGACCGCCGAGCCCGCCACGTCCGAGCCCGCCACGTCCGAGCCCGCTACGTCCGAGCCCGCCACGTCCGAGCCCGCGATCGTCGAGCCCGCGATCGTCGAGCCCGCCACCGCCGAGCCGCCCGCCACGCGCACGAAGGCCGCCAGGTCGAGCCGGGCGAGCCGTTCCACGAAGGGAACCGGGTCCGCGGGGACCGAAGCGCCGGCCGCCGAGCCCGTCACCGAGCCGGCGGGCACCGCCGTCGAGCCGACGGCGGGCGAGGACCAGCCCCGCCGCAAGGCCGCCCGCAGCCGTCGCGGCGCCGCCGCGACCGCGGAGCCCGACGCCGCCCGTGAGCCCGCGCCCGCCGCGGATGCTCCGGCCGGGTCGAGCCAGCCCGCCTCGCCCGTCGGGACCGGCCGGGGCTCCACGACCCCGCGCCTCGCGACGACGGCGCTGCTCTTCCAGGCGCCCGACCTCTCCACGGCGCGCAGGCCGCGCCGCGCGCAGGCACCCGCCGGCCCGCCGCGCCCGCACGACGAGACGGGCGCAGGCCCTCAGCCCGCGGAGGAGCCCGGCGCCGCCAGCGCCGGGAAGGCCGCGCCCGAGGCGCCTGAGCTCACCGCCGAGCCCGCCGCCGAGCCTGCCGGCAGGAAGGTCGCGAACCGGAAGGACGCGGACGCGAAGACCGCTGCCCCGAAGGGTGCTGCTCCGACGGCCGCAGCCGCCGAGACGCCGGTCGACCTGACGGACGACGACGCGGCCGCGGTCGAGGAGGTCGGCGCGATCGAGGACGAGCTCGTCGCCGAGGGCGTCGAGCTCGTGGACCTCGCGCCCGAGGACCTCGTGGAGGACGACGGCGACGCGAGCGACATCCGCCCGCGCCGGCGTCGCCGCCGTGGCGGCCGTGGTCGCCGCGGCATGCGCCGGGACGACGACGCCGGCGACGACACCGGCGACGACACCGGCGACGACACCGGCGAGGACGGCGGCGCGTCGGACTCCGCCGACGAGGACGAGCCCGACGCCGGGATCGACGACGAGGGCACCGAGGAGCAGGGTGCCGGGGCCGACGAGGACGGCGGCGACGGCGAGGACTCCGGCGAGGACGAGGGCGCGGAGTCGTCGGGCCGCCGCCGGCGCCGGCGCCGCCGCGGCAGCCGCACCGAACGCGCCGAGGCGGCGGCCGCGCGCACCCGCGACCGCGGGGCGTCGGACGAGGTCACCGCGCTCAAGGGATCGACGCGCCTCGAGGCCAAGCGCCAGCGTCGCCGTGAGGGCCGCGACGCGGGCCGCCGGCGGCAGATCATCACGGAGGCAGAGTTCCTCGCGCGCCGCGAGTCGGTCACGCGCTCGATGGTCGTGCGCGAGAAGGACGGCCGCACGCAGATCGCGGTGCTCGAGGACGGCGTGCTCGTCGAGCACTACGTCTCGCAGCAGTCGCAGGCCTCGATGGTCGGCAACGTCTACCTGGGGCGCGTCCAGAACGTCCTGCCGAGCATGGAGGCCGCGTTCGTCGACATCGGCAAGGGCCGCAACGCCGTGCTGTACGCCGGCGAGGTCAACTGGGACGCCGCCGGCCTGGAGGGTCAGCCGCGCCGCATCGAGGAGGCGCTCAAGTCCGGCGACTCCGTGCTGGTGCAGGTCACGAAGGACCCGATCGGGCACAAGGGCGCGCGCCTGACGTCGCAGGTCACGCTCGCCGGCCGCTACCTGGTGTTCGTGCCGGGCGGCGGCATGACCGGGATCAGCCGCAAGCTCCCCGACACCGAGCGCAACCGGCTCAAGAAGGTCCTGCGCGAGATCGTGCCCGACGGCGCGGGCGTCATCGTGCGCACCGCCGCGGAGGGCGCGAGCGAGGCCGAGCTGCGTGCCGACGTCGAGCGCCTGCAGGGCCAGTGGGAGTCCATCTCCGCCAAGGCGGAGCGGTCGTCGACCTCGGCGCCCGCGCTGCTGCAGGGCGAGCCCGACCTCGCGATCCGCGTGGTCCGCGACATCTTCAACGACGACTTCTCGTCGCTCGTGGTCCAGGGTGACGGCGCGTGGGACGAGATCTCGCAGTACGTCGAGGAGCTCGCTCCGGACCTGCGCGAGCGCGTCTCGCGGTGGACCGAGAACACCGACGTGTTCGCCGTCCACCGGGTCGACGAGCAGCTCGCCAAGGGCATGGACCGCAAGGTCTGGTTGCCGTCCGGCGGCTCCCTGGTGATCGACCGCACCGAGGCGATGACCGTCATCGACGTCAACACCGGCAAGTTCACCGGTGCGGGCGGCACGCTCGAGGAGACGGTCACGCGCAACAACCTGGAGGCGGCGGAGGAGATCGTCCGCCAGCTCAGGCTGCGCGACATCGGCGGCATCATCGTCATCGACTTCATCGACATGGTGCTCGAGTCCAACCGCGACCTGGTGCTACGCCGCCTCGTCGAGTGCCTGGGCCGCGACCGGACCAAGCACCAGGTGGCCGAGGTGACCTCGCTCGGCCTGGTCCAGATGACGCGCAAGCGGGTCGGTCAGGGCCTCGTCGAGGCCTTCTCGTCCACGTGCGAGCACTGCAAGGGCCGGGGCTTCGTCGTGCACAGCGAGCCGATCGAGCGTGCGGCCTCGCAGCCGGCACCCGAGGGCGACGCCGGTGCGAAGCGGGCACGCCGCAAGCGTGGCGGCAAGCAGTCGACCGAGACGGCCCCGCACACCGACGTGCCGAAGCTCCCGGACGACCGGTCCGAGGCCCGGGCCGCGGTCAAGGCGACCCTCGCCACGATCGCGGCGGCCGCGGCGCACGCCCACGAGCACGAGCACGAGCACGAGCATGAGCACGCGGGGCACGCCGAGGAGCCCGGCGCCGGCGGCGCGGGCGCACCGGCCGAGGCCGAGGTCGCCGGCAGCCCCGCGGCGAGCGAGGAGAGCGTGGCCTCGCCGCCCGCCGAGCCGGTGGCCACGTCGGTCGAGCCCGCGGCCACGCCGGTCGAGCCCGTCGACGTCGTCGAGGTGGCCTCGAAAGGAGCCGGAGCCGAAGAGGCTCCTGAGCAGGGTGCTGAAGCGGCTGCGGGGACGCTGACCGAGGGCTGACCGCCCCCGGCGCCCGCCCGGGTGCTATGACTGAGCGCATGGATCACGGGCCGGGCGCCGGGCGCCTCGAGGTCGTCGCCGGACCGATGTTCGCCGGCAAGACCGAGGAGCTCGTCCGGCGCGTGCACCGGGCGCGGGTCGCGGGACGCGGCGTCGTCGTGGTCGGCCATGCGCTCGACACGCGCAGCGGCCCTGGCCGTGTCGCGTCGCACTCGGGTCTCGAGGTGGCGTCGAGCACCGTCGGCTCGGCCGCGCAGATCCCTGGGCTGGTCGAGCCGGGCACCCGGATGGTCGCCGTCGACGAGGCGCAGTTCTTCGGACCCGAGCTGGTCGACGTGGTGGTCCGGCTCGCCGACGGCGGGCTGGTCGTCGTGGTCGCCGGACTGTCGGTGACGTTCGACGGGCGCCCGTTCGAGCCCCTGCCCGCGCTCATGGCCGTGGCCGAGTCGGTGACGAAGCTGACGGCCGTCTGCGCGGTGTGCGGCCGCGACGCCGCCTACCACGTGCGCCTGTCGGGCCTCGGGGCCGGCGGCGCCGGCGGCCCCGATGAAACCGGCGGCGACCGTGCCGGCGGCGACGGTGCCGGCGGCGACGCGCTCAGGCCCGTCGCCGCGCACGTCGGCGGCACCGAGTCCTACCAGGCCCGGTGCCGCCTGCACCGGGCGGGCTGACGCCCGGGCTCCGGCTCAGTAGCCGCGCAGGGTGCGGCGCATGGGGCAGTCGAACGGGTCGCGGGCGGACAGGCCGACACGGTTGAGGTAGCCCACGACGATCGCGTACGACCGCGCGAGGCTGGTCTCGGTGTAGGGCAGGTCGAGCTGGGCGCAGTGCTCGCGCACGATGTGGCGGGCGCGCGCCAGGTGCGGACGCGGCATGCTCGGGAACAGGTGGTGCTCGATCTGGTGGTTGAGGCCGCCCATGAGCACGTTCATCGTCCAGCCGCCGCGGATGTTGCGCGACGTGAGCACCTGCTTCGACAGGAAGTCGAGCTTGCTGCCGGCGGGGATCATGGCCATGCCCTTGTGGTTGGGAGCGAACGACGCGCCCATGTAGACGCCGAACACCGCGAGCTGGACGCCGAGGAAGGCGAACGCGAGCCCGGGGGAGAGCCACCAGAAGACGACCGCGAGGTAGATCGCGAGGCGCAGGCCGATCGTCACGAGCTCGCGGACGCGGGCGTTCCGGTCGGCCGGGGAGCCCGTGAGCTGGGACCGGATGGACGTGACGTGCAGGTTCAGGCCCTCGAGCGTGAGCAGGGGGAAGAAGAGCCAGCCCTGGTAGCGCGTGAGCAGCGCCATGAGGCCGCGGTGCTCGCGCGCACCGTCCTCGGTGAAGACGATGGTGTCGTTCGCGACGTCCGGGTCCTTGCCCACGTGGTTGGGGTTGGCGTGGTGCCGCGTGTGCTTGGACATCCACCACGAGTAGCTGATGCCGACGACGGCGTTGGCGAGCAGCCGGCCGACCCGGTCGTTGACGGGCCCGGACGCGAAGACCTGGCGGTGCGCGGCCTCGTGCGCGAGGAACGCGAGCTGGGTCAGCACGATGCCGAGACCGGCGGCGACGAGCAGCTGGAACCACGAGTCCCCGAGCAGCACGAACGCCGTGACCAGCCCGCCGAGCGCGAGCGCCAGCGCGCAGCCCATGGCCAGGTAGTACCCGTACGCCCGGCGCAGCAGGCCGGCCTCCCGGACCTTCTGGGACAGGGCGCTGTAGGAGCTGGTGAACGGGGCGCCGGCGACACGCTCGGCGGCCGTCGTCGTCGGGGTGGTGGTTGTGGTCACGCGTGCCTCGCAGGGGGTTGGTCCTCGTCGACTTTCCAGCCGGACGGTGGGCGGTTGCCCGATGGAGCGGATGTGACGAGCCTACGGGACCGTAACTTCACTCGCCGGACGGGACGTGAACGCCCTGCGGAGAGCGTGGGTGGGCTCAGTCCTGGACGAGGGGCACGAACGAGTATGTCCCGTGCTCGGACGTGCGCACCGCGCCGTCGTCGGCCCGCTCGACCAGCATCATGGCGTGCCGGACCGGGATGACCATGCGCCCGCCGCGTGCCACCTGGTCGACGAGCTCGTCGGGGAGCCGGTCCGGGGCGGCCGAGACGAGCACGCGGTCCCACCCGCCGTCGCGCGGCGCGCCCAGCACGCCCGGTGTCGCGACGACGAGCCTCGCCCAGGGCATGCCGGCGCGCGCCACGTTGGCGGCGCCCCACGCCGCCAGGTCCGCACGCCGCTCGACGCCGAGCACCTGGCCCTCCGGCCCGACCAGGTGGGCGAGCAGCGCCGTCGTCCACCCGGAGCCGGCGCCGACGTCCAGCACCCGGGCACCGCGCGGGACGTCGAGCAGGCGGAGCATCGCCGAGACGGTGGAGGGCTGCGAGCACGTCTGCCCCTCGCCGATGTCGAGCGGCCGGTCGTCGGCGGCCGAGCCCTGCCGCGCGCGCGGGAGGAAGGCGCGCCGGTCGACGGCGCGCAGCGCGGCCGTGACCGCGTCGTCGACGCTCCCGGCTCCCGTCGGCCGGCCGGTGGATCGCCTCACCCGTCCATCGTGACGCCCTCTGGCGAGCGTCACCGCTCGGGGCGATCCTCGAGGGACCGGCCGGCGACCCGCGCCGGTCACGACGATCGGAGGACGCCATGACAGGGACGGTCGCACGCGTCACGGAGATCACCGCGCGCTCCGACACGAGCTTCGAGGACGCGATCCGCCTGGGCATCGACCGTGCCAGCGCGACGGTGCGCAACATCACGGGCGCGTGGGTCAAGGAGCAGAAGGTCGAGGTGTCGGACGGCGGCATCGTCGCCTGGCAGGTCGACCTGCAGGTGACGTTCGTCCTCGACGACTGACGGGCGACTGACGGACGACTGACGGACGACTGGGGAACGACTGACGGACGACTGGCACCGGGACGCGCGAGGGCCCGGCCGCCTGCGGGCAGGCGGCCGGGCCCGTGCGCATCCCGGTGCGTCCCGGTGCGTCCCGTGCCTCGTCAGCGCGCCGGGGTGAGGTCCGGCGCGCCCGCGGTCCCGGCACCGTCGGCACCGTCGGCACCGTCGGCACCGTTGGCGGCGTCCGGGGACCCCGAGCGCGGCACGGTGTCCGACGTCGCGGGCTCGACCTCCTCGGGCTGGTACCAGTCGGTGAGCGCCGGGTCGTCGGTGTCGAGCCATGCGCCCGCGCCCTTGTCCTGCGCGGTCGGCACGACGCCCACGACGAAGTCGTCGCCGTGCTCCTCGATGCCGGTGCGCACGCCCTGCACGAGCGCCTCGCGCGCGTAGCGGCGCCGCAGCGTCAGCGGGTCGCGGTTCAGGTCCTTGGCCCAGGCGACCATGACCAGCATCAGCACGAGGGAGAACGGCAGCGCCGTGATGATCACCAGGCTCTGCAGGCCGGACAGCGCGACGGAGCCGCCCGCGACGAGCAGCACGCTGGCGATCGCGGCGAGGGCGATGCCCCAGGTGATCGTGGTCCAGCGGCTCGGCGTGGGGTTGCCGCGCTGGGACAGGCCGGCCATGACCACCGACGCGGAGTCGGCGCTCGTGACGAAGAAGATGATGATGGAGACCATCGCGGCGAGCGACGTGAACGTGCCCGCGGGCAGCTGGGCGAGCAGCGCGAACAGCATGTCCTGCGGCGACTGCGCGGCGCTCAGGGCGCCGGTCGCCTGCTCGAGCCACATCGAGGTCCCGCCCAGGATCGTGAACCACACGAGGCACACGGCGCTCGGCACGACGATGACGGTCGTGACGAACTCGCGCAGCGTGCGCCCGCGGCTGATGCGCGCGATGAACAGGCCCACGAAGGGGGTCCAGGAGACCCACCACGCCCAGTAGTAGGTGGTCCAGGCGTCCATGAACGCCTGCGCCTCCGGGCCGGTCGCGGCGCTCTGGGCCATCAGCGTGAAGAACTCCCCGACGACCGTCATGAGCGTGCCCTGCAGCAGGTTGAGCACGAACACGGTGGGGCCGACGACGAACACGAACACGCCGAGCAGTCCGGCGACGACCATGTTGACGTTCGACAGGGCACGGATGCCGCGCTTGACGCCCGAGACGGCCGACAGGATGAACGCGACCGTGAGGATCGCGATGATGCCGACGATCGCGCCGTTGCCGAGCGGGCCGAGCCCGCCGACGATCTCGACGCCGCGGCCGATCTGGAGCGCGCCGATGCCGAGCGAGACCGCGGTGCCGAACAGCGTCACGATGATCGCGAACGAGTCGACGACGGCGCCGAGCGGGCCCTCGGTCCGCTTGCCGAAGACGGGCTCGAGCAGCGAGGAGATGAGCGGGCTGCGGCCCTTGCGGTACGCGGCGTACGCGACGGCGCCGCCCACGAGCGCGTAGTACGCCCACGCGACCGGGCCCCAGTGGAACAGGGTCTGCGCGAGCGCGGCGTGCATCGCGGGGTTGGAACCCGGCTCGAGACCCTCGAACGCCGGCGGCAGGTCGAGGAAGTACGTCATCGGCTCGTACGGGCCGAAGAACAGCAGGCCGATCCCGATGCCGGCCGAGAAGAGCATCGCGATCCACGAGACCGTGGAGAACTCCGGCTTCTCGTCGTCCTGCCCGAGCCGGATGTTGCGGTGCCGACCGAAGCCGAGCCACATCATGTAGACGAAGACCACCGCGGTGAGCAGGCCGAACATCCAGCCGAACGAGCCCGACACCCACGCGAGGCCGGCACCGGCCGCCGAGGACAGGCTTTCGGGCCCGACCACGCCCCAGCCGATGACACCGAGGACCAGCGCCGCGGCGAACGCGAACACCCACCAGTTGGTCGAGAACGTGGTGCGGGTCCGCTCCACGCCGATGCCCGGCAGCAGGGCCGGGTGGACGCCCTCGGCGGTGCTGGGGTCGGTGACCTCGCGGATCACGCGCTCCGCGGAGCCGGCGACGCGGCGCGGGCGGGGATGATGATGCGGTTCAGGACTGCCTGAAGTACTGCGTGTCGTGCGCGCCATGGCGGCGGGATCCTCTCGCAGCGGACAAAAGCAGTCCCAGACTTTACCAGGTGGGGGTTTTCGCGTGACTCGGACCATAAGAGCGCCGCGCGCACGCGCGCACGCGCGAGGGGGCGGGGGTGGGCCGGGCGGTGGATCGCGGTGCCCGGGGTCACGCGACGGCGGCCCGGACGGCGTTTGATCGGCACGCGGGTGTCGCGTAGTCTTGTGCGTCGGCGCGTCCGCAGCGCGCCTGTCCCGTGTGCCGACGGCGCACCGCACTCGACCGCCGCGGCGGCCCGAGTTCCAGACCAAGCCGGTGACCGACGTCGTGCGAGCACGCCAAGACCAGGAGAGATGAGCAGCAACGTGGTGTACGCGATCGTCAAGGCCGGTGGCCGTCAGGAAAAGGTGTCCGTGGGGGACATCGTCGTCATGGACCGTGTCGGGGCCCAGGCCGGCGACACCGTCGAGCTGCCCGCCATCCTGCTGGTGGACGGGGAGAAGGTGACCTCCGACGCGAAGAAGCTCGCGAAGGTCAAGGTCACGGCCGAGGTCGTGCGGGACGCCAAGGGCCCGAAGATCACGATCCTCAAGTACAAGAACAAGACCGGCTACCGCAAGCGCCAGGGTCACCGTCAGCAGCTGACCCGCCTCAAGGTCACCGGCATCAAGTGACGTCCCGCGGGCCTCGCCCGCGCAGCACTCCTCGTTCTTCGAAAGCAGGTTCATCAGATGGCACACAAGAAGGGCGCGAGCTCCTCGCGCAACGGTCGTGACTCGAACGCCAAGTCGCTGGGCGTGAAGCGCTTCGGCGGCCAGACCGTCAAGGCCGGCGAGATCCTCGTCCGCCAGCGCGGCACGCACTTCCACCCCGGCGAGAACGTCGGCCGCGGCGGCGACGACACGCTGTTCGCCCTGGCTGCCGGTTCGGTGGCTTTCGGCACCCGTCGTGGCCGCAAGGTCGTCGACATCGTCGCCGCCGAGGTCTGAGCCTCGGCGCAGCCACGCAAGCGGAGGCGCAGACCCACCACGAGCACGGTGGGCTGACCGCTCGCTCTTCCCACGAGGGGCGCACCGTCGCGGTGCGCCCCTCGTGGCGTCTCCACCCGTCGCCCTGAGAGGATCGGACCATGGCCAGCTTCGTCGATCGCGTGGTGCTGCACGCCGCGGGCGGTGACGGCGGGCACGGTGTCGCGTCGATCCGCCGCGAGAAGTTCAAGCCCCTCGCCGGGCCCGACGGCGGCAACGGGGGAGACGGCGGCAGCGTGCGCCTGGTCGTCGACCCGTCGACGACGACACTCCTCGAGTACCACCACTCGCCGCACCGCCGCGCCGGGAACGGCACCCAGGGCATGGGCGACGACCGCGACGGCGCCAACGGTGCCGACCTCGTGCTGCGCGTGCCCGACGGCACGGTCGTCAAGGACACCGACGGCAACGTCCTGGCCGACCTCGTGGGCGCCGGTGCGGAGTACGTGGTCGCGCGCGGCGGCCGCGGCGGCCTGGGCAACCGGGCGCTCGCCTCGCCCAAGCGCAAGGCCCCCGGGTTCGCGCTGCTCGGCGAGCCGGGCGAGCAGGCCGACGTCGTGCTCGAGCTCAAGACGATCGCGGACGTCGCGCTCGTCGGCTACCCGAGCGCGGGCAAGTCGTCGCTCGTCGCGGCGGTCTCGGCGGCGCGCCCGAAGATCGCGGACTACCCGTTCACGACCCTCGTGCCGAACCTCGGGGTCGTGCAGGCGGGCGACCTGCGCTTCACGGTCGCGGACGTGCCCGGCCTCATCCCGGGGGCCAGCGAGGGCAAGGGCCTGGGGCTGGAGTTCCTGCGCCACATCGAGCGCACCGCCGTCATCGTGCACGTCCTCGACTGCGCGACGCTCGAGCCCGGACGCGACCCGGTCAGCGACCTCGAGGTCATCGAGGCCGAGCTCGCGGCGTACGCGGGCGACCTCGGCATCTCCGGCGGCCGGGTCCCGCTGAACGAGCGTCCGCGCCTGGTCGTGCTCAACAAGATCGACGTCCCCGAGGCGCGCGACCTCGCCGAGCTCGTGCGTCCCGAGCTCGAGGCCCGCGGCCTGCGGGTCTTCGAGGTCTCGACGGCGTCGCACGAGGGCCTGCGACCGCTGACGTTCGCGCTCGCCGAGCTCGTCGAGCGGGCCCGGGCCGCGGCACCACCGCCCGAGCCGGCGCGCATCGTGCTGCGCCCGGGGGCCGTGGACGACTCGGGCTTCACCGTCACGCGCCGCACCGACGGATCCACGGGCGACGTGTACTTCGAGGTCCGGGGCGCCAAGCCCGAGCGCTGGGTGCGCCAGACCGACTTCAACAACGACGAGGCCGTCGGCTTCCTCGCGGACCGGCTGGCCAAGCTCGGAGTCGAGGACAAGCTCTTCGAGGCCGGGGCGGTCACGGGCGACGAGGTGCGCATCGGCGACCCGCGGAACGCGGTCGTGTTCGACTGGGAGCCGACGCTCGTCACGGGCGCCGAGCTCCTCGGCGCGCGCGGGACCGACCTGCGTCTCGACGAGAGCGCCCGCCCGACGCGTGCCCAGCGGCGCAAGGAGTTCACCGAGCGCATGGACGCCAAGGCCGAGGCCCGTCGCGAGCTGTGGACCGAGCGTGAGTCGGGTCACTGGACGGACCCCGACGACGCCTGACGTCCGTTGCGGGGAAGATGGCCTCGTGAACGCCGCCACCACCCGGGCCAGCCTGCCGGACGCGCACCGCGTCGTCGTCAAGATCGGGTCGTCGTCGCTCACGGGCCCGGACGGCCACCTGGACGTCGCGGCGCTGCGCGCGCTCGTCGAGGTGCTCGCCGCCCGGCGCGCCGCGGGCGGCCAGGTCG
This sequence comes from Isoptericola sp., assembly GCA_031181105.1. Lineage (GTDB taxonomy): Bacteria > Actinomycetota > Actinomycetes > Actinomycetales > Cellulomonadaceae > Isoptericola. The sequence goes on along the minus strand of JAPSLD010000013.1, from coordinate 6,709 downwards.
TGCTCGTCACCTCCGGTGCGATCTCGGCCGGCATCGGCCCCCTCGGCCTGACGACGCGCCCGAAGGACCTCGCCACGATGCAGGCCGCCGCGATGCTCGGTCAGGGCCAGCTCGTCGCCCGGTACACGGAGGCGTTCGCCGCGCACGGTCTGCGCGTCGGCCAGGTGCTGCTGACCGCCGAGGACACCGTGCGCCGCGCGCGGTACCGCAACGCCCAGCGGTCGCTCGACAAGCTGCTGGCGCTGGGGGTCGTGCCCGTCGTCAACGAGAACGACGCGGTCACCACGGACGAGCTGCGCTTCGGCGACAACGACCGCCTCGCCGCGCTGGTGTCCCACCTCGTGCGCGCGGACGCCATGGTGCTGCTCACCGACGTCGACGGCCTGCACGACGCCCCGCCGTCGCGGCCGGGCGCCCGGCGCATCGCGCACGTCGCCGACCTGGCCGAGGTCGCGGACGTCGAGGTCACCGCGCGCGGCAGCGCGGTCGGCACGGGCGGGATGGTCACCAAGCTCGAGTCGGTGCGCATCGCGACCGGCTCCGGCGTGCCCGTCGTCCTGACCAAGGCGCAGAACGCGGCAGCGGCGCTCGCGGGCGAGGACGTCGGCACGTTCTTCGCCGCGACCGGACGACGGGCGTCGGCCCGCCGCCTCTGGATCGCGCACGCGGCGCGCTCGCGCGGCCGGCTGCACCTGGACGCCGGCGCCGCGCGCGCCGTGCTCGGGGGCCGGGCGTCCCTGCTGCCCGCCGGTGTCACGCGCGTCGAGGGCCAGTTCGACGCCGGCGACCCGGTCGAGCTCGTGGGACCCGACGGCGTGGTCGTCGCGCGCGGGCTCGTCGCGTTCGACTCGGCCGAGCTGCCCGCGCTGCTCGGCCGGTCCACCTACGTCCTGCGCCAGGAGCTGGGGGAGGGCTACGACCGCGAGGTCGTGCACCGCGACGACCTCGTGCTCGAGGGCCGGAACGGCCTGTCCACCAGGCGGTCCTCGTCGTAGTCTCGTGAGCATGTCCACGACGCTCACCGAGGTCCAGCGCACCGCCGACGTGCCCGACGAGGTCACCGCGGCCGTGCACGACGTCGCGGCCCGCGCCAAGGTCGCCTCGCGCGCGCTCGCGACCGCGCCGCGCGCGACCAAGGACGCCGCGTTGCACGCGATCGCGGACGCCCTCGTCGCCGCGGCGGACGAGATCGTGGCCGCGAACGCCGACGACGTCGCTCGCGGGCGCGCGGGCGGCATGACGCCCGGCCTGCTCGACCGGCTCACGCTCACGCCCGAGCGGGTGCGCGGCATCGCCGACGCCCTGCGCGAGCTCGCCGGGCTGCCGGACCCGGTCGGCGAGGTCGTGCGCGGCCAGACGCTGCCCAACGGCCTGCGGCTGCGTCAGCTCCGGGTCCCGATGGGCGTGGTGGGGATGATCTACGAGGCCCGGCCGAACGTCACGGTCGACGCCGCCGGTCTGGCCCTGAAGTCCGGCAACGCGGTGGTCCTGCGCGGCGGGAGCGCCGCCGCGTCGTCGAACGCGGTCATCACGGCCGTCATGCGCCGGGCCCTCGAGGCCCAAGGCCTTCCCGGGGACCTCGTGCAGTCGATCGACCGGCACGGGCGTCCGGGCGGGGTCGCCCTCATGCGGGCCCGCGGCCTGGTCGACGTGCTCATCCCGCGCGGCGGTGCCGACCTCATCCGTACCGTCGTCGAGCAGTCGTCCGTGCCGGTCATCGAGACCGGCGTGGGCAACGTGCACGTGTACGTCGACGCGTCGGCCGACGTCGCCACCGCCGTCGAGATCGTCATGAACGCCAAGACCCAGCGCGTGGGCGTGTGCAACGCGGCCGAGACGCTGCTGGTCCACCGCGACGCGGCCCCGGCGTTCCTTCCGGCGGCCCTCGCGGCCCTCTCCGGGGCGGGCGTCGTCCTGCACGGCGACGCGGCGTCGTCGGCGTTCGCGCCGGAGAGCGTCGAGATCGTCCCCGCGGTCGACGACGACTGGGCGACCGAGTACCTCGCGCTCGAGCTCGCGGTGCGCGTCGTCGACTCGCTCGACGAGGCGATCGAGCACATCCGCACGTGGTCCTCGGGCCACACCGAGGCGATCGTGACGAACGACCTGCGGTCCGCCGACCGGTTCGTGGCCGAGACCGACTCGGCGGCGATCATGGTCAACGCCTCCACGCGGTTCACCGACGGCGGTCAGCTCGGCCTGGGCGCGGAGATCGGCATCTCGACGCAGAAGCTGCACGCACGCGGGCCGATGGGCCTGGCCGAGCTCACGACGACCAAGTGGGTCGTGCAGGGCGACGGGCACGTGCGGCCCTGACGGACCGTGCCGGCACCCTGTCCCGGCGCCGTGCCCGGGGTTATGCCCCGGGTCCTGGTCCGGGTCCTGGCCCGGGGCCGTCCGGCGGCCGTGAGAGACTGGGCCCGCGACGCCCTCGAGGTGCCGCGGAGCCATCGCACAGCGTGACCCGCACAGACACGACCGCCAGGAGGAGAACCCGTGCTGCACACCGCCGTCCAGATCGCCCAGGAGGCCACCGAGCACGCCGAGGCCGCGATCTCCCCGGTCGTCCTCGGCGCCCTCTCGTTCGGCGGCCTGGTCGTCCTGCTCCTGGTGACCTACGCCTTCCGCAACGTCGGTTCGCGCCACTGACGCACGGCCGTCCGGTCAGCGTGAGCCAGCAGCGCCGCCCGCGCGTGGGCGTGATGGGCGGGACGTTCGACCCCGTCCACCACGGGCACCTGGTCGCCGCCTCCGAGGCGGCGGCCCTGCTCGACCTCGACGAGGTCGTGTTCGTGCCCACGGGCAAGCCGACCTTCAAGCAGCACGAGCGGGTGTCGCCCGCCGAGCACCGCTACCTGATGACGGTGATCGCGACGGCGTCCAACCCTCGGTTCACCGTCAGCCGCGTCGACATCGACCGTCCGGGCCTGACCTACACGGTGGACACGCTGCGCGACCTGCGGGCCGAGCGTCCCGATGCCGACCTCTACTTCATCACCGGCGCGGACGCGATCGAGCAGATCCTGACCTGGAAGGATGCCGCGCAGCTGTGGGACATGGCACACTTCGTCGCCGTGACCCGGCCCGGCCACCACCTCACGGTGGACGGCCTGCCCGCCGACGGCGTGACGACGCTCGAGGTGCCCGCGCTGGCGATCTCGTCGTCGGACTGCCGGCGGCGCGCCGAGGCGGGTCAGCCGGTGTGGTACCTGGTCCCGGACGGCGTGGTCCAGTACATCGCGAAGCACGGTCTGTATCGAGGTCTCGATGAGTGAGAACAGCAAGCGACCGCTGACCCGGCGCGAGATCCGCGAGCGCGAGCAGGCAGCGGCAGCCGCAGCGGCCGCTGCCGCGGCCCAGGCCGACGGCGCCGGCACGGGTGACGGCGGGCAGTCTCCTGGCGTGCCGCCCCGCCCGGCGTTCCCGGCCACGTACGGCACCCCGCCCGCCCCGGCCCCGGACGCCCCGGCAGCGACGCCGCCGTCGCGCCGCGCCCTGCGCGAGCGGGCCGGCGTCCAGCAGCCGGCCGAGCAGTCGCCGTTCCCGTCGCGGGCACCCGTGGTGCGACCGCCGTCCACGTCGGGCGGGGTGCGCCGCGTCGACGAGACGGGTCGGCTCACGCCCGTCGAGCGCCCGTCCGGGGACGCGGCGCCGGGGCCGGCGGCACCGCAGGGCCACGCGCCCGGCCGGCCCGGGGCGCCGCAGCGCACGTCGAGCCGCCAGCCGTTCAGCGGCCCGCCGGCACCGAGCGCGGCCTTCGGACGACCGGCGCCGGACCCGTCCGGACCCGAGCACGCTCCGCCGCCGTCGCCGTGGGCGTCGCCGGCCACCTCGCCGGGTGCCCCGTCGGGCGCCTTCTCGGGCGGGCCGTCGGGCGGACCGTCGGGCGGGCCGGACCGCCCCGCGTCCTCGAGCCTGCCGTGGGAGACGCCGTCCGCCGCCCGGACCGCGCCGGAGCCGCCCGGCGCGCCGACGGAGCGGCCGGCCGGCCGCACCTCGCCGTTCGACGCGGTCGTGGGCTCGGAGCACCCGCCGGCGCGCGCCCGTGGCGAGGCGCCGGGCGAGCAGGACGAGGACGACTGGGAGGAGCCCGAGAGCTCCTACACCTGGCTCCACTACATCGTGCTCGTCGTCGTGGCGTTCGTGCTCGGCCTCCTGGTGTGGAAGCTGCTGCTGGACGGGCCCGACGAGAGCTTCCAGACCGACCAGCAGGCGGCCGCGGCCGTCACGACCCTGCACACCGTGCCGGACGGAGGAGTCCTGTGACCGCCTCGGAGCGCGCCGTCGAGCTCGCGATCGTCGCCGCCCGCGCGGCGTCGGACCGCAAGGCCCAGGAGATCATCGCCCTCGACGTGAGCGAGCAGCTCGTCCTCACGGACGTCTTCCTCATCGCCTCGGGCACCAACGAGCGGCAGGTGTCCGCGATCGTGGACGCTGTCGAGGAGGAGATGTTCAAGGCCGGGGCCAAGCCCATCCGTCGCGAGGGCAAGGCCGAGGCGCGGTGGGTGCTGCTCGACTTCGGTGACGTCGTCGTGCACGTCCAGCACGCCGAGGACCGCGTGTACTACGCGCTCGAGCGGCTCTGGAAGGACTGCCCCGTGATCGACCTCCCCGCCGACGCGCGCGGGGGAGACGGCGCGGCGGCCGAGGCCGAGTACGGCAGCGAGGCGTCGGACGGCTCGATCCGCCTGTCCGGCGACGGGTTCTGAGGCATGACGGCGAGCACCGTCGTCCTGCTGCGCCACGCCCGCACCGCGTACAACGCCGCCCTGCGGCTGCAGGGCCAGATCGACATCCCGCTCGACGACGTCGGGCGCTGGCAGGCCCAGGAGGGCGCGGCCGCGCTGGCCTCCTCGCACCGCGCGACACGCGTCGTGACGTCGGACCTGGTCCGCGCGGCCGACACGGCCGCCGCCTACGCCGAGGCGCTCGGCGGCGTCACCGTGCAGACGGACGTCCGCCTGCGCGAGCGCTCGTTCGGCGAGTGGGAGGGCCTGACGGGCGAGGAGCTCGCCGAGCGGTGGCCCGAGGAGTACGCCGCCTGGCGTCGCGGCAAGGACCCGGTGCGCGCCGGGGCGGAGACCAAGGCGGCGGTGGCCGCGCGCGTGGCCGAGTCGGTGCGGGAGCACGCGAGCGAGCTCGGCAGTGACGAGACTCTCGTCGTCGTGTCGCACGGTGCCGCCATCTCGCTCGCCGTGACGGCGCTGCTGGGGCTCGACCCCGACGGGTGGCGCGGCATCGCCGGCATGCACAACGTGCACTGGTCCCACCTGCACCGATCCGGCCCCGACGCGGTGCCGGAGTGGCGGCTGGTGGCGCACAACGTGGGGGCCGGACACCCGCTCGACCGGTGGCAGGCGGGCCCCGACTGGAATTTGGAACCTGCGTCCAAGTCTGCCTAAGATATCGACGTTCCCGCGGGGGCAACCCGGGCGGAACACACCGAATCAGACGGATCGCCACGGCGTGAGTCTTGTTCTCGGGGCTGTGGCGCAGCTGGTAGCGCACCTGCATGGCATGCAGGGGGTCAGGGGTTCGAGTCCCCTCAGCTCCACCATCGATCACGACAGGCCATCTCGGAACCTCCGCACGAGGTCCCGAGGTGGCCTGTCGTCGTCGTGGGCAGTCCGCCCGCGCGCCGGTCAGCCCCCGAGCATCCCGCCCAGCGAGCCCCCGCCCAGCCTGCCCAGCAGCTCCTTGACGTCGATCCCGTACTTGGCCAGGAGGCCGGAGTCCTTCTCGGTGTCGACCTGGTCCGGGAGCTCGTTCCCGGCCTGGTCGGCCTTGTCGTGCTCGCCCCGTGACCGCAGCAGCTCCAGGATCTGGGTCTTGTCGATCTGCATGGCTGTCCTCCGTGTCGCTCGGCGTCCCTGCGGTTCGTCCTTCGCCGGCTCTCCGCCGACCACCTCCACGCAAGCACCGCCGCGCCCCGCTCGCACCACGCCGGTCGGCGACGGCGGGCAGCAGGGCGGCGCCCGAGGCAACGTCCTGTTCCCTCCCGGTTCACCGCGGGTCCTTCCTCCGTTGACGCGGCCGTGATGGTCTTCGGCGCGTGCACCGGCCGGACGACCCGTCCGTGCGTGAGCCCGGACCACCAGGGAGTGCGATGACCCACCCGTCTGCGACCATCACCCGCCGCAACCTGCTCGCGCTCGGTGGCGTGGGCGCCGCCACGCTCGCGCTCGGCATCAGCGCGCCCGAGACCGCGGCCGCCCGTCCGGGCCCGCAGGGCGCCGACGAGCTCTTCGGCCTCGGTGTGGCGAGCGGCGCACCGAGCCACGACTCCGCCGTCCTGTGGACCAGGCTCGCCCCGGAGCCGCTGGCCGAGGACGGCCACGGCGGCATGCCGCTGCACCCGTGCTCGGTGCACTGGGAGGTCGCGACGGACGCCGTGTTCGCCGACGTGGTGCGCAAGGGGCACGCTCTCGCGCAGCCCGAGCTCGCGCACGCCGTCCACCCCAAGGTCACGGGTCTGCGGCCCGCCACCGAGTACTTCTACCGGTTCCGGTCGGGTGACCGGTACAGCCCCGTGGGTCGGATGCGGACGCTGCCCGCGCCGGGCGCCGTGCCCGAGCGGTTCAACTTCGGCGTCGTGTCCTGCCAGGCGTGGTACCACGGCCACTTCACGGCCTACCGGCACCTGGCGGCGGAGCCGGACCTCGACCTGATGATGTTCACGGGCGACTACATCTACGAGTACGGCATCACC
>JAPSLD010000193.1 GCA_031181105.1 Isoptericola sp. | reverse complement strand
GCACCGACTACCTGTTCCGGCTCGCGAACCACCGCGGCGGCATCGTGCTGGGCACCGGGGACCTGAGCGAGCTCGCGCTCGGCTGGTGCACCTACGGCGTCGGCGACCAGATGTCGCACTACGCGGTGAACACGGGCGTGCCCAAGACGCTCGTCCAGCACCTCATCCGGTGGGTCGCGGACTCGGGGCAGTTCGACCCGGAGACGAACGACGTCCTCGTCGAGATCCTCGCGCAGGAGATCACGCCGGAGCTCGTCCCCACGCTCGAGGGCGAGGTCCCCCAGTCGACCGAGGCGTCCGTGGGTCCGTACGCGCTGCAGGACTTCTCGCTGTTCTGGACGCTGCGGTACGGCTTCCGGCCGAGCAAGATCGCCTTCCTCGCATGGCACGCGTGGCGCGACGCGGCGACCGGCGCGTGGCCGCCGAACTTCCCGCACGACGAGCGGTCGGCCTACGACCTGGCCACGGTCCGGCGCTGGCTGCAGGTGTTCGTGCGGCGGTTCTTCGCCTCGCAGTTCAAGCGGTCCGCGCTGCCCAACGGCCCGAAGGTCTCCCCGGGCGGGACGATGTCGCCGCGCGGGGACTGGCGCATGCCGTCCGACGCGTCGGCCGCCGCGTGGCTCGCCGAGCTGGAGGCCAACGTCCCGACGTCGTGAGCCCCGCGCGGACCTGCCGGGAACCCGGCGCGGGCGTCCGTCGTTCCACCGGACGACCTCACGACGGAGCGCGAGCTCCCCGACCCCCCGGAAAGGGCGATGGACACCGACAGTAGACCGAGCACCCAGGGCACCGACCACGGCCGGGAAGGCGGTGGGCGCCGATGACCTGGGTGCTCCTCCCCCTGCCGGGCCCGACCAGGGCGGGTGTCTGACATGGACGCTCAGACCTGGGCGAACGTGGGCCTCGTCCTGCTCTTCATCGTCGTCGGCGGTGTCTTCGCCGGGACCGAGTTCGCGCTCGTGTCCCTGCGCGACAGCCAGATCGACCAGCTCGAGCGCCGCGGCTCCCGCGGGCGGCGGGTCGCCGCCGTCGCGCGCGACCCCAACCGGTTCCTCGCCGCCGTGCAGATCGGCGTCACGGTCGCGGGCTTCTTCTCCGCGGCGTACGGCGCCTCGACGCTGGCCCCCGACGTCGCGCCGGTCCTGGCCGGCCTCGGCCTGCCCGACGCGCTCGCGTCCACCCTCGCGCTGCTCGGGCTCACGCTGCTCATCGCCTACGGCTCGCTCGTGCTCGGCGAGCTCGTGCCCAAGCGCATCGCGCTGCAGCGGTCCGCGCAGTTCGCGCTCGTGGTCGGCCCGCCGCTCGACCGGTTCGCGACGCTCATGCGCCCGGTCATCTGGTTGCTCTCCCGCTCGACGGACGTGGTGGTCCGCCTCCTCGGCGGCGACCCGGACGTGCGCGGCGACGAGATGAGCGACGAGGAGCTGCGCTCGCTCGTGGTGTCGCACCGCGGCCTGCCCGAGGACGAGCGCCGGATCCTCGAGGACGTGTTCGCCGCCTCCGACCGCACGCTCGCCGAGGCGATGCGACCACGCGGGCAGGTCGTGTTCCTGCCCGGCTCGCTCACGCTCGACGAGGCGGCCGAGGAGGTGCGGTCGCAGCCGTACTCCCGGTACCCCGTGGTCGGCGAGGGGTTCGACGACGTGCTCGGGTTCGTCCACGTCCGCGACGTGCTGCAGCCGGCGGCGCACGCCCGGACGGTCGGCGACATCACCCGCACGGTGCTCGAGCTGCCCGGCACCAACCGGCTCCTGCCGTCGCTGTCGCTCATGCGCCGCGCCGGGGTGCACCTCGCCGTCGTCGTCGACGAGTACGGCGGCACCGACGGCATCGTCACGCTCGAGGACCTCGTCGAGGAGCTCGTGGGCGACATCCGCGACGAGTACGACCCGACGGCGCCGCGGCACGCGGACGGGACCTACGACGCGGGCATGACGATCGAGGAGTTCGCACGGGAGTGCGGCGTCGCCCTGCCCGACGGGCCGTACGAGACGGTCGCCGGGTACGTCGTCCGCGAGCTGGGCCGCCTGGCGGAGGCCGGCGACGTCGTCGAGGTCGACGGCCGGCGGCTGACCGTCGCGGCCGTCGACGAGCGGCGCATCCGGACCGTGACCGTCGGGTGACGACCGCGTTCGGCATGATGTCCGCATGACCTCCACCACCCGAGGAACCGTCCGCTCGTCCGTCGCCATCACCAACGCCTACGTCGTCCCGGTCACCTCGGACCCGGTCCCCGGCGGGACCGTGCTCGTCGAGGACGGGGTGATCACCGCCGTCGGGCGCGACGTCGCGGTCCCCGACGGCGTGCGCACGCTCGACGCCGGCGGCCGGTGGGTGCTGCCCGGCTTCGTCGAGGCGCACGGCCACGTGGGCGTGCACGAGGAGGGCGAGGGCTGGGCCGGCAACGACACCAACGAGATGACCGACCCGAACGGGGCCGCGCTGCGGGCGCTCGACGGGATCAACATCGAGGACGAGGGATTCCGCGACGCGCTCTCGGGCGGCGTGACGTCCGTCGTCGTGAAGCCGGGGTCCGGCAACCCGATCGGCGGCCAGACCGTGGCGATCAAGTGCTGGGGCGGGCGCACGGTCGACGAGCAGCTGATCAGCGACTCGGTGTCGGTCAAGGCGGCGCTCGGCGAGAACCCCAAGCGCGTGTACGGCGACAAGAAGCAGCTCCCGTCGACGCGGCTCGGGGTCGCGGCGGTCATCCGCAGGGCGTTCGTCGACGCCCAGAACTACACCGCGAGGCGCGCGGCGGCCGAGGCCAAGGGTGAGCCGTTCGACCGCGACCTGGGCAAGGAGACCCTGGCCCGGGTGCTCGCCGGGGAGCTGGCCTGGGACCAGCACACGCACCGCGCGGACGACATCGCCACGGCGATCCGCCTCGCCGACGAGTTCGGGTACCGGCTGGTGGTCAACCACGGCACCGAGGGCGCGCTGCTCGCCGACGTGCTGGCCGAGCGGGACGTCCCGGTCATCTTCGGGCCCATGCTGACCTCGCGGTCGAAGGTCGAGCTGCGCCACCGGGGCATCGAGAACCTGGCCCGGCTGGCCGCCGCCGGCGTGCGCGTCGCGATCACCACCGACCACCCGGTGGTGCCGATCAACTTCCTCGTGCACCAGGCGTCGTTCGCGGTCAAGGAGGGCCTCGACCGCCAGGTGGCGCTCGAGGCCCTGACGGTCAACCCGGCGTCGTTCCTCGGCCTGGGCGACCGGGTGGGAGCCCTGGCGCCGGGGCTCGACGGCGACGTCGTCGTGTGGTCCGGCGACCCGCTCGACGTGACCTCGCGCGCCGAGCACGTGCTCATCACCGGCACCGAGGTCTACACGTGGGACGCGGCGGCCGACGGCGGCCGCGGGACGGGGCGGGTGCGGGAGCGGCTGGAGCGGTTCTCGGCCTGACACCGGACGGCGGCGGGTCGGTGCGTGTGAGACGCCGCACACCGCCGTGCCGGAGTTTGCCGCGGCATGGCACGCCGGTGTCGAATCGTTTCCATGCGCAACCACCTCGCCGCCACAGCGGCCGTCTCCGTCGTGCTCGTGCTCGCGGCCTGCTCCGGACCGGGTCAGGCGGACGGCACGGCGACGCCGTCCGCGACGGCGTCCGCCCCCGAGTCCTCGACCGGGTCCGGCCCCGAGCCGCACAGCACCGTCCAGACGTGCGCCGGCTACTACGACGGGGGCGAGTACTCGGTCGACCACCGGGTCACCACGTGGGGGCCGCAGCTGGACGCGCTCGACGAGGCGGGGGCCGTCGAGGTGACCGTCGTGCGCGACCGGCTGTCGTCGCTGCTGCTCTACGCGGGCGACGAGGCGGCCCCGGCGCTCGAGGCGCTCCGCACGCCGTTCCAGGACGCGCTGACCGGCGGCGCGGGCGACCCGGCGCAGGCCGAGGAGGCGGCCGCCGACCTCCGCGCGGTCTGCGAGGACGCCGGCTACGAGCTCGCCGGCTGACCGTCCGCTCGCCGGCCGACGGCGAGGCGGCTACCGGCCGGCGAGGAACTCGTCCATGATCGGGCCGGCCGTCGCCGACCCGCGGTAGCCGTCCTCGACGAACACCGCGACGGCGAGGTCGTCCGCGATCGCGACCATCCACACGTGCTGCCGGGACCCGTCGCCGTACTGCGCGGTCCCGCTCTTGGCGCCGACGATGCCCGGCACGTCCGCGAGGTCCGACGCGCTGCCCTCGGTCACCACGCCGGCCATGAGCTCGCGCACCGTCGCGGCCTCCTCCGCCGTCAGGGCCGACGGCGGCACGTCGGCCGGTGTGCTCGAGGCGGGCGCGCTCGAGGCGGACGCGCTCGAGGCGGGCGCGCTCGGCTCGTCGGACGCGCCGTCGGGCGCCGTGTCGAACGCGCCGTCGGGACGCACGAGCACGGGCTCGACACGCTCCCCGGCGGCGACGCTCGCCGCGACCGTCGCCATCGAGAGCGGCGAGGCGAGCACCTCGCCCTGGCCGATCATCGCCTCGGCGTGCGCGGTGCCGGTCGCCTCGGTGGGCACCGAGCCGAAGAACGCGGGGGCGCCCAGGGAGGCCT
>JAPSLD010000192.1 GCA_031181105.1 Isoptericola sp. | reverse complement strand
CGTCGCGATGGTCGTGATGGCGGTCGCGGTGCCGCTCGCGGTGCTGGCCCTGCCGTTCCTCCTCGTCCTGGCGTTCAAGGCGCGCCGCACCCGGCGGCGCCGTACGGCGCCCGTCGTCGTCGACCGTTTCAGCGGCGGCTGGCGCGAGGTGGTCGACGCGGCGACCGACCTGGGCGCCGGCGTGCCGCGCGGTGCGACACGCCGCGAGGGGGCGCGGCTGCTCGCCGAGCAGCTGCCCGCCGCGGCGACGCCCGCGACGGCGACGCTCGCGCACCGTGCCGACGCGACGGTGTTCGGCGCGGTCGAGCCCAGCGAGGCCGACGTCGAGCACTTCTGGGCCGAGGTCGAGCAGCTCGTGGGCACGATGCACGGCGGCGTACCCCTGCGGCGCCGTGTCGCGGCCCGGCTGTCGCTGCGGTCGGTGCGCGGGGCGGACGCCCCGCCGCTGCACGTCGCCGCCGGTCGTGCCGTCGCCGCGGCGGGCACGGCGCTGTGGCGGCGTGCGGACGCGCTCGTGCGGCCGGTGCGGGAGCGGATGGCACGCGCGGCCCGGCGCCGGGCACGCGCGCGGGAGCAGGAGGGTCGATGACGACGACGTGCGCCGCGTGCGGTGCCCAGGACCAGAGCGGGGCGTTCTGCACGGTGTGCGGGACGCCGACGGTCGCGACGGGGGTGCGGCGGGCCGGCTCCGCGATGAGCCCGCGCCTCGAGGTCACGACCGAGCCCGAGGCGCGCGAGCACACGCGGCGGGCGTCGCCCGACGCGCCGCGCGAGCGGAGCGCGGCACAGCCGGGCGAGCCGCCCCTCGCGGGCGTGGGGCGCAGGGTCGGGGCCTACGCGCTCGACCTGCTCGCGGTCTCGCTGCTCGCGGGCGCGGTCGCCGCGGTCGTGGCCGTGGCGACGGGCCTGCCGGACCGCTACGCCGCCCTGCTCGAGGCGAGCACCGGCATGGGCGCCGACGCCGCCGCGAGCGAGCTCGTGTCGGCGGCCACGGCCGTCTCGACGACCGTCGGGCTCGTGAGCCTGGCCGCCTGGGTGGCCCTCGCGGTGTGGGAGGGCCGCACCGGCGCCACGGTCGGCAACCGGCTGCTCGGCATCCGCACGCACGACGCCGCCACGGCCGAGCCCGCCGGCGTCGGCAGGGTGCTGCTGCGCTGGCTGGTGCTGTGGATCTCGGGGGTCGTACCGGTCGTCGGGACCGTCCTGGTGCTGCTCTCGCCCCTGTTCGACCCGTCCGGCCGCCGGCAGGGCTGGCACGACAGGCTCGCCCGCACGGTCGTGCACGACGTGCGCGCGGTGCCGCCGCGCACGTTCGCGCCCGCCGTCCCGCCGGCCTCCGCACCCTTGCCGTCCCCGTCGCCGGCACAAGTCCCGGCAGCGGCCCCGGCTCCGGTCGCGGCAGCGCAGCAGGTGCCCGCGGCGGCCCCGGCCGCGTCGCCGTCGGCAGCGCCGGGCGTCGCGCACGACCCGTGGTCGTTCCCGGCCACGCCGCGCACCGAGCAGGGTGGCCTCATCACCGGCGTCCCGGGCCTGTCCGTGCCGCCCGCGGCGTCGCCGAGCCCCGCCCCGAGCCCCGCCCCGAGCCCCGCCCCGAGCCCGGCCGCCGTCGAGGACGACGACCGCGAGCTCGACGAGAGCGCGCACGACGACCGTGCGCTCGACGACCACCCTGAGGAGGTCGAGGACGTCGAGGCCACGCGGTTCAGCGTGTCGTCGCGCCGCGGCACGGGGGAGACGGCGGCGCGCCGGCCGGCGACGAGCATCGACCTGCCGTCCGGGCAGCGCGTCCAGGTCGCGGAGCGCACGCTCGTCGGGCGCAACCCGCAGCCGGACCCTGACCGGCCGGCGGCCCTGCTGCGCCTCGAGGACCCCACGCGCTCCGTCTCCAAGACGCACCTCGAGCTCGTCCCCACGGCGGACGGTCTGGTGCTGACGGACCTCGGCAGCACGAACGGCACGGCCGCGATCGCGCCGGACGGCGAGGTCCGCGAGCTGACCCCGGGGACGCCGGTCACCGTCACGACGGGCTGGGCGGTCCAGGCCGGGGACCTGCGGTTCACGGTCGTCGGACCGGTCGACGCATGACCGCGCGCGTCGCCCTGCTCTGGGGCGCCGCGACCCACACCGGTGCGCGGCGCGCCCTCAACGAGGACGCCTACCTCGCCGGCGGCTCGGTGTTCTTCGTCGCGGACGGCATGGGTGGCCACGACGCCGGGGAGGTGGCGAGCGCCGCCGCCGTCGAGGCGCTGCGGCCGCTCGTCGCGGCCGACGTCGTGGGCGCGGACGCGGTGCGCGACCGGGTGCGCCTGGCCCACCAGGCCGTGCACGCCATCGAGACGGCGCCCGGGCGCGGGGCCGGGACGACGCTGTCCGGGATCGCCCTCACCGAGCAGGAGGGCGAGCCCTACTGGCTGGTGGTCAACCTCGGCGACTCGCGGACGTACCGCCTCGCGCACGGCAGGCTCGAGCAGGTCAGCGTCGACCACTCGGAGGTCCAGGAGCTCGTGGACGCCGGGACGATCACGGCCGACGAGGCGCGGTGGCACCCCCGGCGCAACGTGGTGACGCGTGCGCTGGGCGCCCCCGAGGACCCCGCGCCCGACTTCTGGTACCTGCCCGTGGCCGCGCGCGACCGGCTCCTGGTGTGCTCGGACGGTCTCACGAACGAGCTCCCGGACCAGCGGCTCGCGGCCGTGCTGCTGTCCGAGCCGGACCCGCAGGCGGCGGCCGACCGCCTCGTGGACGAGGCGGTGGCGGCGGGCGGCCGGGATAACATCACGGTCATCGTGATCGACGCCACGGGGGACCCCGAAGGCCTCGAGCGGACCGCTCCCCGCGACGGGCGCGTCGCGGACGACGAGGACACGGTGCCGCGAGCCGACCAGTGGAGAGGGGCGCCGGCATGAGGCTGCGCTACGTGACCGGACCGGCCCACGCCGTGGTGCGCGCGGGGGCCGTCGTGATGCTGCCCGAGAAGGTCTCGCCCGAGCTCGTGGACGAGATCTGGCACGTCCTGGAGCGCGACGCGGGCGTCGTGCCGCTGCTCGAGGTCCTCACGGGCTCGTTCGGCGCGAGCCTCGCCTCGCTGCCGCCGTTCGCGATCGCGGTGGTGGCCGACGGCCGCGTCCAGGTGGCGGTCCGCGGCGCGACGTCGGTCCAGGTGAGCACGGTCGGCGGTGACCGGGTCGGGATCACGGGCGAGTCGGTCGCCACGTGGACCGAGCGCACCGTCGACGACGTCGCCGAGCTCACGGTGAGCTCGCGGGCGACGGACGCCGACGCCGAGCCGGCGGCCGACCGCGGGCTCCCCCTCGAGGCGGGTGTCGTGCTCGCGGCATCGGTCGGCGTCGTCGTGCGTGAGCGCACCGCCGGCGGTCACGCCACGTCGGCGACCGCGCCGGGCGCGCCCCTGCACCCGGCCGTGCCCGAGCCGGCGCCCGTGCTCGAGCCGGCGCCCGTGCCCGAGCCGGCGCCGGTGCCCGAGTCCGCACCCGGCCCGGCGTTCGAGATCGTGCCCGACGACGAGGCCCCGGACGACGAGGTCCCGGACGACGAGGCCCCGGACGAGGTACCGGACGAGGAGCTCTCGGGCGACGGGACCTCGGTCGACCGGCAGGCGGCTGCGGCGCCGCCGGTGGAGGAGACGAGCGGCTACGGGCACCTGTGGGGCAGCACCGTGCACCGCGGCGTCGAGGCCGCCGCCGTGCGCCCCGAGGAGGAGGACGCCGAGGAACCGGACGCTCCCGGGCCGGGCGCCTCGCCGGAGGCGTCCCCCGAGACCATCGCGCCGGGGCGGGGAGCCGACGCGGCGTCCGAGGCGGCACCCGAGACCATCGGCGCCGAGACGGTGGCACCCGAGACCCAGGCCCCGGAGAGCCACACCCCGGAGAACCACACCCCGGACGACGAGGCCCCGGGGAACCAGACCCCGGACGGCGCGGCCGACGACGTCGACGGCAGCACCGTCCTGTCGTCCGCGATCGCGGACCTGCGCGCCGCCGCGACGCCGGCGCCCGGCGCGCCGGGAACGCCCGCGGGCGCGCCGGGTCCCGCGTTCGCGCCGAGCGTCGCCCCGGGCCGCCCGACGATCTTGGCGCGCACGTGCCCGGGCGGGCACCCCAACCCCCCGCAGCGCGACGACTGCGCGCGATGCGGCCAAGCGCTCGTGGGCGAGGCCCGGCAGGTACCGAGGCCGCCGCTCGGCGTCATGGCCGTCTCGAGCGGCCCGCGCATCACGCTCGACCGTCCCGTCGTCGTCGGCCGTCGCCCGCGCTCGCCGCGCTCGACGGGTGACGACCTGCCGCGCCTCGTCACGGTGCCCAGCCCGGACCAGGACATCTCGCGCTCCCACGTCGAGGTGCGGCTCGAGGGCTGGCACGTCCTGGTGAGCGACATGAGCACGACGAACGGCACCACGCTCCTGCGCGCGGGCCAGCCCCCGATGCGGCTGCACCCGGGCGAGCCGGTGCTGGTCGTGTCGTCCGACGTCCTCGACCTCGGCGACGGCGTGACGCTCACGTTCGAAGGGATCGTCTGACGCGATGAGC
>JAPSLD010000012.1 GCA_031181105.1 Isoptericola sp. | reverse complement strand
GGTGGGACGCCGGCCGCCCGCGCCAGCGTCAGCCCTCGGCGCGGCGCCGGGCGACGCGCACGGCCAGCAGGCCCAGGAGCAGCAGCAGCGCGGCCGCGCCCACGACGCCGCCGATCGTCACGCCGGTCTGCGGCAGGGCCCCGAGGCCGGCGCCGTCACCGTCCGCCGGGCCGGCACCACCGCTCGGGCTGGGGCTGGGGCTCGGGCTCGCCGGGGACGCGGCGGCGACCGTGGCGGTGGACGGGTCGGAACCGATCGGCGCCCCGCCGGGCGCGGTGCCCGTGGCGGTGGCCGTGTTGGCCAGCTCGGCGCCGCCGGCCAGGTCGTCGGCCACCACCGTGTAGCCGGCGGTGCAGGTGGTCGACTCGCCGGGCGCCAGGGTGGACTCCTCGGCCGGGCAGGAGACCTCGGAGAGCTCCCCGTGCCCGGTGAACTCGCCCTCCTCCACCGCGACGTCCGTGATCGTGACGTTGCCGCTGTTGGTGACCACGAACGAGTACGTCACCGCCTGACCGGCCTCGGTGAGCCGGTCGACGTCCGCGGTCTTGACCACGGTGAGCGCAGGCTCGGGGCCGGTGGAGACCGTCGAGGTCGACGGCGGCGAGCTGACCGGGTCGCCCGACGGCGTCGTGCCGCCGGCCGTCGCCGTGTTGGTCAGCTCCCCGGAGTCGACGTCGGCCTGCGTGACCTCGTAGGTCGCGGTGCAGTTCACCGTCTCGCCGGGGGCGAGCGTGGTGTCCTCCGGGCACTCGACGGCCGAGAGCTCGCCCGTGCCGGAGAACTCGCCCTCGGCGACCGCGACGTCGTCGACCGTCACGTTGCCGGTGTTCGTCACCGCGAACGAGTAGGTGATCGTCGCGCCGACCTCGGCCACCTCGGCGTCCGCCGTCTTGACCACGGCCAGGGACGGCGAGTGCGGGGCCTCGACGGTCGAGGTCGACTCCTCCGAGGTCACCGGGTCGCCCGCCGGCGTCGTACCGCCGACCGTCGCCGTGTTGGTGAGCCCGCCCGCGTCGACGTCCGCCTGCGTCACCTCGTACGTCGCGGTGCAGGTGGTGGTCTGGCCGGCGACGAGGGTGGGGGTCGGGCAGTCGACCGCGGAGAGCTCGCCGGTGCCGGAGAACTCCCCCTCGTCCACCCCGACGTCGGCGAGGGTGACGTTGCCGGTGTTGGTCACGACGAACGAGTAGGTCACCGTCTGTCCGGCCTGCACGACCACGCTGGGGTCGGCCGTCTTGACGACGCTGATGCCCGGGTCGGCCAGGGCCGAGACCGTCGTCTCGGACGGCTCGGAGACGACCGGCGTCCCGTCGGCCGGGGTCCCGGACGCGGTCGCCGAGTTGGTGACCTCCCCCGCGTCGACGTCGGCCTGCGTCAGCGTGTAGGTCGCCTCGCAGACCTGCTGCGCACCGGCCGCGAGCGTGGTGGACGGGCACACGACGTCGGACAGGTCGCCGGTGCCGGTGAACTCGCCCTCGGCGACGGCGACGTCGGACAGCGGCACGTTGCCGGTGTTCGTCACCACGAAGTGGTAGGTGATCTCCTGGCCGGGCGCGTAGGCGCCGGCGTCGGACGGGTCTGCGGACTTCACGACGGTGATCCCGGGGGCCGGGGCCGTCGTCTCCGTGGACGTCGTCGACGGCTCCGAGGTGATGTCGTCACCGTCCGGCGTCGTGCCGGTCACGGTCGCGGTGTTGTCCACCGCGCCGGCGGCGACGTCGTCCTCCGTGACCGTGTAGACGGCGTCGGCCGCGCAGGTCTGGGTGACGCCCGCTCCGAGGGTGGTGGACGCGCACGTCACCGCGCCGACCATCTCGTCGTTCACGGTGATGCCCGTCAGCGGCACCTCGCCCGTGTTGGTCACGTCGAACGTGTACTGGATCGTGTCGCCGACGTCGGTGATGCCGTTGCCGTTGAGGTCGGCCGGCGTGCCGGCGTTCTTCACCACGGCGATCCGCGCCGGCGCCCCGCTGCTGGAGGAGCTGTTGTCGGTCGGGTCCGGGTCGACCTCGTTGGAGGTCACCGTGGCGGTGTTCTCCACCGCGCCCGTCACGTCGGCCGGCACCGAGGCGGTGATCGTGTACGTCGCCGACTCGTCCGCGAGAAGGCGGCCGCCGACGCAGCGGACGTCGTTGCCCGTCACGGTGCAGCCCTCGTCGTCGATCTGCACGTCGGTCAACGCCGCCGGGACGCTGTCGTCGACGACGAAGCCGCTGGAGTTGCCCGCCCCGTGGTTCGTGACCGTGAGGGTGTACGTCGCGGTCCCCCCAGGAACCAGAGCCGCGGGGCCGTCCTTCACGACGGACAGGTCCGTGGGCAGTCCGGGCGAGGAGGTGCCGTCGTTGTTCGCGCTCGAGGGGCCCGGGTTGCTCGACACCAGGGTGAACGTCGGCGTCGCCGACGCGGCGTCCGCGACCGCGACCTGGTAGACCGTGCCGGAGGCGTTGTAGGAGAACCCGAGGTTCCCGTTGCCGTACGTCCAGGCCGCGCCGCCCTGGTCGTTGAGCTCGGTCTCGAACGGGATCTCCCAGCGGGTCGTGGCCCCCGAGGACGGGTCGGTCCGGCTGATGAAGCCGGCGCCCATGGCCCACAGGTACCCGTCCTTGTAGGCGAGGTCGTACGCCGGGAGGGCGTCTCCGGTCAGCGGGATGGTGTCCGCGACGGTCCCCGCCGTGACGTCGATGATCTGCAGGCTGGAGACACCGTCGACGCCGGCGACGGTGTACAGGTGTCCGTCGGCCGGACCGAACGTGCCGAGCACCGAGCCGGTGAGGGTGGTGTCACCCACCTGGGTGATCTCACCGTCCTGCCCGATGCGGATGAGCGCGCTCGCCGGGATCGTCGCGCTCGCCGAGCTGGTGATCGCGTAGATGTAGTTGTCAGCAGGGTTGTACGCGATCGCGTTGTAGCTGAGGTCGGCGGGCTCCCCCTCCGGCTGGAACGACGTCGTGCCCGACGCGTCCGTCAGCGCCCGGAACAGCTGCGTCGGCGTTCCCTGTGCCACGAAGACGTACGGGTCGGCGGCGTCGAACGGGTCCCCGGGCGCCGCCTGGGCGGGTGCGGCGGCCAGCAGGGCGGTCGCACCCACGCCGACGGTCGAGAGTGTCAGCGCGAGGGCGCCGACCGCGGCGACGGCGCGGAGCCGCCGCCTCGACCGGGGGACGTCGGCCCCTGCTCTCCTGTGCGAACGTACTGGTGCTGCCGACCGGCGCATGCGCATGTAGTCCCCCTGGGTGTTCTTCGGAAAGCAGTGGCGATGAGTGCCGCGGGCGACATCAGCCGTGGTGATACTCCCGCACGCCGCGCGCGGTGTCCAGGGTGGCGCGCGACCCGGGCGCTCCGGCCGTCGGGGATGACCGAGGCCGTGTCACATCAGGGGTGAGCGGTCCGTGTCCTACCCTCACCGGATGGGGACACGGGCATCGTCGGCGTTGATGATCGGTGGTACGACGCTCGCCGTGATCGGAGCGGTGGTGTCGTTCGTCTACCTCCTGCAGCCCTGGCGAACCTGTCCCGACGACGACGCGCCCGCCGCCTGCCCGATGCTCCCGGACGACGCAGCGATCCTGACCGGGGCCATGATCGTGACCGTGCTCGCGACGGCGCTGGCGGTCGTCGGCGCCGCGAGCCGGAAGCGCCACCACCACTGACCCGCGCGTCGGCCGGCCGCGGACGTTGACACCAGGGCTGCCGTGGTGCGAGTGGCACCGTGCGGTGCCAGCGTGTCCGAGCACGCACAGCCACGACTAGGGAGACTCCATGGCTTCAGGCAACTCGTCCGCCGGTGATCGGGAACACGACACGCGGCGGGCAAAGACGACCGGGCTTGCGGTCGCTGGCCTCGGGATCGTGTTGTTCAACGTGGCACCGTTCCTCAACTGGGTCAACCCCGAGGAGGGCGACCCGCGGACGGGCTACGAGACGGACTCGCTCGTCCCGTTCATCGCCTACCTCGGACTCGGGCTCTTGGTCGCGCTGGTGTACGCCGGTCGGCGCGCGCGCCGCGGCCAGCACCGCGGCCTGACGCTCGTCACCATGGCCGTCGGCATCGCCGCTGCCCTGCAGTGCCTCGCGTTCGGCATCAACCCGATGGGCGGGCTCGAGCGCGGCGACGAGCTCGGCGTCGACTTCGGGGTGTGGATCGGCCTCATCAGCGCCGTCATCTGGGCCGTCGGCGCATACCTGCTGGCCAAGGAGGTCGAGGGCGACGACGACCGGTTCGACGTCCACGACCGCAACCGCCCGCACGCCTGAGTCTCGGCCGGCCGGGTGACGTCCCTGCCTGGTCGACGTTCCAGGCTTGGCGCCGCAAGGCCAGTGCGCCCCGCTCACCCTCGATGGTGGGCGGGGCGCTTGTTGTCGCTCCGCGGACGAAGAACGGCCCCTCACCTGTTACGCCAGGTGAGGGGCCGTTTCGCTGTGGAGCCGCCTGTGGGAATCGAACCCACGACCTATTCATTACGAGTGAATCGCTCTGCCGACTGAGCTAAGGCGGCGTGCTCGAACGTCCGGGGCGCTGCTCCGGACCGGCGAGCGGCCCCCACAGTACCTGAAGCCGGGGCCGGACTCCAAAAGCCGGCGAGCACCCGCCGTCGTCGGCTGCGTCACAGCCGCGCACGGCCGGCTGCGGTCAGCAGGTGGTGCCTTCGGCCGGGACGTCGCCCTCGACAAGGTAGGCCTCGACGGCGCCGGCGACGCAGTCGTTGGACCGGCCGTAGGCGGTGTGACCCTCGCCCTCGTAGGTGAGCAGGACGCCGGAGTCGAGGGTCTTGGCGAGGCCCTCGGACCACACGTACGGCGTCGCGGGGTCGTTCGTCGTGCCGACCACGAGGATCGGCGGGGCGCCCTCGGCGGTCACGTCGTACTCCTGCTCCACCTCGGGGTACGGCCAGTCCGCGCACGTGATGCCGCCGTAGCCGAAGAACGTGCCCACGGTCGGGGCGACCTCCTCGATCTCGGCCACCTGCGCCCGCATCTCCTCGACGTCGGCGCTGCCGCGGTCGTCGAGGCACCCGACGGCGCGGAACGCCTCGGACGAGTTGGTGTTGAACGTCCCGTCGGAGTTCCGGTCGTTGTAGAAGTCGGCGAGGTAGAGGAGAACGTCTCCCGTCCCGGCCGTGATGACCTCGTCGAGCGCCTGGGTCAGCACCGACCAGCTCGCCTCGTCGTAGAGGGTCACGGCGATGCCGTAGAACGCGAGCGTCTGGGTCACCTCGCGGTCCGACGACGTCGGGTACGGACGCTCGAACGCGTTGTCGAGGACCCGGCGCACCTGCCGCATGCCGTCGTCGGTCGACCCGGTGAGCGGGCACGTCGCCGCGTCGGCGAGACAGTCGGTGACGTACGCCCGCAGCGCGTTCTCGAACCCGACGGCCTGACCCTTCGACGTCTCCTCGGCGGGCAGCGTCACGTCGATGCCGCCGTCGAGCACGAGCCGCCCCGCCCGCTCGGGGAACAGGCCGGCGTAGGTCGCCCCGAGCTGGGTGCCGTAGGAGTAGCCGAGGTAGTGGAGCTGCTCGTCGCCGAGCACCGCGCGCAGCATGTCCATGTCCCGCGCGGCGCTCTGGGTGTCGACGTTGCCGAGGAGCTCGCCGGTGTTCTGCTCGCAGGCCTCGGCCCACGCCCGGGCCTCCTCGCGCGCCCCGGCCACGCCCTCGTCGGTCTCGAGGTCGAAGTCCTTGCTCAGCGACTCGTCCTTGCGCGCGTCGTCAAAACAGGTCACCGGGGTCGAGCTCCCCACGCCGCGGGGGTCGAAGCCGACGATGTCGAAGGACTCCTTGAGACGGTCGCCGAAGGTGCCCACCGAGCTGCGCAGGAAGTCGACGCCGGAACCACCCGGGCCACCCGGGTTGACCAGCAGCGAGCCGACCTTCTCACCGCGCGCGGCGACGCGGTTGAGCGCGATCTCGATGCTGCCCGCGTCGGGGTCCTGCCAGGACAGCGGCGCCGACGCCGTCGCGCACTCGAACCCCTCGCCGCACTCCGTCCACTCGAGGGACTGGGTGTAGTACTCCGCGAAACCCTCGGGCGCGCCGTCGGCGGCGGTGCTCGACCCGCCGGGGCCGGCGCTCTCGACCGGGGTCTGGACCTTCCCCGGGGCGGAGCAGCCCACCAGGAGGGCTGCGACGGCGGCGCCCGCGGCGAGAGCGCGCGCGACTGTCGTGCGGCGGGAGGAGAACGTCACCCACCCAACCTACCCGGACGCACCTGGGTGTCCGCTGTGTGCCGGCGGTCCGGCCCACGATCGCGACGGCACGTTCACGATGTCCCCACCCAGGCGGCCGGCCCGGGCTCGCCCGGGGCCGCCCGGGGGGCGACCTCGACCGTGCCCGCGTCGCCGAGCCGGACGCTCAGCGGCGCACCCGTGTCGGCCCCGTCCGGGGCCCCGACGACCGACGTCGTGGGCGCGTAGTCCATCGTGCAGATCGCGTCCGCCGGGGGCGGCACGAGCGTCACGACGACGGTGCCGCTGTCGTCGACCGCCTGCGGCCCGGCCGTGGTGGGGCACGACGACGAGCCGTACGTGATCACGTACAGCAGTCCGGCGTCGGGCGTCCACGCCGCCCCGGCAGGGCTGTCCGCGGTGCTCTCGACCCCGTCGGGCAGCCCGCGCACGAGGACGCCGGGCGCGAGCTCGACGCCCGCCCAGTCGGACGCCGGCGCGGACGGTCCCGTCGACCCTGGGGCGTCCTCGGTCGGCGGCACGGTCTCCTCCGGCGGCGTGCCGGGCGCACCGGGGTCCGTCGGCCGGGCGCACGCCGCCAGCACCAGCACGAGCCCGGCGACGCCCAGCACCGCCGCCGCTGTCCGCCTCGCGTGACCCTTCATCGTCTCCCCCGTGCGTGGTCGTTCCCCCACGTACCTGTCGCGACGCGCGCCGTCCTTGCACCGCCGCTCGCACCGCCGGCGACGTCAGGCGCGGGGGAAGCGCAGCCTCGCGGGGGTCTCGGCGGATGCCGCCTTGCGCAGGAAGTCCCGGCGCCGCGCGGAGAACCCGTGCCGGTCGTCGAACAGGTCCCGCGCCATCTCCGCCAGCTCGACCGTGCGGTAGTACGACAGCGGACGACCCGCCGCGTCCGGGTCGGCACGCTCGGCGCGGCGGGCCGGTGCGCCGGAGGCCGCCGCGGAACGGGCCTGCTCGCCGAGCCACGCGGCGAACTCCTGCGGGTCGCGCGGGCCCACCGCGTCGACGAGCCCGATCTCCCGGGCGCGCGCGGCCCCGACCGGCAGCTTGTCCGCGAGCAGGGACTCGGCGACGTCGGTACCCACGCGCGCGGGCAGCGCCCAGGTGTGGAGCTCGGAGCCGAAGATGCCCATGTCGTAGTACGGGTTGAGCACCACGCCGTCCCGCGCGACCACGACGTCGGCGCACAGCGCCGCCATGACGCCGCCCGCTCCGGCGTTCGCGGTGATCGCGGCGACCGTCGTCTGCTCGGCGCGCGCGAGCGCCTCGCACAGGTCGTCGATCGCCTGGATGTTGGCCCACGCCTCGGCGGCCGGGTCCTCGGCCGCGTCGATCATGCCGAGGTGGATGCCGTTGGAGAACGTGTGCTCCGTGCCGCGCACCACGAGCACGGACGTGTCCTCGGTGAGAGCCTTCTCGACCGCCGCGGCCAGCCGCAGGCACTGCTCGGTGTGCATCGCGCCGTTGTAGGAGCGGATCGTCAGGTAGCCGACGTCGCCGTCGCGCTCGTAGACGGTCTCCGCCAGCGCCGCCGGCGCCTCGAGGTACGGCGAGCGGCGCTCGGCGTCGAGCACGAGGCGGGCGGGCAGCTTGGGCCCGCGACGCTCGGCCAGCTCGGCCGCGTACCCGACCCACAGGGTGCCCTCGCCGGTCGCCAGGGCGACCGCGTCGCCGTCGTGCCCGACGACGGACCCCGGCTCCGCGGTGGCCGCCACGGACGTCGCCACCGCGTCGAACAGGCAGACCCGGCGGCCCGCCACGACGGCCGGGGCGCCCGGAGCGCCGTCGGCGGCCGCGACGCGGCGCGCCAGCGCGGTGGCCGGGAGCGTCCAGTCGAGCTCGAACGCGGCGCGGCGCAGCAGCGGCAGCTCGCCCGTGCCCGGGATCTCGCGCTCGAGGTGCTCGGCCGCCACGGGCGCCTCGCCGGCGGCCACCTTGCGCAGGACCTCGTCCACGCAGCGCATCGCCGCGTCGGCGACCGGGCCGTTGTACAGGGCGCTCTTGGCGACGGGCACGCGCGGCATCGCGAACGTCGCGGTGGCCCAGACCGGCCCGGCGTCCATCTCCTCCACGGCCGAGAGCGCGGTGACGCCCCAGCGCTCGCGCCCGTCCAGGATCGCGTGGTCGAGCGACGACGGGCCGCGGTCGCCCACGGGGCCCGGGTGCACGACGACGGTCGGCCAGCGCTCCCAGACCTCGCGGGGCACCCGGTGCTTGAGGAACGGCGCCAGGACGAGGTCCGGGCCGATCGCCTCGACGGCCGCCGTCAGCTCCTCGGGCGTCGCGAACGCGGGCGCGAGCTCGACGCCGACGTCGTGCCCGGCGTCCGTCAGGTGGCACCACACACGCTGCGTCAGGCCGTTGAACGCGGAGACCAGCAGCAAGATCCTCAAGTCGACTCCCCCTCGTGGCCGGCCGGCGGGGCACCGGCTCGACGCCGTGGAACATCACAGGGCACGACGCCCCCTCCTGGCAAGTGCCGCCCCGCGCGAGAGCCGTCCCGCTCAGCCCTGCGGGCGCAGCGCGATCGTCATGGCCTCGAGCGCGAGGAGCGGTGCGACGTTGCCCTCGAGCCGCTCGCGCGCGACCCCGATCGCGTCCATCCGGCGCACCGTCTGCTCGGGCGTGGAGTCGGACGCGAGAGCCCGCACGGTCGCGGCGTGCTCGGTGTTGACGAGGTCGACGTCGGCACCGAGCTGGACGACGAGCACGTCCCGGTACAGGGAGAGCAGGTCGACCATCGCGCGGTCGAGCACGTCGCGCTGGTGCCGCGTGGCCCGGCGCTTCTGGTCCTCCTCGAGCTGCCGGAGCTGCGAGCGCAGGCGCGGCGGGAGAGTGTCCCCCTCCCCGACGCCGAGCGCGCGGAGGAGCTCGGCCTTCTCGGCCGCGTCGCGCTCGACCGTCGCGGACGTGGCCTCCGCCTTGGCGACGTCGACGAGCTCGCCGGCGGCCAGGACGGCGTCGGGCACGCCCCGGATGCGGCGGGCGATCTCGAGCACCGACGCGCGCCGCTCGCGCGCGCCGGGGTCGCGGGCGAGCCTCCGGGCCAGCCCCACGTGGCTCTGCGCGGCGCGCGCCGCGGTCAGGGCCACGTCGGGGTCGACGCCGTCGCGGCGCACCAGCAGCTCGGCCACGTCCTGGGCGGGCGGCACGCGCAGGACGACGCCGCGGCAGCGGGACCGGATCGTCGGAAGCACGTCCTGGGCGCTCGGGGCGCACAGGACCCACACGGTGTGCGGCGGCGGCTCCTCGATGGCCTTGAGCAGCACGTTGGTGGTGCGCTCGGCCATGCGGTCGGCGTCCTCGACCACGATGACCCGGTACCGGCCCGACGACGGCGTGCGGGACGCGGTGCCGATGAGCTCACGCACCTCCTCGATCTGGATGACGACCTTCTCGGTGGCGACGACCGTCAGGTCCGGGTGCGTGCCGGCGAGCGTCGTCGTGCAGGCCTTGCAGCGGCCGCAGCCGCCCTGCTCGCACTGGAGCGCGGCGGCGAACGCCCGCGCGGCGACGGACCGGCCCGATCCGGGCGGGCCCGTCACGAGCCACGCGTGCGTCATCGCCGACGGGTCCGTCGCGGCCCGCCGCAGCACGCTCACGGCCTCCGGCTGGCCGACGACGTCGTCCCACACGGTCACGGGTGGTCCTCCGGGCCCGGGGGCGTCGCGTCGGGCAGGGAGTCGGGGTCGACGACCCGCACCGCCTCCTCGACGACGGGGGTCAGGTCGAGGCGTGCTGCGACGTCGACCCGGATCTGGGCCTGGATGTCGGCGACCTCGCCATCGGCGTCGATCACGACCCATCGGCCCGGGTCCGCGGCGGCCCGGCGCAGGAACGCCTCGCGGGTGCGCCGGTGGAAGCCGTCGCCCGCGCGCTCCAGGCGGTCGGGCTCGCCCGTGCGCCGCGTCTCGGCGACGACGGGGTCGAGGTCCAGCAGGATCGTCACGTCGGGCAGCAGGCCGCGCGTGGCCCACAGCGAGAGCTGCTCGACCGCGTCCTCCGCGAGCTCGCGCCCGCCGGCCTGGTAGGCGACCGACGAGTCCAGGTAGCGGTCGGTCACGACGACGGCGCCGCGCTCGAGCGCCGGCCGCACGAGCGTCGCGACGTGGTGGGCCCGGTCGGCCGCGTAGAGCAGCGCCTCGGCCCGCGGGTCGATGTGCTCGCCGTGCAGCACGAGCCGCCGGACCTCGCGCCCGAGCTCCGTGCCGCCCGGCTCGCGCGTCACCACGACCTCGCGGCCCGTCACCGCGCCGAGCCACTCGCCGAGCAGCCGCGAGTGGGTGGACTTGCCGACGCCGTCGCCGCCCTCGAACGAGACGAAGAACCCGGGTGCGCTGCTCACGGCCCACACACTATCCGCGCCCGCCCACACCGGCGGCCGTCGTCCCCGGCCGGCGGGCGGGGCCGTGCGGGCCGCAGGACGATGGGACGGAAGGACGAGGAGGAGGCGAGCATGAGGGAACAGCAGACCACCACGACGCTCACCGAGGACGGCTGCTGGGAGCTGCTCGCCCAGCAGAGCATCGGCCGCGTGGCGACGGCCATCGACGGCCGGCCCGACATCGTCCCGACCGCCTACACCGTCGAGGACCGCGTGATCTACGTCCGCACGACCCGGGCCGGCGGGCTCGCCGGGCTGGCGGCGGGCGCCCCCGTCGCGTTCGAGGCAGACCGCCTGGGGTTCGACGTCCTCGAGAGCGTCGTCGTCAGGGGCACGGCCGAGGTCCTGCAGCGCGGCTCGGACCGGACGATGGCCGAGGCGACCGGGGTGGTCACCTTCGCCCGTGGCCACGAGGACGTGTGGGTCAGGATCACGCCGTCGGAGGTCGCGGGGCGTCACCTGAACCGCTGACCGCGAGCTCCTCGCCGGCCCGGCGCAGCTCGAGCACGAAGGCACCCGCCACGAAGTAGTCGTGCGAGCTGTCCGCATGGTTCTGCGAGCTGTCCGCCTGGACCTCGCGCACGCGCGTGCGCAGGTCCTCGACGGCGTCGTCGAGCGCCTGCTGCTCCGCGTCGGCCAGGCCGTGCAGGCCGTGGTCGCGCAGGGCCGCGGCCAGCGCCCGCAGCGCGTGCACGGCCGGCGGCCGCAACGCCGTGCCGAGGGCGACGTCGTCGCGGTCCCGGCGCTCCCACTCGGTGGACAGGCGCACCAGGTCGTCGACGACCCCCGCCACCGCGATCAGGGCGCGCGCCCGGCGCCGCTGCGCGTCGGCCCACCCCTGGTACCGCCGCGCCCGCCGGTTGGCCCGCCGGGCCTCGTCGCTCTGGCTCACCGACTCCTTGGCCTGGCGGATGACCGGGTCGATCGACCGCTGGCGCTCGGGCCACTCGTCGCCCGACGGCGGCACCTCGCGGTCGAGGCCGTCGGCCAGCGTGTCGAGCTGGTCCACGAGCACGTCGCGCAGCCGGTCGAGCGCCTCCTCCGAGGGGGTGAGCGGCAGCGGCGGCACGAGGAGGTTGACCGCGACGCCGATCGCCGCGCCGAGCGCCACGAGGCCGCCGTAGGCGCCCACGTACCCCTCGGGGTCGGCCTGGCCCAGGATCAGCACGAACAGGGCGGACGTCACGGACCACAGGCCCATGTCGCCGAGGAGGCGCCACGTCGACGCCAGCAGCGCCAGCCCGACGGCCACGGCGACCGCCGCGGCCCCGGGCTGCAGGACGAGGTCGACCAGCCGCGCGATGGCCGCGCCGACGAGGATCGCGCCCGTCGCCTGGACCGCCGTCCGCACCGACCGCACGACCGTCCCCGTCGTCGCGACGACCGCACCGAGCGGGGCGTAGTAGGGGTACTCCGAGAACGGCGCAGGCATCACGAGGCCCACGAGCCACGCGATCGCCGCCGCGGCGGCGCCCCGCAGCGCGACCGACCACCCGGGGTGCCGCGCCCACGCCCGGTAGACGCGCTGGGCCGGCGACCACCGCACCGGGAGCACGGGGTCGTCGGGCCCGATGGTTCGGCGACGCACCCCGGCCACGCTACGGGCCGCCGTCCTCATTCGCCCGGGTAGACGACCCCCACCTGGCGGCGCGCCTCGTCGAGGATCGCCATGACCTCCAGCGTGTCCTGCCACGTCATGCGCGGGCTCTGCACGTGGCCCGCGGCGACGCGGCGGGCCACCTCGGCCGCCTCGTAGGCCTTGCCCTCGCCGGCCGGGCTCTCGAACGCCGCGGTGGACCCGTCGGCGCGCACGACGCGGAAGCCGGTGGGCGTGAGGAACTGCCGCGGGATCTCGATGCGCCCCCGCGTCCCCGTGATCGTCGCGGCCGCCGCACCCGGCGACCGCGAGGACGTCCGCAGCACGGCGTGCGCGCCGGAGTCGTAGCGGAGGATCATCGCGACGTGGTCGTCGACGCCGGTCGCGGCGCGCGTGCCGGCGGCCGTGATGGACGACGGCGCGCCGAGCAGGTCGTGCGCGAACGCGACCGGGTAGACGCCCAGGTCCAGGAGCGCGCCGCCGGCGAGCTCGGGGGCGAACAACCGGTGCTCCGGGTCGTACGCGAACAGCACGTCGAAGTCCGCCGCGACCGTGACCACCTCGCCGATCTCGCCGCGCGCGATCACGGACCGCAGCGCCGCGACGTGCGGGAGGAACCGCGTCCACATGGCCTCCATGCAGAACACCCCCGCCGCGCGCGCCGCCTCGACGACCACGGCGGCCTCCCGGGCCGAGCGCGTCAGCGGCTTCTCGACGAGGACGTGCTTGCCGGCCCGGATCGCCAGGAGCGCGTGCTCGAGGTGGTGGGAGTGCGGCGTGGCGACGTAGACGACGTCGACCTCGTCGTCGGCGACGAGGTCGGCGTACGAGCCGTGGGTCCGGGCGCCCGGCGCGTGCGCCCGGGTGAACGCCTCGGCCCGGGCGAGGTCGCGGGAGCCGACCGCGACGACGCTCGAGGCCGTGCGCTCGCGCACACCCGCGCTGAAGGAGGCCGCGATGTCTCCCGCGCCGAGGACGCCCCAGCGCACGGGCGGGGCTGCCAGCAGGTCCGGGACGGTGCCGGCGAGGTCGGTGGTGGTCAGTCGGGGCGCGAAGGAGGACGGGTCGACGACGTCGGTCATGGCCTCACGGTAGCGCCGCGGCGGGAGCTGCCGCCGTGCCGTCCGCGCCGGCCTTCGTGTCGCGTGCCGACCCCGTCCTGCCGCCGTGCGCGGCCGCGATCACGGCGTCCGCGGCGACCTTGACGTTCTCGAGCTCCTCGAGGCTCAGCCCGGTCGTCTGCACGACGCGCGCAGGCACCGAGACGGCCTCGGCCCGCAGCGCGGCGCCCGCCTCCGTCAGGTGCAGCTCGACGACGCGCGCGTCGGCGGCCGCCCTGCGGCGCTCGACGAGCCCCTGCTGCTCGAGCCGCTTGAGCAGCGGGGACAGCGTGCCGGGATCGAGGTACAGGCGGCCGGCCAGGCCCGTGACCGTCGTCGTGCGGCCGGCACGAGAGTCCTCCCAGAGCCCGAGCATGACGAGGTACTGGGGGTGGGTCAGACCCAGCGGCTCGAGGATCGGGCGGTACAGCGCGACCATCGCCCGGGCGGCGGCGGAGAGCGCGAAGCACACCTGTGCCTCGAGCGCGAGCGGGTCCTCCGGCCGGTCCATGGGTCCAGGGTAGGGCGAGCTATGCTGTGAGGACCAACTACTTGGCGCACCAAGGAGTCACCATGGGCAAGCAGGGCCGGCCGGACGACGACCGGACGTGGGGCATGCGGGTCACCGAGCGCCTGCTGCCGTTCTTCGGCCCGGCGTCGATCCGGCGCACGCCGCCGCGCCCGGTGCGCCCGGAGGACCGGGCGCGCGACGCGGAGCTGCGCCGCACGCTCGAGCGCGTGACCGGTCCCGACGGCCGGTCGTACGTCGTCGAGCGCGACGCGTCCTGACGCCGCCGCGGGTGCGGCCGCGACCCACCTCCCGCAGGGGGACGGGCCGCGGCCGCACCCGCGGCGATCTCGCGTCAGCGCCTGTCGTTGCGCACCGAGAGGGTGTACCCGGCGTCGAGGAACGTCAGGTCACCGGTCGGCAGGTTGGACACGAGCGTCGCGAAGTCGCGGTTCGGCCCGTTGGCGCACCGGGTGACGAACCCCGCCTGCGAGATGGAGTCGCCCGAGAGCCGGTACACGTGGTTGCCGGCGTCGTCGACGATCTCGAACTCGTTCTCGACCCCGGGGGTCAGGTCGCACGTGGCCACGACCTGGACCACCCAGTTGTTGTCCTGCTCGCCCGTGGTCTCGACCCACTGGCCCTCCTCGGACGAGACGGCCGCCGGGGCACCGTCGACCATCACGTCGTCGACGAACCAGCCCGTGTCGAGGTAGGCCGCGTCGGTCGAGTAGCGGAACCGGACGTCGGTCGTGCCGGCGGGCAGGTCGGCCGAGAGGTGCACGTAGACCGGCTCGTCGACGAAGTACTCGCCGCCGGACGTGCCCGTGAGCCCGTTGCCCTCCTCGTTGTTGCCGTGCGGGTCGGCGTCGGTCGTGACCGTCGCGCCCGAGTCGTCCACGAGCGGCACGGTGACCCACTCGCCGTCGACGAGCGCCTCGACGAACCCGTAGTCCCAGCCCTCCTCGATGAAGTACCAGGTCCAGAAGTCGAGGCTCGTGGCCCCGCCCGCGACGTCGACGTCGAGCACGTTGTCCGCCTGGCTCTCGTACCCGCCGTACCAGTGCGTGTCGCCGGAGCGGGGCGCGACGACGGAGACCGGCTCGCCCTCGAACCCGATCGTCACGCGCGGGCCCGGGTTGCGGAACCTTTCGACCTGGAGGCCGTACGGCAGCGCGACCGGCGTCTGCCCGTCGTCCCGCCGCACCCACTTCGCCTCCGGCTGCGCGCCCTGGTTGCTGCCGCGCCCGCCCCAGAACTGGTCGTCGGCGATGTCCATGGTCCAGCTCGTGAACGCCGGGTCACCGAAGTCGACGGCCTTGATGTCGAAGACGTCGCTGTCCTCGTCGTCGAGGTACACGGCCACGGCCCAGTCCTGGTAGAGCGTCTCGACGTCGGGCAGTCCGGCACCCGTCTGGGCGTTGAACTCGTCGATCGCCGCCTGGACGCCCTCCATGCCGTCGGCCTGGTTCTCGAAGACGAGCTTGATGAGCAGGTCGCCCCCGGCGCCGTCGTACTCGAGGTCCGGCTCGAACGTGCCGTCGCCGTTGCCGCCGGCCCGCTCCCACAGGTACTGGAAGAACGTGTACGCCGCGCCGTAGTTCTCGAGGCCGCCGGCCCAGCGGGTGAGCGACGTCTCCGCGTAGAAGACCTGGTGGTACGTCAGGTGCGAGCCGCCCACGTCGAACCCGTTGAGGAACACCGCGAGGTCGGCCAGGCCCTCGTCGACCCACGACAGCTCGCCCGGGTCGCTGTAGTTGTGCAGGAGGTGCTCCAGCTCGTGCGCGATCACGCCCTCGTAGAGCTCGGGGCTGTCGTTGTCCGGGTCGCCGTCGTTCCACGGGGCGTCCGCGTCGCCGACGCGGTTGGCCCAGTCGAACGCGTCGATGACGATGACGTTCATCCCGATGGAGTCGATGAAGTCGGGCGCGAAGTAGCCGGCCGTGTAGGTCGTCTCCGCGCAGTCGTAGTAGTTCTCGTCCTGGACGTTGTAGACGACCATGGCGAGCGAGTCGCTCTCGGGGTGGGCGGGGTCGGCCGCGTCCATGGGGCCGAAGTGCGCCTCGTCGACGGCGACGATCTGGCTGGCCAGCAGGTCCCCGAGGTAGTCGATCTGCTCCTGGGTGAGCGTGAAGTCGGCGACGTCGTGCTCGGTGCACGGCACGAACTCGTCGTCGGGGTCGTGGTCGAACCCCGGGTCGAGGCTGGCGACGCCCTCCGGCGCGGAGCCGTCGAGCGGCGTGCCCGCCGGGACGTAGAGGTAGACCGGCGTGCCGTCGGTCGTGGTGCCCGCGTAGACGCGGGTGAAGTCCTGGTCGTAGGTGCCGCCGGCCGCGCTGTCGTTGATCGGCAGCGTGATGGTCGGCTCACCGGGAAGGTTCTCGTGGTCGTCGGCCGCCGCCGGCGGACCGGCGGTGGACGCCAGCAGGATCGCGGCGGCGCCGCCGGCGAGCAGCGGCAGTGTGCGTGTTCTGAGCACGGGCGGTTCCCCCTTGTGCAGGGCGCCTCGCCCGACCCGGGGTGCCGGTTCGAGCGAGACCGGACGGAGATGAGTCATGGGTCACGTCGGTGTGACCCACGACACAGTGAACCACCGTCCGGTGGAGCCGCCTAGGGGTGAAAACCCGAGATCACTTCTTCGCCGGCGCCTTGCGGCGCGGCGTCGTCGCGGTGCGCCGCTTCTTCGCCGGCCCCTGCGCACGCTTCTCGGCGAGCAGCTCGACCGCCCGCTCGGGCGTGATCTCCTCCGGCGTCACGTCACGGGGCAGGGTCCGGTTCGTCTCCCCGTCGGTCACGTACGGGCCGAACCGCCCGTCCTTGACCACGATCGGCCTGCCGCTCGTGGGGTCGTCGCCCAGCTCGCGCAGCGGCGGGGTCGCCGCGCGCGCCCCGCGGCCGCGCTTCGGCTCGGCGTAGATCTTGAGCGCCTCGTCCAGCGTGACCGTGAAGAGCTGCTCCTCCGAGGCGAGCGTGCGCGAGTCCGTGCCCTTCTTGAGGTACGGGCCGTACCGCCCGTTCTGGGCGGTGATCTCGTCGCCCGACTCCGGGTCCGTGCCGACGACGCGCGGCAGGCTCAGGAGCCTGAGCGCGTCGTCGAGCGTGACCGACTCGAGGGTCATCGTCTTGAACAGCGACGCCGTGCGGGGCTTCGGCAGCGCCGCGAGCGCCTTCTTCCGCGCTGTCGCCGAGAGGTTCGGGTCGAGCTCCGGCTCCGGCAGCACCTCGGTCACGTACGGCCCGTACCGGCCGGCCCGGGCGACGATCTCGTGCCCGGTCCCGGGGTCGGTCCCGAGCACCCGGCCGTCGTCCGCACCCGCGGCGAGCAGCTCGCGCGCCTTGGCCACGGTGAGCTCGTCCGGTGCGACGTCGTCGGGGATCGACGCGCGCGGCGGGGTCTGCCCCTCGCCCACCTCGGCGCCGAGGTCCTCCACGTAGGGTCCGTAGCGGCCCACGCGCACGCGGATGCCCTCGCCGATCTCGACCGAGTTCACCGCGACCGGGTCGATCTCGCCCAGGTTCTCGACGAGGTCGCGCAGGCCCCACCCCTCGGCCTCGCCGGATCCGTCGCCGAAGTAGAACCGCGTCAGCCACGCGACGCGCTCGCGGTCGCCGGCCGCGATCTGGTCGAGGTCGGCCTCCATCTCGGCCGTGAAGTCGTAGTCCACGAGCCAGTCGAAGTGCTCCTCGAGCAGCTTGACGACCGCGAAGGCGAGCCAGGTCGGTACCAGGGCCTGACCGTGCGTGCGCACGTACCCGCGGTCCTGGATCGTCGAGATGGTCGCCGCGTACGTCGACGGGCGGCCGATCCCGAGCTCCTCGAGCGCCTTGACCAGGCTCGCCTCGGTGTACCGGGCCGGCGGCATGGTCGAGTGCCCCTCGGCCGCGAGGTCGGTGCCCGTGAGCGGGTCCCCCTCCGCCATGCGCGGCAGGCGGGTCTCGCGGCCGGACGCCGCCGCCTCGTCGGAGGCCTCGACGTCGCGGCCCTCCTCGTAGGCGGCGAGGAAGCCGCGGAACGTGATGACCGTGCCGGACGCCGAGAACACCGCGTCCTTGCCGGCCAGCTCGCCGGCGTCGCGGCCGAGCGGCGCGGCGAGCCGCACCGAGGCCGTCGAGCCCTTGGCGTCGGCCATCTGGGAGGCGACCGTGCGCTTCCAGATGAGCTCGTAGAGGCGGAACTGGTCGCCCGAGAGCTCGCGCGCCACCTGGGCCGGGGTGCGGAACGAGTCACCCGCGGGGCGGATGGCCTCGTGCGCCTCCTGGGCGCCCTTGTTCTTCGACGCGTAGAGCCGCGGCGCGCCGGGCACGTACTCGGGGCCGTACAGCTCCGCGGCCTGGCGCCGCGCGGCGTCGGTCGCCTCCGCCGACAGCGCCGGCGAGTCGGTGCGCATGTACGTGATGTAGCCGTTCTCGTACAGCGCCTGCGCGGTGCGCATCGTCTGTCGCGAGCTCATGCGGAGCTTGCGGCCGGCCTCCTGCTGCAGGGTCGACGTCGTGAACGGCGCGGCCGGCTTGCGCGAGTAGGGCTTGGTCTCCAGCGAGCGCACCGTGAACGCCGCGCCCGCCAGGCCGGCGACGACGGCGTTCGCGGCCGCCTCGTCGAGCTGGACGACGCCCGTGCGCACCTTGAGCCGCCCGCGGTCGTCGAAGTCGCGGCCCGCGGCGACGCGGTCGGCGCCCAGCCCCGTGAGCCGTGCGCGGAAGGCCTGGCCGTCCCGGTCGGCGGAGTCGGTGCCGCCCGCCACCGCGAACGACCCCGACACGTCCCAGTAGTCCGCGGCGACGAACGCCATGCGCTCGCGCTCGCGCTCGACCACGAGGCGCGTCGCGACCGACTGCACGCGGCCGGCCGACAGGCCCTGGCGCACCTTGCGCCACAGCACGGGCGAGACCTCGTAGCCGTACAGGCGGTCGAGGATGCGGCGCGTCTCCTGGGCGTCGACGAGGTGCTCGTCGAGCTCGCGCGTGTTCTCCAGGGCGCGCTGGATGGCCTCGCGCGTGATCTCGTGGAAGACCATCCGCTTGACCGGCACCTTGGGCTTGAGCTCCTGGATCAGGTGCCACGCGATGGCCTCGCCCTCGCGGTCCTCGTCCGTGGCGAGGTAGAGCTCGTCGGCCTCCTTGAGCGCGCGCTTGAGCTCGCGGACCTTCTGCTTCTTGTCCGCGTAGACCTCGTAGTACGGCTCGAACCCGTTGGCCACGTCGACCGCGAACTTGCCGTACGGCCCCTTCTTCATCTCGGCCGGCAGCTCGGACGGCTGCGGGAGGTCGCGGATGTGCCCGACGCTGGCCTCGAC
Source organism: Isoptericola sp. (assembly GCA_031181105.1). Taxonomy (GTDB): domain Bacteria; phylum Actinomycetota; class Actinomycetes; order Actinomycetales; family Cellulomonadaceae; genus Isoptericola. The sequence continues at coordinate 11,598 of JAPSLD010000012.1, read as the reverse complement.
CTCGAAGTCGTCGCCGAGGTAGCCCTGGATCTTGCGAGCCTTGGTGGGCGACTCGACGATCACGAGCTTGCGTGGCTGGGGCATCCGTTCCTGCTTTCCGAAGTTCGGGGGCTGCCGGTGGACCGGTCATGACACGGTACGCCACCGGCGACGGCGGCACTCTACCCACGTCCACAGCCCACGACAGACCCTCCCACGACATTCACCCGGGCCGTCACATTGACAATCATCGATGGGTGGGGGAGGGTCTAATCCATCGACGTTCTTCGATGCGAGGACGGGACGAGGACGGACGAGAAGACGAGGGAGAGGGAAAGATGGAACCGGAGCTGATGTTCGCGATGCACCAGGACCGCGTCCGCGAGGCGGAGCAGGCGATCACCCGCCGGCAGCTGCGCGAAGCTGTCCGGGGCACGGCGCCCCGCAGGAGCCGGACGCCGGTCGCGGCGGTCCTGGCGTCCGCACGGGAACAGGCACGGGCACACGCACGGGCACGCCTCGCCACGTGGTCGCGCACCGAGCGGCCGGGCGCCGCCGGGGTCTGCTGCGCGCCGGCCTGACGCCCGCGCCCCCCGCGCCGCCCGCGCGTCAGCGGTGGGGGCGCGCGGTGGCCTGGCGCACCAGGAGCAGCACGGCGAACGTCGCCGCCGTGACGGACGCGACGCCGAGCGCGCCGACGGCGTACGCGGCGACGTCGGCGGCCAGGGGCACCGACCATGCCCCGACGAGCCCCGCCACGGTCGCCGCGGCGACCGCACCACCGACCACCGCGCCGAGCAGCAGGAGCCCCGCCAGCACCGACGACCCCGGCGTGGCGAACGACCCGCTCGGGGTGCGGGGGGAGTCGAGCGCGCCGGCGGGCGTGAACGCGCAGACCGCGGCGCCCCACGCGAGCACGACGAGGAGGGCCGCGACGACGTCGGACGGCCGGTGCCACTGCCCCACGAGGGTCGACACGCCGGTGGCCGCCGTGTAGACGACGCCCCCCACAGCCACGGCCGGCCGCCACCCTCGCGGGGTGGCGATCAGCAGCGCCGCGGACACCGACGCGGCGACGGTCGTGTGCCCGCTCGGCAGCGTGTTGGGGCCGTTCCACCCGGGCAGCAGGTCGGGCCGCTCGAGGAGCTGGTGCTTGAGCAGCTGCGTCGTCACGTTCGCGCCGACGACCAGCGCGGCGACCTGCACCGCGAGCACCCACCGCCGTCGGACCACGGCCACGAGCATCGCGGCGCCGATGGCGATCACGACGAACGCGACCGAGACGACGTCGAGCACGGGCTCGGCCACGGCCCACAGCCGCCCTTGCCCGTGCTGGGCGCCGGCGAACGCGAGCTCGTCCACCTGCTGGCCGGACGCGGTGGTGACGAAGAGACGGTACGTCGCCGCCGCGGCACCGAACGCGACGAGGGCCACGAGCGCGGCGACGGCGCGCGCACCGGTGCGGGTGCGGGGCTCGTCCACGCGAGCACGACCGGCCGGGCCCGAGGGCTCCGGCACGGGCAGCGGACGGGTGTCGGCGAGCATGGCGCCACGGTACCCACTCCGTGCGGTGGACGCGTGCGCTCGGCGGGCAGATCGCGGGGATGCGCAAGAATGCCGGGGGGCGATCGACGGGAGGACGTCACGGTGGGCACGACAGCTTCCGACCTGCTGGAACAGGCCGCGGCGCGGGCGGCGCGCCGCCGTGTGGGAGTGGTCGTGGGGTACGCGGCACCGGACGGCACGACGACGGTGCGCGCCGCCGGCCGCACCCGCCTGCCCGACGGCGCCGCCCCGGACGAGCGGACCGTGCTCGAGATCGGGTCGGTCACCAAGACGTTCACGGCGCTGGCGCTCGCCCGTGCCGTCGTGGACGGTGCGCTGGACCTGCGGACGCCGGTCGGCGAGCTCGTCCCCGAGGTCGCGGGCCTGGGCGGGGACGGCACCCCGGTCACGCTCGTCCACCTGGCCACCCACCGGTCGGGCCTGCCGCGGACGCACCTGCCAACAGTCCGGGGCTCGCTCGAGATGCTGCTCGGCCGCGACCCGTACCGCGACGCCACGGAGGCGTCGCTGCTCACGGCCATCGGTGCGGGCCGCCTGCGGCGCACTCCCGGGACCGGCCGGCCCGCCTACTCGAACAGCGGTTACGGGCTGCTCGGCATCGCCCTGGCCCGGCACGCCGGCACCACGTACGGCGAGCTGGTGCGCGCCCGGGTCACCGGGTCGCTCGGCCTCGCGGACACGGTGCTGCCCCACGAGGCGAGCGCGGACCAGGCCGCGCGGACCGCCCGGGGCCACCACCGCCGTCGGGCACCGGCACCGGCGTGGCCGCTGGACGGGCTGCCCGGCGCCGGCGCGCTGCTGTCCACGGCGACGGACCTGCTCGCGTGGGCGCGGGCCCACCTCGACCCGCCCGAGGGCCGGCTCGGCGACGCGGTGCGGCTCGCGCTGGCCGAGCACGCCCCCGCCGTGGGGCTGGCGTGGCAGCGCACGCCCGCGCGGGGTGGGGGCACGCTCGTGTGGCACAACGGCGGCACCGGCGGCTTCCGCTCGATGGTGTGCCTGCGACCCGACCGCGGCGACGCCGTCGTCGTGCTGACCAACCATGCCCGCGGCGTGGACGTGACGGCGCTCTCCCTCCTGCGCAGCCTGCCGGAGCCCTGAGGGCCGGCCGGGCCGGCCGGGCCGACCCGGTCGTTGTGAGCGGGATTTCGGCCCACTTCCGGCGCCACGAAGGGGCCGAAATCCCGCTCACAGCGCAAAGCCGGGACGGACGGGTGCATCGAGCCGAGGTGGGCAACACTCGGGGGACGTGGCGACGACGAAGGAGAGGCGAGCATGGGCGAGCGCGTGACGTTCCCGAGCAGCACGGGTCCGAGGCTGGCGGGGATCATCGACGAGCCCGAGGGCGAGGTCCGGGGCTGGGGCGTGTTCGCGCACGGGTTCACGCTCGGCAAGGACTCCCCCGCGGCGGCGCGGATCTGCAAGCAGCTCGCCGCCGAGGGCATCGGGATGCTGCGGTTCGACAACCTGGGCCTCGGCGACTCGGAGGGCGACTGGGGCGACGGCTCGTTCACCGTCAAGGTCGCGGACACGGTGCTCGCCGCCCGGTTCATGGCCGACCGCGGCACGCCGGCGGACCTGCTCGTGGGCCACTCGTGGGGCGGCGCCGCGGCGATCGCCGCGGCACCCGAGGCGGACGTGCGCGCCGTCGTGTCGGTGTCCGCGCCGTTCGACCCCAGCCACGCCGAGCACCACTACGACGACCTGGTCGACCGGGTCCTGGCCGAGGGCCACGCGGTGTGGCAGGTCGGCGGCAAGCGGCTGAACCTGAAGCGCGGCATGGTCGAGGACGTCCGGCAGGCCGACCTCGCGCACCGGATCGGCGAGCTGCGCATGCCGCTGCTCGTGATGCACTCGCCCACCGACGACGTCGTCGGCATCGAGAACGCGAGCGAGATCTTCCGGGCCGCGCGCCACCCCCGCAGCTTCGTGTCGCTCGAGGAGTCCGACCACCTGCTGACCCGGCCCGGCCAGGCGCGGCGCGCCGCGCGGATCATCAGCGCGTGGGCGGACCAGTACCTGGGGCCGAGGTAGCGCAGGCGGCCCCGGCGCGGCGCCTCAGGCCGGTCGCAGGAAGCCGTCGCGGACCAGACCGCGGACGGCGGGCAGAAGCTCCGCGGCGAGCTCGTCCGCGCCGACGCCGAACAGCGCGGCGATCGCCCCGACGATCTGCCCGACGGCGAGCTCGCCGTCGCAGGCGCCCACCAGCGCGGCGAGGCCCGTGGACGCGTGCACGCCACGTCCCAGCCCGTCGCCCTGGCGGAGCACCACGACGTTCGGGTCCGCGGCGCCGGGGGTGAGGTAGCGCTCCTCGGTCACGTCGTCGGCGACCACGAGGCGCTCGCGGGCGAGCGTGGCGTCGTCGCGCGCCGCGAGCCAGTCGTGCGCGGCGAGCGACGCGGCGAGGTGGGCACCGAGCGGCTGCCGGACGGAGCCGGTGTGCTCCTCGAGCCGCCGCAGCGTCGGGCGGGCGCCGTCCTGGTGCGGCCGGCGCAGCGTGAGGATGCCGAACCCGACGGCCTCGACGTCGCGGGCCGCGAAGTCGTCGAGCCATGCCCCGTACGCGGCGGCCCACGCGTCCGGCTCGCGCTCGGGCGTGGTGCCCCCGTCGCGGATCCACGTCTCGGCGTACTCGGCGGGGTCGAGGACCTCGCGCTGGATCACCCATCCGTCCAGCCCGGCGGCGTCGAGCCAGGCGCCCACGCGGTCCGTCCACGGCTCGCCGCGGCGGAGCTCCCAGTTGCCCAGGAGCTGCGCGACGCCGCCGGGTGCGAGCACGGCCCCGACGCCGGTCACCAGGTCGCGGACGAGGTCGTCGCCGGCGCGGCCGCCGTCGCGGTACTCGTAGTCGCCGAGCGCGTCGGCCACCGCGCGTCCCGCCGCACCGGAGTGCGGCGTGATGACGAACGGCGGGTTCGACACGACGAGGTCGAACCGCTCGCCCGCGACGGGCTCCAGCATGGAGCCGTGCCGCAGCTCCAGCGCGGCGTCGGGCGCGTTGAGCGCCGCGTTGAACCGGGCGAAGCCGAGGGCGCGCCGCGAGATGTCGGTGCCCACGACCGCCTCCGCGTGCCGCGCCGCGTGCAGGGCCTGGATGCCGCAGCCCGTGCCGAGGTCGAGCACCCGCCCGGTCGGGGTCCGCATCGTCACCTGGGCGAGCGTGATGGACGCGCCACCGGCGCCGAGGACGTGGTCGCCGGCGAGCCGGCCTCCCGTGGCCACCTCGCCGAGGTCGCTGGCGAGCCACCACTCGACGGGCCCGCGCGCGTCCTCGGCCGCGTACGGGCGCAGGTCGACGGCGGCGCGCACGGCGTCGTCGTCGCCCGCGCCGGCAGCGGTCACGAGGCCGAGGCGGGCGGCGCCGGTCGTGCCGACGCCGGCCAGGGCGCGGTCGACGGCGGCGCGCGGGACGTCGTCGCCGAGGAGGAAGAGCCGCGCGAGCGCGACGCGCGGGTCGTCGGCGCGGGCCGAGGCGAGCACGCGCCGCACCGGGACGGCCTGCTCGCGGTGCAGGGCCGCGGAGGCGACCTCGCCCAGCAGGTCGCCGACGCCGTCGACGGTGAAGCCGGACGCGAGCAGGTCCGCGCGCAGCGCGGGGACGAGCCCGCCGGCTCCCGACGGCTCCGCCGGCGCGGGCGGGCTCGTCAGCCGGCGTTGCACGAGTCCGCGACGAACGCCGTGACCCGCTCGCCGGCCGCCGTCGCCCGGGCGGTGTCGTCCGCGCTGAGGGCCTCGGTCACGGCCGCCGTGACGGCGGGGGCGTCGTCCGCGTCGACGTCGCGCAGCGCGTCGACGGCGGAGGTCAGGTAGTCGGTCATCTCCGACCAGGCGGGCTCGATGTCCGGCGGTGGCTCGACCGACGTGATCGCCTTGTGCGCCTCGCGGAAGCTCGCCACGAGCGAGCGGGGGTGCTCGGGGCTGAGACCCACGAGGGCCCGGTTGGTCGCCGCCCACGCGGTCTGCAGGTCGGCGCACGTCGCTGCCGCGTCCTCCGACGCCGGCTCGCCCGACGGCGAGGGCTCCGGGGACGCGCTCGGCTCGTCCGACGGTGCCGCGGAGGGCTCGGGCGACGCCGAGCCCGCGGCCGACGGGGACTGGCCGTCGATCAGCAGGTCGGCCGGCACGGAGACGCCGGGCGCCGGCTCGCTCGCGGACTCCGTGGCCTCGGGGCCGGTCGCGCCGCAGGAGCTCAGCAGGAGGGCCGACAGCAGGGCCGCCGCGGCCGCCGCGGCCGCGCGCGGGGTACGCAGGCGGTCAGGGTGCATCCACCCATGGTGGCCCACGCGCCGCGCGCGCGGGAAATCTAGGGCGGGTGTCGTGAGGCGGATCACGGCTCGTCCGGGCAACCGGCCTTGAGGTATGCGGTGATTCGCTCGGCCGCCGCCATGACCTCCGCCGTGTCGAGGTCCGCGAGCGCCGTCCCGACCGCGTCGGTGATCGCCGCGTCGTCGCCGGCGTCGGCGACCGAGGCCGCCACGGTGTCGACGTAGTGCACGTACGTGCCCCAGTCGTCGGCGACGGCGGGGGGCGGCTCGACCCCGTCCACGACCTCCCGGGCGTCGAGGTAGCCCTCGCGCAGGGTCGCCGGCTCGTCCTGCGACATCGACGCCTGGGCGGACGCGGCGCGGGACCACGCGACCTGGGCGACGGCGCACGCCTCGGGCGTCGTGGGCGGGACCTGCTCCGCCTCGGGCGCCGCGGGGTCGCGCAGCGCGTCGACGCCCAGGCCGCACGCCACGCCGAGGCCGAGGGCCGCGACCCCCGTGGCCGCGACCGTCGGCCGTCGCGTCAGCGCGCCGGCCGGCACCGGTCGGCGCAGCGGCGCGGTCAGGCCGCCCGTGGCGCGCCGCCGTGCCCTCCTGCCCCTCATGCCGGCGAAGGTTACCGGCCCCGGCTGGGCCGATCGTCCGGGGCGGGACCCGATCCGGCGGCGGGTCCGGTCAGACCGGGTCCCCGTGCGCCTCCTCGTCCTCGAGCCCCGTGACGGTCGTGAGCAGGAAGACCGTGTCCGCGAGGGCCGTCACGGCGTGCCGCCGGTGCGTGAGCAGCACGAGCTCGCCGGTGCCCACCTCCGGCGTGTCGAGCCCGGTCACGCGCAGCGCGCCCTCGAGCACGTGGATGCTCCCCGCCTGAGGCGAGTTGTGCTCGCTCAGCTCCGTGCCGTCCACGAGCGCGATGATCGACTGCCGGAGGTGACCGTCGTGCAGGATCCGGTCGGCGCTGCGCCCGTGCTCCGACGTCCGGGCGGCCTCCAGGTGCTGACGGGCGAGCTGCCTCAGGTCTGGCATCGAGCGTCCCTCCTCCGACGAGCGTTCACGAACATCCTGGTCGCAGCCTGTGCGCCTCGCAGCGCAGGCGCGCTGTGAGCGGACTTCTGGCCCGCTCCCGGTACGGGAGACGGGCCAGAAGTCCGCTCACAGCGCCAGGACGGGTCAGCGGGCGATGACGCGCTCCGCCTCGGTCGCCTCGGACTCGCGGTCCACGCGCGAGGCGCGCATCCGGGACATCATCACGGCGGCGAGGGCGACGAGCGCGGCCGCCAGCGCGATCCCGATGCGGAGCACCTGGTTCGCGTCCTCGGGCACGCTCAGCATCACGACGGCCGGCGCGATGAGCAGCGACACCAGGTTCATCACCTTGATGAGCGGGTTGATGGCCGGGCCGGCCGTGTCCTTGAACGGGTCCCCCACCGTGTCGCCGATGACCGTGGCGGCGTGCGCCTCGGAGCCCTTGCCGCCGTAGGCCCCGTCCTCGACGATCTTCTTCGCGTTGTCCCAGGCGCCGCCCGAGTTCGCGAGGAAGATCGCCATCAGCACGCCCGTGCCGATGGTGCCCGCGAGGAAGCCGGCGAGCGGGCCGACGCCCAGGCCGAAGCCCACGGCGATCGGCGCGAACGCCGCGAGCAGGCCCGGCGTCGCGAGCTCGCGCAGCGAGTCGCGGGTGCAGATGTCGACGACCTTGCCGTACTCCGGCCGCTCGTCGTACGTCATGATCCCGGGGTGCTCGCGGAACTGCCGCCGCACCTCGAACACGATGGCCCCGGCCGCCCGCGTGACGGCGTCGATCGCAAGGCCGGAGAACAGGAACACGGTCGCGCCGCCCAGGATCACGCCGACCAGCGTCACCGGCGAGATGATCTCGTAGCTGAGCATCGAGGTGACCAGACCGCCGCCGACGGCCCCGACCTGCTCGAGCGCCGTCTCGACCGCGTCGGCGTACGAGCCGAACAGCGCCGTCGCGGCCAGGACGGCCGTCGCGATCGCGATGCCCTTGGTGATGGCCTTCGTGGTGTTCCCGACGGCGTCGAGGTCGGTGAGGATCTGCGCGCCCTCCTCGTCGATGTCGCCGGACATCTCCGCGATGCCCTGCGCGTTGTCGCTCACGGGGCCGAACGTGTCCATCGCGACGATGACGCCGACCGTGGTCAGCAGGCCGCAGCCGGCGAGCGCCACGAGGAACAGCGCGAGCCAGACCGAGCCGCCGGCCAGGAGGAACACGCCGAGGATCGCGGCGGCGATGATGCCCGCGGTGTACACCGCGGACTCGAACCCGACGCCGATGCCCGAGAGCACGACCGTGGCCGCCCCCGTGCGCGACGTCGCGGCGACGCGGAGCGTGGGCTTGGACGTCGTGCCGGTGAAGTAGCCCGTGATCCACAGGATCACGCCGGCCAGGACGATGCCGACGAGGACCGCGAGCGACGCCACGACGCGCGGGTCGGAGCCGCCGACGTCGCCCAGGTCGGCCGTGCCGGAGAGCTCGGCGAAGGAGCCGGGCAGGTAGGCGAACGCGGCGACCGCCGCGAGCGCGGCGCCGACGAGCGCCGACAGGTAGAAGCCGCGGTTGATCGCCTTCAGCCCGTTCTCGTTGCCGCGCACCCGGGTCACGACCACGCCCAGCAGCGCGACGAGAGCCCCGATCGCGGTGACGATGAGCGGGAAGACGAGGCCCTGCTCGCCCATGGCCGCCTTGCCGAGGATGAGCGCGGCCACGAGCGTCACGGCGTACGACTCGAACAGGTCGGCGGCCATGCCGGCGCAGTCGCCGACGTTGTCGCCCACGTTGTCGGCGATCGTCGCGGCGTTGCGGGGGTCGTCCTCGGGGATGCCCTGCTCGACCTTGCCGACCAGGTCGGCGCCGACGTCGGCCGCCTTGGTGAAGATGCCGCCGCCGACGCGCATGAACATGGCGAGCAGCGCGGCGCCGAAGCCGAAGCCCTCGAGCACGGCCGGGGCGTCGGCCCGGTAGACCAGGACGACGATCGCCGCACCGAGCAGGCCGAGGCCCACCACCGACATGCCGACGACGCCGCCGGTGCGGAAGGCGATGCGAGCACCCTCCTGACGCCCGGTGGCGGCGTGCATCGCGGCCGCGGCGACGCGCACGTTCGCCCGCACGGCGAGCCACATGCCCAGGTAGCCGATCGCCGCGGAGAACCCGGCGCCCACCAGGAACGCGATCGACCGCCCGACCCGCACGCCGCCGTCGCCGGGGAGCAGGAACAGGAGCGCGAACACCACGACCGCGAAGAGCGCGAGCGTCCGGAACTGGCGGTTGAGGTAGGCGGACGCACCCTCCTGGACCGCGCGGGCGATGTCCTGCATGCTCGCCGTGCCCTCGGGTGCGGCGAGCACCTGCCGGCGCAGGGTGGCCGCGACCAGGAGCGCGGCCAGCCCCACGACCCCGATGACCGCGACGATCGTGATGCTGGTGGAACCGAGTGTGAGCATCCGTCCTCCTCGACGTGCTGCTGCCGTCCCTGGCGCGGGAGAAGACCAAGGGTCCCGCCGGCGCCGTTGACGACGGGATGCGCGCGAGTCTACCCACATGTGACGGGCGTCACGAACATGCGCGCCGTGGCGGGGTCTGCGCGCCCTGGCCGCACAACCTCTACACTTTCTCCGCACGGCTCAACCCACCGACGTCGACGACGACAGATCGGAGCCCCCTCATGAACTCCCTGGTGCTCATGCTCATCGGCGTGGCCATGGTGCTCGCCGGGTACTTCCTGTACTCGAAGTTCCTCGCCACGCGCATCTACAGGCTCTCGCCGTCCTTCACGACGCCGGCGCACGAGCTGTCCGACGGCGTGGACTACGTCCCGACCAACAAGTTCGTGCTCTGGGGCCACCACTTCACCTCGGTGGCGGGCGCTGCGCCGATCGTCGGGCCCGCCGTCGCGGTCATCTGGGGCTGGCTGCCGGCGTTCCTGTGGGTCACGCTCGGCACGGTGTTCTTCGCCGGCATGCACGACCTGGGCGCGCTGTGGGCCTCCGTGCGCAACCGCGGCCAGTCGATGGGGATGCTGTCCGGCCGCTACATCGGCGCACGCGGGCGCAACCTGTTCCTGGTCGTGATCTTCCTGCTGCTCCTGATGGTCGTGGCCGCGTTCGCCACGGTCATCAAGAACCTGCTGATCGCGACGCCGACCTCGGTCATCCCGGTGTGGGGCGCGATCGTCGTCGCCGCGATCATCGGCCAGATGATCTACCGCTGGAAGATCAACCTGCTCCTGACGACGGTCATCGGCGTCGTCGCCCTGTACTCGCTCATCCTGGTGGGCGACCGGTTCCCGGTGGTGCTGCCCGACCCGATCCTCGGCATGTCGCCCGCGACGTTCTGGATCGTGGCCCTGTTCGTCTACGCCGGCATCGCGTCGCTGCTGCCGGTGTGGGTCCTGCTGCAGCCGCGCGACTACATCAACGGGGTCCAGCTCTTCATCGGCCTCGGCATCCTCTACCTGGCGGTGCTGTTCGCGAGCCCGTCCGTCGTCGCGCCCGCGGTCAACGGCAACCTGCCCGAGGGCACGCCGAGCCTCGTCCCGCTGCTGTTCGTCACCATCGCGTGCGGCGCGATCTCCGGCTTCCACGGCATGGTCGCGTCGGGCACGTCGGCCAAGCAGCTCGACAAGGAGACCGACGCGCGGTTCGTCGGCTACTTCGGCGCGGTCGGCGAGGGGCTGCTCGCCCTCGGCGCGATCCTGGCGGCGACGGCGGGCTACCGGACGCTCGCCGAGTGGGAGGCCGTGTACTCCGCGTTCAACGAGGGCGGCGTGTCCGCGTTCGTCCAGGGCGGCGGCGCGATCGTCAACGCGGGCCTCGGGATCCCGGTGTCCCTCTCGGCGACGATCCTCGCGACCATGGCGGTGCTGTTCGCCGCGACCACGATGGACACCGGCGTGCGCCTGCAGCGCTTCGTGGTCCAGGAGGCCGGCGAGATCATGGGGATGCGCATCAACAAGGCGGTCAGCACGCTCGTCGTGCTCGTCGTGGCCGTGTCCCTCACCTTCAGCGCCGGCGGCGACGGCTCGGGCGGCATGCTCATCTGGCCGCTGTTCGGCACCACCAACCAGCTGCTGGCCTCGCTGACGCTGTCGATCGTCGCGATCATCCTGCTGCGCAAGAAGCGCAACCCCGTGCCGGTGCTCATCCCGCTGGTGTTCGTGATGGTCATGTCGATCTACGCGCTCGTCGTCCAGCTCGGCACGTTCTGGGCCGACCGCAGCTGGCTGCTGCTCGTGCTCGACGTGATCATCCTGATCGCGTCGCTGTGGGTCGCCGTCGAGGCGGTCGCGGCGATGAACGCCGCCCGCAAGGGCACGTTCGACCCCGAGACCGACGAGCCGGTGCTCGAGGGGTCGCGGAAGGCCTGATGCCCCTGCGCGGTTCGCTGCGCAGCCTGTCCGCCGGGCTGCGGGAGCTCTACGAGGCGCCGTACCGGCGCACGCTCTCCCGCGCCCGGCGCGACGAGGACGACCTGTTCATGCTGGTGGTCATGGCCGAGGCGCTGGGTGTGCCCAACCCGGCGTCGTACTACACCGTCGAGCTGCTGCCGCTGCTGACCGAGCGCGTGCACGAGTGGCACACCCGCCTCGGCATGGAGCGCTCGCCGCTGGAGAACGTCTCGTGCTGCTAGACCTCGCCGCACGCCGCCGGGTGCTCTTCTGCGGCGGCAAGGGCGGGGTCGGCAAGACGTCGATCGCGTCGGCCGTCGCGCTCGCCCAGGCGCGCGCCGGCCGGCGCGTGCTGGTGGTCTCGACCGACCCCGCGCACA
>JAPSLD010000011.1 GCA_031181105.1 Isoptericola sp. | reverse complement strand
GGCCCCGTCGATCCTGGCGGCGTCGACCAGCTCAGGCGGGACCGTCTGGAGGCCGGCGAGGAAGAGCACCATCGGAAAGCCGACCGCCTGCCACACGGACGCGGCGAAGATCGAGTAGAGCGCGATCCTGGGGTCGCCGAGCCACGACTGTGTCAACGAGTCCAGCCCGACCGCTTCGAGCGCCCGGTTGACCAGCCCCAGCGTCGGGTTGTATATCCAGCGCCACATCGCCGCGACGGTGATCGACGCGAAGACCGCCGGGATGTAGATGACGGCACGCATCAGGTTCCGGCCGACGAGCTGCCGGTTGAGGCCGAGGGCCAGCAGCAGGCCCATGACCATCGGGATGAGCAACGACAGCACGACCCAGATGATCGAGTTGGTGAAGGACCTCCAAAACACAGGGTCCTGCGTGAAGAGCCGGACGTAGTTCTCGAGGCCGACGAACTCGGGCTGCTCCGTGCGGAAACCCGACCACCTGTGCAGGGACAGGCGAACCGAGTCCAGCATCGGGTACACGATGAAGTACCCGTAGATCAGCACGGCCGGGAGCAGGAACGGCAGCGCGGTCAGGAACCGCCGGTGCTTGATCCGGCGAGGTGGAGCAGTGCCCGACGCTTGCGGTGCCGGATCGGACAGGACGGTCATGATTCGCTCCTCGACGCGTCCTGGGGGTGGCGGCATCGCCACCCCCAGGAGTTGCGGTCAGCTGTTGGCGTCACGCCACTTCTGGAACTCCGCGCCGGCGTCCGCAGGGGCGATGTCGCCGGTGAGGACGGAGTTCTGCACGCGCCAGAACTCCGAGGTCTCGGCCGTGGGGAAGTTCTGGTCGTTGTTGACGTACAGGCCGTCGGCCTCTGCGACAATCTTCTGCCAGTCCTCCGTCAGCGGTTCGTCGGCCGGCGGTTCGAAGTCGGCGTTCACCGACAGGGTGCTGAAGGCACCGCCCAGCTGCTCCTGCCCCTCGACGGAGATCAGGTAGTCGAGGAACTTGGCCGCGGCGTCGGGGTTCTCGGCGCTCGGTGTGAGATACAGGAGCTCGCCGAAGCCGTACACGCGCCCGGTGCCCGTCGGGAAGGTGAAGATTCCCATGTCTTCGGGCGGCAGTCCGCCGTCGATCGCCATCGGGCCGAACCAGTTGCCCTCGATCGTCATGGCGGCCTGGCCGGAATAGAACAGCTGGGAGGCGTCGTCGTTGCTGATCGCCATGAATCCCTCGTTGAGGTACTCGTCGCCCCACATCTTGAACTCGGTGAAGGCCTCCGTGACGCAGGGCTCCGCACCCCAGTCCCCGTCGCCCTGGGTGAGCTCGTCGGCCTTCTCGGCCCCGCAGAACGTCTCGATCAGGGAGTCGAGCAGGCGCATGACGTGCCAGTTCACCGTGCCGCCGAACTCCATCGGCGTGATGCCGGCGTCCTTGAGACTCTGCGCGGCCGCGACAAGCTCCTCGTAGGTACTCGGAACCTCTGTGATCCCGGCCTGCTCGAAGAGCGCCTTGTTGTAGAACACGGCCTCCGTGGCCTGGATGAACGGCACACCGTGGTAGCCGCCGTACTGGGTGGCGTTCTGCAGCGCCGTGGGCGTGAGCTCGTCGGCCCAGCCGTACTCCTCGTAGTACTGGGTGAGGTCCGCGCTCATTCCGACCTCCACGAGCTCGCCTCCGAGCCCCGCGCCGCCCCAGTACCGGTAGATGTCCGGACCGGCGTCGGTGCCGGCAGCCTGGCGCAGGGCGTCCTTATGGGGGTCGGTGGCGCGCTCCTCGGTCACGATGGTGATGTCGGGGTTCGCCTCCTCGAAGGCCTCGACGGCGGCGTCCCACACCTCCTGCCGCTCGCCCTCCTGCGTGAGCGTCCAGACCGTAACCTCGCTCGCGCCGCCCTCGGCCCCGTCGCCGCCGCCGCTGCAGGCCGCGGCTGTCAGGGCCATCGCGCCGACCGCGATGGCGCTGACGATCGTCCTGTTGCTGAGCACCTTTGCCTCCTTGATGATGTGTCGCCCCCTGTCGGCCTCGACGTACAGAGCCGTCGGAGGTCCAAACCTGCATCAGGCGGATACGTCTGCCTGCCACCGGGTGAACTCGTCGAGCTTGAGGAAGAAGTCCTCGAACATCAGCCGGACGTCGACCTGGGTGTAGACGCGCATCGGTCGTGCGCCGCGCACGGGACGGTACGTGCCGTCCACCGTGAGCTCCGGCGTCGGTCGCTCCTCGTAGGACGACGACGACGAGTCGGCCTGGAACGTCGAACGGAGGGCCGTGAGCAGGACGAGCGGCGAGTCACCCAGCGCGTACGACTCGCACACCTCCAGGCCGTTGTCGTGCACCCGTTGCTGCTCGTAGGCGATCTCCTCGTACAGGTACGTCCCTAGGGGTCCGCAGGACGCGACACGCGTTCTGAGCTCGATGTCGGACACGAGGCACTGCCGGTAGACGTCCCGCGGGACCTGCCAGATCGTCAGGTCTTGCGCAGCGAACAGGACGCGGGCTGCGTTGACGTCGATCAGGAGGTTGTACTCGATCGGCATGGCATTCATCGGTGGCAGGGCGAGGCCGTCGTGCTCGGGCCCGCCGATCCAGATCAGGATGAGTCGTCGCGCGATCCTGGGCTCCAGCAGGTAGGCGGAAGCCAGGTCCGTCAGGCCCCCGCCTGCCGCGTAGAAGAGCGGGGTGGCGACGTCGTCACGCATCGCCTCGGCGATGATCGCCCGCGCGGCGGCAGACACCTGCGGCGTGGTGGTGTCAACCATCGCCTCCGACGCCCCCTCGTAGATGCGCTCGGTGGAGTCCAAGCCCATCCGCGCGAAGACGTCGGCAGCCACGGCACGCGCGTTCCGCGCCGTCTCCGGTCCAGGGTCCATCGGGTCACCGGGTCGTAGGTGCGAAGCGACGACCAGCGGGATGTCGACTGCCGGCGACAGCACGTGGTGCACGAGCTGGAAGAGGTCGTCCGGGTCGCCCGAGAAGTCGTTGTCGATGATCACACGGGACCGAGGCGCAGGAAACGCCTGGTTGCGCCAGGGCGTCTCCCCGAGGCGCCATTGCTTCGAGGGGGAGACGTCGTGGTCGATGGCCGGCCCGGGTATACGTGTCACAGTTGCTCCGTCGCATCTTGATTCACGCTTGCATCCTCACGCGAGCGTAGGCACGCGGCTTCAGCGCTGTCAACGCCTCGCAGACATCGCGCACCCTTCGACAACGCCCCTACCGGTCCCTGCCGTGAGGCGAGCACGCTTCGCCGTGGATGAAGATGCGGCGGCTGTGATCGGCTGCTCACCTCGACGGAGAGGAACGAGCTGATGTTTCCCCGACCGACGAGCTTCTCTCCAAGGTCGCCATCGGCGACGTCGGCAACGTCGCCTCGAGAGGTACTTCAGTGCCGACACAGCAGGGTCGGATCTTTCGTCACGTCCGACGAGGGGTCAGCACGACGCCGGGCAGCACGGTCGAGGTGCGCTCGATGGTCCAGGATCCCGACGGGGACGGCGTGACACGCGAGTGGTCCGTGTACGAGGAGGCGAGCACGGTGGCCTCGGAGCCTGGGATCCGGCTGGCCGGTCGCGGCACGGCGGAGAACGCGTTCGTCACGGTGGACGAACCGCGGTGCGGTCGACGCTGCGCCCGACGGCTCGACGCCGCGCGACTACTCGACCGCACGGTTCTTCTCGGCGATCCAGGAAGACTTCGCGGCGCGCCTGCAGTGGACCGTCACCGACAGGTTCGAGGACGCCAACCATGCGCCGAGCATCACGGTCCGCCAGGGGGGTCGACATCCGGGCGAAGGCAGGTGCCACGGTGCCGCTCACCGCGGCGGTCCTCGACCCGGACGGGGACGCCGTCGACCTCACGTGGTGGCAGTACCGGGAAGCCGGTACGTACCCGGGCGGCGTCGACATCGAGCGGCGGGGGAACGGAGCGCTGAGCGTACGCATCCCTCGGGACGCCGAGCCGGGGCAGTCGGTCCACGTGATCCTCGAGGCGAAGGACGCACGGAACCTCACCGAGTACCAGCGGGTGGTCATCACGGTGAGGTAGCAGCACCGCACGGCCGGCTCCGGACCCAGCTCCCGGAGCCCGCGGGTCAGCGATCCGAGTGCGGCACGGCGGCCGGAGGAAGGGCGGACGCCCAGGGGTCCGGGCCGGGGTCGCTCCCGGTCGCGGCCACCGCCAGTCGGGACAGGTAGTGCTTCCAACCGAGCTCGTGCTGTCCCGCCTCCGTGCCCGGAAGACCGGAGTGCTCGATGTCGACGATCGTCCCGTCGCCGTCCGCTCGCAGCCTGACATCGAGGGTGCTCGCGCCGGGAGGGAAGTCGTGAGAACCCTGACGGCCCCACGTGATCACCACGCGCTCGTCGGGCACCACCTCGACGTACCTGCCGGCGATCGGTCCACCGTTGATGTAGAGGACGAACCTCCCGTCCGGCCGAGGATCGACGTCGGCACCGTCTCCCATCCAGGCAGCCAGCAGGTCTGCTCGCGTGAAGTGGGCGAACACCAGGCTCGGCGGCGCATCGATCCGGACGCTGCCGCGGTACGTCTCAGGCAACGCCGTCGACCTCCCTGGCCCCGGGCCGACCGTCCTCGACGGCCCCCTTGAGACGCTCGAGGCCGGTGGGCCACAGCTGGGCGAGGAACTCGTCGAGCGCGACGAGCCCCTCGGGCCTGACGGCGTACAGGTGCCGGCGCCCCTCCTTGCGCATCTCGAGCAGACCCGCGTCTCGGAGGACGTTGAGGTGCTGCGAGACCGCCTGCTGCGTGACGTCGAAGTGCTGAGCGATCTCCCCGGCCGCGCGTGGCTCGTCACGCACGAGCCGCAGGATCGCAAGCCGACGGGGTTCGGCGAGGGCCCTCAGCGCGCTCTGCGGCTCCATAGCCACATCATCGGCAGCGAGACCCTGGACCGTCAAGCAGTCGCTTGTGCGAACGCCGCCACCCAATCGCCGTTCCGCCAGAGTTGACATGCGCGATCGTGCCTATGTCTCCTGACCTCATGCAACGGCGTTCGGGCATCCCGTCTCTCCCCAGGACCGGGCGCGGGGTCCTGCTCACCGCGGGCCTCGCCCTCCTGCTCGGAGCCCTCGTCCAGCTCGTGGCGCCGCAGCTCACCGGAGGGATCGTCCTCCTCGACACCCGGATGGCGTGGACCGCCGACGACGCGCGCCGCGTGATGCAGCAGCTCGGGCCGTCGGGCCGTCTCGGGTATGCCTGGTTGCTTCCCCTCGACGCGGCGTCGGGCGTGGCCTTCGGCGTCGCGGCCGCCACGGTCCTGGCCTGGGTGCGCGGACGCTCCGGCGCCAGGTGGGTCCGGACTGCGCTCGTCGTCGGCGTGGTCGCCGGGCTCGCCGTGCCGGCGCTGGACCTCGTCGAGAACGTGCTGGTCGGCGTCCTGATCGCGACCTGGCCCGATCTCGCGGCAGGGGTCGTCGCCTTCGCCTCGGCGGTCACCACGGTCAAGCTCGTGCTCGTCCCGGCGCTCGTCGTCGCCGTGCTCCTCAGCCTCGTCGCGACGTTGGTCGCCACGGCGCGCGCGCGACGCCGTCGTGGTGGCCGTCACTCCGGCGACGCGCCCTCCTGAGCGTTCACCCGCTCGGGTCTTGCCTACAAGTGACGGCTTGTGTAAGTGTCTACTTGTCCGAACGAGGCAAGGAGGCACTCTGATGGTGATCGACACCTACTCCCGCACGGTCCCTGTTGCGGCGCCGGTGGGCGACGCCTACCGCGCCGTGAGCACGGTCGGTGGGGTCCGCGCATGGTGGACACCGATCGTCGCCGGCGTGATGGAGCCGGGCGGGGAGCTGGTCCTCGGTTTCGAGGGCATGGACGAGGCGATCGGACTGCGCGTCGACCTCCTCGACGAGCCGACGCGGGTGACCTGGACCTGCTTCCTCAACACCTCCACCTCCGCGTGGGTGGGCAGCACGATCGCCTTCGAGCTCGCGCCCGCGGGTGCCGGGCGGTCGGCCGTGACGCTCCGGCACGACGGGATCGACCGTTCCCTCGTCGCCTCCGGCTGGGATCGCTTCGTCGAGAGCCTCGCCGCGCATCTCGAGCTCGGTCGTGGCCGACCTTTCGGAGCTTCGCGGCCCGAGCAGCCGGCCCTCGAGGTCGCCCGCGCCTACGCGCACGCCTGGATGCGCGGCGACTTCGGTGCCGCCCGGGCGCTCCTGGCCGACGACCTGACGACCGACGTGCCGATCCACACGTACTCGGGCGCCGACGAGTTCATCGCCGCGGTCACGGGCTTCGCCGGCCTGCTCGACCGAGTCGAGATCCTCTCCGAGCTCTCGCACGACCCGGACGAGGCGATGCTCGTCCTCGACATGCACAGCGACTCGTTCGGCGTCCTGCGGGTGGCGGAGCACTTCACCGTCCGCGAGGGCCTCGTCCGGCACGTCCGCCACATCCACGACACCGCTGCCCTGCAGGGGGTGGTGAGCCGATGAGCCCGCTGGAACGCTTCGAGCGGATCGCCGACCGGCTGCTCGGCGAACCGGGCGTCGAGGAGAGGACCGGCTTCGGGTCGTCTCCCGGACTGCGAGTGGACGGCAGCATCTTCGCGATGCTCGTCGACGACCGGCTCGTCGTGAAGCTCGCCGCGACGCGGTGCCGGGACCTGGTGCGCCACTCCGTGTGCGACTACTACGACCGGGGCCAGGGGCGTCCGCTCAAGCAGTGGGTCACGGCACGTCCGGACGCGAGCTGGTCCGAGCTCGCCGGCGAGGCGCTCGAGTTCGTCCGTGGCTCCGAGCGGGCCGCCGGGCGGGCCGCCGGCGCGACGCGAGGCCGCTAGCCCGCCGAGCAGTGCCGACCGGTCGGCGCGCAGGTTGCGGTCAGCCTCCCGGCCGCGCTGGGACGTCAGTGCTCGACGGGTGTCTTCACGGACTGCCAGTGCCACGGCTCCGGGAGGCGCCCGTCCGGCCCGGCCCAGTCGGGGTGCACCCAGCCGAACCGCTCGCCGTTGGCCTTGAGCCACGCGTACTGCGGGCTGTCGAAGCCCTGCGGTCCGACGCTCAGGTCGATCGCCGTGCCCAGGCCGTGGTTCGAGCAGCCGGGAGGCGCGGCCAGCGGGTTGGGGTCGGCCGGGTTGTACACGGCGACCTGCTCGTCGTAGGTGCGGTACGCGGAGTTGACCGGGAGGTCCCGCCCGAACTGCGCGCGGTAGGCGTCGTTGAGCGCCTCGAGCCCGGGGAGGAGGTCCGCCCGCACGGAGTGCTGCGGCGCCCACGGGATCGGCGCGAGGTCGGCGGCGTCCAGCCTGCCGGCCTCCGGGAACCAGAGCTGGTCGGGGTAGGGGCACGTCACGGCGTCCTGGGCCGTCACCAGGTCGCGCGTGGCCCGATGGAGGTCGGTGCGACGGGTCGCCAGGATCGCCGTCGCGCGCTCGACCTCCGCGGTCCCTGCCTCGGCGAGCCGTTCAGGCGCGGTCGCAGCCACCTCGCCGCGGGCCGACTCGAGGGCGGCGCGCAGCGCGGACCTGACGTCCTCGCCCGCGCCGAGCCCCTCGGTGGCGGCCAGCACCTGCTCGGCCCGGCGCACCACCGGCTCCAGGTCGTCGCGCGCGCCGCCGGCCTCGCCCAGCGCGAACGCCAGGCGGGACTCCTCGACCGCCGCGACGTCGCGTTCCAGCCTCTCGCGGACGCGTGTGGCGTCGCCCGGCAGTCGGTCCAGGATCGGAGTCTGCGCCAGGACGGTCCGGGCGTCGTGGATCGAGCCGGCGAGAGCGGTCCGGACACGGTCACTGACCACCCGGTCCTCGGAGTCGTCGAGCGTGCCCCGCGCGACGGCGACCTGTGCGGTCAGGTCCTGCTCCTCGGTCCGCACGAACCAGCCGAGGGCGCCGCCCGCGGCCACCACGACGCCGAGCGGTAGGAGCAGCAGCGCGCGCGCCCGTCGGCTGCCGGTTGCAGGGTCGAGCGGCGACCGGTCGGTCGCCCGCGGTGTCGTGAGGCGGAGCAGCACCGCACCCACCGCCGCGCCGAGGGCGTACCAGGCCAGGTCCGGTGCCCCGAACGTCGTGCCGAGCACGAACCGGAGCAGGGGGAACCGTTCGAGCAGCCCTGCCGGCACGTCGGTGAGGTGCGACAGCTCGATCGCCGCGCACACCGCGAGCGCGACGCCGGCGGCGGCGACCGGCGTCGTGCGCGGCCGGGCGAGTGCGACGACCAGGACCACCAGAGCCGCGTACAGGCAGTCGCCGAGCGGCGCGCCGACCGCCTCGGGGAGCGCGGCCCGGCCCCCCAGCCCGGCGAGCGTCACGACGACGACGAGGACGGCCGCCGTCGTGCGCGCGGTGCGGGACGGCGAGCTCACAGCCGGAACCCTACCGATCAGTCGGGTGCGCTCATGTCACCCGTGGCCGGGGTCCCGTCGGCGCGGCCGTAGCGCAGGTACACGGTGCCCTTCGGACCCGCGGCCGGCGGTTCCAGGAGGGTGACGTTCGTGGGGACCGCGCCGCCGTCGAACACCTTCTTCCCGACGCCGAGGACGATCGGGTGCACCCACAGGTCGATGCGGTCGAAGAGCCTCTCCCGCAGGAGGGTCTGCACCAGGTTGAGGCTCCCGACGACCTTGACGTGCTCGTGCCGGTCCCGGATCTCGCGCACCGCGGCCGGCAGGTCTGGGCCGAGCTGTGCGGACCCGGCCCACGAGAGGTTCGGCCGGCCGCGGGAGGCGACGTACTTCGGGACGCGGTTGAACAGGGCGGCGATCGAGTCGTCGTCGCCGCCCTCCTGGTACGGCCAGTAGGCGGCGAAGATCTCGTACGTCCGCCGGCCGAGCAGGAGGGCGTCCGTGCCCTCGTACGCCGCGTCGACCTGCGCGCCGGCGACCTCGTCCAGCAGGGGCGCCTGCCAGCCGCCGAACGGGAACCCCACGGGGTCCTCGTCCGGGCCGCCGGGCGCCTGCCCGACGAGGTCGAGGGTCGCGAAGAGCTCGATCTGGATGAGGCCCATGATTCCTCCCGACGTGCGCTGTTGCGGTCACAGGGGAGACCTGCGGGCGCCGCCGGACTCATCGCCGCGGCCGCGCTCGGTCCCTCGCGTCAGCCGGCGTGCTCCTGGGTGCCCGGTTCCGTCGCAGACGGGTGCTGTCCGGTGGCGGGTGGCGTACCGACCCGCAGGGCGGCCTCCACCACGTCGACCGGGTCACGCCGGGACGCGTAGGCCCGGCGCTGGTGCCGTGCACCGGAGCCCTCGGCGAGGATCGCGGCCACCACGGTCTCGACGTGCTCGGTCTCGTCGTGCTCGTCGAGCACCGGGCGGAGCAGGGCCAGCAGCTCGGCGGCGACGACGGCCGCGGGCGCGGGCGACCCGCCGGCCGGGCTGACCAGGGCACCCTCGGTGCCCCACCGGCTGGCGCGCCAGGTCCAGGTGCGCAGCTCGGCAGCGCTGACGGGATGCGGCGGCTGCCCGCCGCGCCACTGGCGGACGGCGGTCTCGACGAGCGCGCGCACGAGCGCGGCGAGCACCGCGGCATGCGCGGGGTCGATGCAGATGTCGGCGACACGCACCTCGACGGTGGGGAAGTGGGCCGACAGGCGGGCGTCGAAGTACAGCATGTCCTCGTCCAGGGGGACGCCGGAGCGGAGCAGCGCTCGAGCCTGGGCGTCGTACGCCGCGGCCGAGCCGAAGACGTCGCACGGACCGGCGGTGGGCCACCGGCTCATGGCCTGGTAGCGGTAGCTGGCGAAGCCCGAGTCCACCCCGTACCAGAACGGCGAGCTGGTGCTCAGGGCCAGCAGCACGGGCAGCCACACGCGGACCCGGTCGAGCACGGCCACGCCCTCCTCGCGGTCGGCGACCTCGACGTGCACGTGGAACCCGCACGTGAGGTGCCGGACGGCGAGCAGCCCGAACCGTTCCCCGATCCGGCGGTAGCGCGGCTCGGGGACGAGGCTCGGCGGCTCGGCGAAGGGCGACGTCGCCAGCGCCACCGCCCGTCCGCCGACCGCGCGGGCGGCGGCGTCGGCCAAGGCCCGGCCCCGGCGGATCGTGGCGAGCTGCTCGGTGAGCGTCGTGCAGGGCGGGCCCACGAACTCGATCTGCTCGCGCTGCAGCTCGACCGTCAGCTCGCGGGTGGCGGTCCGCGTCCCGGCACCCGGCCGCGTCCGCTCCGCCCGTACCGCCTCCGGGCCCGCGGCCAGCGGCCGGTGCGTCCGGGCGTCGACCAGCAGCAGCTCCTCCTCCACACCGAAGGTCCGCACCGGCCACCCCGCTTCCGTGGGTCCCTCCATGGTGGGCACACCAGGGCGGCTCGCGCAGCGCGGCGCCCGGGGGTGCCGTCGTCAGCCGATCAGGCCTTCCTGCAGCGCGCGGAGCACCGCGCGCGTCCGGTCGCGGACGCCGAGCTTGAGGAGCACGGCGGACACGTGGTTCTTCACCGTGCCCTCCGCGAGGTAGAGCGCGTCGGCGATCTGCCGGTTCGACCAGCCCTGCGCCAGCAACCGCAGCACCTCGACCTCGCGCTCGGTGAGGGAGTCGATCACGGGACGGGCGTCGTCCGGCCGCAGCCCCGACCGGACGGCGCGGAGCAACCGCTCGGTCACGGCGGGCTGCACGAAGGTACCGCCCTCGGCGAGCGCGCGGACCGCCCGGACCAGCTTCTCGAGGGTCACGTCCTTGAGCAGGTAGCCGTCCGCGCCGGCCCGCAGGGCACGCAGGACGAGCTCGTCGTCGTCGAACGTCGTCAGGACGAGCACGGGCGTCTCGAACCCGCGCGCTCGGAGCGTCTCGAGGGCCCAGACACCGTCGCGCCCCGGCATGCGCAGGTCCAGCAGGACGACGTCGGGCAGGTGCTCGGCGACCGCGGCGACCGCCGTCTCGCCGTCGTCCGCCTCGGCCACGACCTCGAACCGCACGCCGTCGTCGCCGGCGATCTCCAGCAGGCTGCGGATGCCGCGCCGCACGAGCGTCTGGTCGTCGACCAGCACGAGCCGGACGCCGTCCGCGGCCTCGTTCACGACGCCGACCGGGCGGCGAGGTGCGCCTCGACGCGGAAGCCCGCGGACGCGTCGAACGTGGCCTCGCCGCCGAGGGCCCGCGTCCGCTCGACGATGCCGCGCAGCCCGTTGCCGAGCCGCACCTCGCCGGACGTCAGTCCGTCGTCCTGGGCCACCAGCGTGAGGCGGTCGCCGCTGCGGGTGACCGCGAGCCGCAACACCGTGGCCATCTCCGCGTGTCGCACGGCGTTGGTCACCACCTCCTGGACCACCCGCACCAGGGCGGCGGTCTGCTCCTCGTCCGCGACGACGTCGTCGGCCACGCTGATCTCGACGCGCGGCCGGGGGACCGCCTCCGCGACCGCTTCGAGCGCCGCGCGCAGGTCGGGCGCCCGGCGGCGCAGGTCCCCGACCGTGTGCCGGACGTCGTCCAGCAGCTCGCGCGCCACGGTGCGCGCGCGCTCGACGTGCTCGCGTCCGGCGTCCGGGCCCCGGTGCAGCGCGGACTCCAGCTCGAGGGTGAGCACCGTGAGCTGGTGGCCGACGAGGTCGTGGAGCTCGCGCGAGATCCTGAGCCGCTCGGAGGCGCGCGTCGCCTCGTTCTGCAGCACCGCCGCCGCGGCGAGCTCGGCGTGCGCGGCGGACAGCTCCGTGCGCATCGACCGCTCGTGCCGGAGGGCGACGCTCACCATGACGGCCGAGACCTGCAGCAGCAGGTACAGCCCGACCCCGAGCACCGCCTCGAGCGTCCCGCGTCCCTCGTCGCTCAGGCCGCCGGAGACGCCGAGCGCCGCCGTGTTCGCCACGATGACGACGACCGTGGTCCACGGGGGTGCGACGTAGGCGCTCAGCGCCGCCCCGAAGACGAGCAGGATCGGCAGCCAGCCCGCGCCGGGCACCGTGAGCGCGAGCGCCGCGGCCAGCGCCGCCTGCAGCAGGCACGCGGCGACGGCGCGTCGGGTGCGCGGGGCCGCGGCGACGCAGGCGAGCACGGCAGCGAAGTACAGGAGCGCGAGCGTCGCCCACGTCCAGACCGGCACGAGGAAGCGCCCGGCGTCGACGGCGAACGGCACGGGTACGACGATCACCAGGCAGACGAGCAGGATCGTCAGCCCGGACAGCATCTCCGGACCCAGGCGGCGCACGCGTCCACGGTATCGGCCCGGTGCCCGCGCCACCCGTGCCGGAAGTCATGGGCGCGGCTCGTGACCCGTGGCACGCGCGTCCCGCGGGCGCCGTCCCTAGCGTCGAGGTCGTGGATGCGATCAGGGCGCAGCGGTTGCGCAAGACGTACCGGCGTCGGGGCCGTGGCGGCGGACGGGTCGTCGCCCTCGACGACCTCGACCTCACCGTCGAGCGCGGCGAGGTCATGGGTCTGCTGGGACGCAACGGCGCCGGCAAGACGACGGCGGTCGAGCTGGTCGCCGGCCTGCGCGCCCCGGATCGCGGAGAGGTGCGCGTCCTGGGCCTCGACCCTCGGGCGGACCGCGCCCGGGTGCGCGGGGTGCTCGGCGTGCAGCTCCAGGCGCCGCGGCTGCACGACGCGCTGACCGTCCGCGAGCTGGTGCACCTGCACCGCTCGTTCTACGCGACGGGACGCGACCCCGAGGAGCTGATCGACGCGCTGGGGCTGGGCGAGGTCCGCGGCAGCCGGTTCGAGAAGCTCTCCGGCGGCCAGCAGCAGCGCACCTCGGTCGCGGTGGCGCTGGTCGGCGCGCCGCGGGTGGTGGTGCTGGACGAGCTCACCACGGGGCTGGACCCGGAGGCCCGCCGGGACGTGCGGGCACTCGTGCGGGACCTGCGCGACGACGGGGTGACCGTGCTGCTCGTCAGCCACCACATGGACGAGGTCGAGCGGCTGTGCGACCGCGTCACGGTGCTCGACGCCGGTCGCGTCGTCGCGCGCGGCACCCCGGCCTCGCTCGTCGCCGACGCCGGCCTCGGTCCCGGTGCCGGGCTGGAGGAGGCGTTCTTCGCCCTCACCGAGCGCGCCGCACCCGTCCCGCCGATCACCGAGGAGGCCGTTGACCGCCCCGACCGCCCTGCCTGCCGTCCGTCCCGGTCCGCGCGCGTGGGTGGCTCTGACCCTCGCCGAGGCCAGGATGGTCGCGCGCGACACCGCGGGCCTCGTGGTCCCGCTCGGCATGCCGGTGCTCATCCTCGTCATGAACGGCATCGCGTCCGGCACGGACGAGGTGCTGCCGGGCTCCGGCGGCCGCACCGTGCTCGAGGTGCACGTGCTGCCCGTGACGCTCACGACCGTGGTGGCCATGGTCGGCGTCGTCAACGTGCCGAGCTTTCTGGCCGCCTACCGGCGCACGGGGATCCTGCGGCGGCTGGGGGTGACACCTGCCTCGCCGGCGATGGTGCTCGTCGCGCAGGGGATCGTCGGGGTCGTCCAGATCGCGGCCGGTCTCGCCGTCGCCCTCGGTGTCGCGGTGTGGCACCTCGGTGCCGCCGGCCCGGCGCGCCCCTGGGCGGCGGCGGGCGCGCTCGCCCTCGCGGTGGCGTCGATGTACGCGGTCGGGATGCTCGTCGCCGCCGTCGCACCCACCCCGCAGTCGGCGGTCGCGCTCGGGCTCCTCGCCTTCTTCGCGACGGGCGCCACGGGCGGCCTGTTCGGCCCGCGCGAGAACCTGCCCGGCGTCGTGCGGGACGTCGGCGCCGTGCTGCCGTTCGGTGCCGCGGTCGACGCCGTGGGTGCCGCGTGGGCCGGGTCGGGCATGCCGGCGACCGCCCTGCTCGGGCTCGCGGCCACCACCGTGGTCGGGGCAGGGCTCGCGACGCTGTGGTTCCGGTGGGAGTAGCCGGCGCCCCAGGGCCCCGGCACGGGCCGGCACGGGCCGGCACGGGTGCCGCGCCTGCGGAGGCGAGCGGTGCGGACCGGGCGTACTCTCCGGAGATGTTCGAGGAAGGACAGCTCTACGCCCCCGTCACCGAGGACGAGGACGGCGTCACGGTCCACCTGGCGGACGACCACCCGGGTGCGAACGACGCGCAGTACCGGCGTCGCCGGGAGGAGATCGCCGGGCCCGCGCTGCGATGGAGCCCGGGCGATCCCGTGCCGCAGGTCGAGTACACGGACGCCGAGAACGAGATCTGGCGCAAGGTCTGCGCCGAGCTCGCGCCGAAGCACGAACGGCTCGCGATCCGGGGCTTCCTCGAGGGCAAGGAGGCCCTCGGGCTCCCGACCGACCGCGTGCCCCAGCTCGACGAGGTCAGTGCGGGGCTCGAGCCGCTGAGCGGGTTCCGGCTGCACCCGGCCGCGGGGCTCGTGCCGCTCGACCAGTTCTACGGCTCCCTGGCCGACGGCGTGTTCCACTCGACGCAGTACCTGAGGCACGGGTCCCAGCCGCTGTACACGCCGGAGCCCGACATCATCCACGAGGTCGTCGGTCATGGGAACCTCCTCGCGAACCCCGGGATCGCCGAGGTGAAGCGGCGCGCGGGGGAGGCAGCCCGCCGGTGCGAGACACCGGAGGGGCTGCAGTTCGTCGCGGACGTCTTCTGGTTCACGATCGAGTTCGGGGTCATGTACGAGGACGGCGAGCTGCGGTGCTACGGCGCCGGCCTGCTCTCGTCCTACGGCGAGATCGAGGAGTTCCGGGACGCCACCATCCGCCCGCTCGACTTCCACGCCATGGGCACGCTCGACTACGACATCTCGCACTACCAGCCCACGCTGTTCGCCTGCGACGGGATGAACGAGCTGACCGATCGTGTGGGCGAGTTCTTCGCCGAGTTCGACGACGAGACACCGGCGCGCCTGGCCGCACGAGCCGGCTAGCGAGCGCCCCCGCCGGCCGCGTCGTCGGCCCACGCCTGCGCACACGTGTGACCTGCGGCTCGAGCAGGCATTGACATGTGACCAAACGGTCACCTATCTTGAGGTGTGACGAGAGACGACGACCTCGACCTGACGTTCAAGGCCCTGGCCGACCCGACACGGCGGCGCATCCTCGACGCCCTGCGGGACCGTGACGGCCAGTCGCTCTCCGAGCTCGAGGCACTGGTCACCAAGGAGACCGACATGACGCGGTTCGGGGTCATGAAGCACCTGAAGGTCCTGGTCGCGGGCGGGCTCGTGACGACCGAGCGGCAGGGCCGGCAGACCTTGCACCACCTGAACGCGCTGCAGATCCGGCTGATCCACGACCGCTGGATCTCGAGGTACACCGAACCGAAGGTCGCCGCGCTCAGCGACCTGAAGAGCAGATTGGAGTCGACGTGACGCACGCCGCCGCTACGGACGCCGCCGGCACCGAGGCCGCCGACAGGCTCGTCTTCCAGATCTACATCAGGGCCACGCCGGAGCAGGTCTGGCAGGGCATCACGCAGACCGAGTTCCGCAGGCAGTACTTCTTCGGGTCGACGTTCGAGTCGACGCTCGAACCCGGTTCACCGCTGCGGTCGCACGGCCCCGACGGCGAGCTGTGGGGAGACGACACCGTCCTCGAGTGCGACCCGCCCCGGCTGCTCTCCCACAGCTGGCGGAGCCTGTGGGACCCGGCCGCGGCGCAGGAGGCTCCCAGCCGCGTCACCTGGCGGATCGAGGAGCAGGGGGACGGCATCACCAAGCTCACCGTGGTGCACGACCGGCTCGAGCACTCGCCCGCCACGGCGCGCGGGGTGAGCGGCGGCTGGGCGCTCGTCATCAGTGGCCTCAAGACGGTCCTCGAGACCGGCACCCCGCTCTCCGGGTCCCGGGGATGAGGAACCCGGGGATGAGAAACCCGGGTATGAACAGGAGGAACCTGCCATGTCCTGGTACCTGTACAGGCTCCGGGCGCACCGCCCGGACTTCGCCCAGACCATGACCGAGGCCGAGACGGCCACGATGATGGCGCACGTCGAGTACTGGCGTGGCCCGACGCGAGACGGCCGCGTGCTGATCTACTCGCCCGTCGCCGACCCCGCGCACAGCTGGGGCATGGCGATCGTGCAGGCCGACTCCGACGCCGAGCTCGAGGAGCTCCGCGCCGGCGACCCTGCCCACCTCGCCGACGTCGGCGAGATCGACTGGCTCCTGCTGCCCCTGCCCGTCGTGGCAGGGGCGGCGGCGCCGAACCCCACCCAGTAAGGAACAGTGCGATGTCCAAGCACCCCGTGGCGTTCTTCGAGATCGTCAGCCCGCAGGCACCCGAGGCCCAGGCCTTCTACCGCGACCTCTTCGGCTGGTCCGTCGACACCGACGACGACGGCTACGGCCTCGTCGACACCGGCGCCGGGGACGACGCCGTCGGCGGCGGGATCGGACCGTCGGTGACGTCCGGTGACACCGGCGTCAAGATCTACGTCCGTACCGACGACCTCGAGGGCACGATCGCTCGTGCCCAGGGGCTCGGGTCGTCCGTCTACCTCGAGCCGACGGACCTGCCGGGCGGGTTCGGTCGGATCGCCGTCGTGAGCGACCCCGACGGCAACCCGCTGGGCCTCTGGGCCTGAGCCCGTCGAGGTTCGCCGGCAGACCGGGCTTCCTCGGACGGCGTGCGCTCAGCGCCGACGAGCCAGCCACGCGCCGACGGCGGCGGCCACCAGGGCGACCGCCGCCGCCGCGACGAACGCGGCGCCGAACCCGGCACCCGTGAGGCCGTCCCCGGCGTCACCGTGGCTCGACGCCGCGGCGACCGCGGTGAAGGCAGCGATCCCGAGCGCGGCCCCGACCTGCGCGCTGGAGCTCGACAGCCCGGACGCGAGCCCCGCCTGCTGCGCCGGGACGCCCGAGGCGATGACCATGGTCGTGGGCGTGAAGCTCAGGGCGACGCCCGCCGCGACGAGAAGCAGCCCCGGGAGCACGTCGAGGACGTAGTGCGCGTCGGCCGGGACGCGGGCGAGCCACAGGTGCCCACCGGCCAGGACGACGAGGCCGACGACGATGCTCCGCTCGGGGCCCAGCGCGCGCAGCACCCGGGGGAGCAGCGCCAGCGAGACCGCGAACCCGGCCAGCGACGTGGGAACCATCGCGAGTCCCGCCGTCTGCGGCGACAGGTGCAGGTGCTGCTGGAGGCAGAGCGCGACGAGCACGAACGACGAGGCGCGCGCCGCGCCGCCGAGCACCCCGAGGACGATGCCGGCCGCGACGTCCCGGTCGCCGAGCAGCCCGAGCGGCACGAGCGGGTCGGCCGCTCGTCGTTCCACGACGACGAAGGTCGCCAACAGGCCGAGCGCCAGGACCGCGCCCGTGATGACGGGCGGTGCGTCCCATCCGTGCGTCGGGACGGCCAGCGCGGCGTGGACCAGTGCGGCGAGCGCGCCGGTGACGGTGGCGGCGCCCCAGGCGTCGAAGCGGCGCCGCGGCCCCGGCGCCGCCCGGTCCAGCAGCCGCGGCGCGGCCGCGAGCACGACGAGGCACACGGGCACCGTGGCGAAGAACGCCCAGGACCAGCCGACGGTCCCGGTGAGGACCCCGCCGACGAGCACGCCCGAGGCACCGCCCGCGGTGGACGCGGCACCCCAGGCGCTCATCGCGTGCGCTCGCCGCGTCCCGGGGAAGGCCTGCAGGAGCAGGGCCAGGGCGGCCGGGCTCAGTGCCGCCGCGCCGACGCCCTGCACCACGCGCCCGGCCACGAGCATCACCTCGTCGACGGCCGCGCCCGCGGTCACGGCGCCGGCCGCGAAGACGGCGGCGCCCGCCATGAGCACGCGGCGCCGGCCCAGGAGGTCCGCCGCCCGCCCCGACAGCAGCAGCAACCCGCCGAAGACCACGACGTACGCGTTCACCACCCAGGCCAGGCCCGAGGGCGTGAGGGCCAGGTCGCGCTGGATGGAGGGGAGCGCGACGTTGACGAGCGACGTGTCGAGCATGACGACGAACTGCGCCGACACGAGCACCGCGAGCGCGGCGCCGCGTCTGCCCGCGGCGGGCGTCGCCGGGACGGACGGGACGGCGGGAGCGGTGGTGCTCATCGGGGCTCCCCGGCGTCGTGCGCGGCGAGGACCTGGCGGTAGGCGTCGGGAGCCCAGCCCGCGACGACCTTGTCGCGGAGCGTCGCGCCCAGCCGGCGGTAGAAGCGCTGCGCACCGGTGTTCCACGGCTCGACGCCCCACCTCATCGTCAGACCGTGCGGGTCGGCGAACCGTGCCAGCTCGACGAGGAGCAGGCGGCCGAGGCCGGCGCCGCGCTCGCCGGGACGGACGTAGACGTCGTCGACGTCCAGCAGGTCGCGGCCGGACCACAGATGGAGCCTGCGCGTCGCCGACGTGTACCCGAGCGCGTGGCCGGCGCGCTCGGCGAGCAGCACGACGACGTCGTCCCGCCCGAGGAGCCCGGTCCACCCGTCGGCCGTGACGTGGACGTGCTCGAGGTCGCCCTCGTGCGCGGCGATCTCGAGGACGAGGGTCTGCACCGTCGCGGCGTCCGCCGGGGTGGCGCGCCGGACGGTGACGTGGTCGTGACCGGCGAGCGACGTGCGGGAGTCGTCGAGCCGGGCGGGCGAGGCGGTCATGATGTGCTCCTGGTGGTTGCTTGCGGGGAGTGCGTCGGTCCCACGATCGCGGGCCGGACCACCGGCTCGCGCCGGCGAAACTGCCGGGAAGGGTGCCGGCCCGCCGCGGGCGCGCCGTCGTGCGCCCCCGGGAGACGGGTGCCCGCGCCCGTACGCTGGGTGCCGTGATCGTCGGCCGGGACAAGGAGCGTGCCGCCGTGCACGCGGTGCTGGACGCCGCGCGTCGCGGCGACGGCGGAGCGATCGTGCTCACGGGGGAGCCCGGCGCCGGGAAGTCGGTGCTCCTGGCCGACGCGGCGGCGTCCGCGGCGGGCATGCGCGTGCTGCGGGTCCGTGGCGTCGAGTCGGAGTCGCCCCTGGCCTTCGCGGCGCTCCACCGGCTGGTGCGTCCGGTCCTGGACGGCGTCGACGCGCTCCCGGCTCGCCAGGCCGCCGCGCTGCGCGTGGCGCTCGGTCAGGCGGACGAGGCCGGCACCGGGCCTGCGGACCGCTTCCTCGTCTACCTCGCCGTGCTGACGCTGCTGTCGGAGGCCGGCACGCCGACGCTCGTCGCGGTGGACGACGCGCAGTGGCTCGACGACGCATCGCGCGACGCCGTGCTGTTCGTCGCCCGGCGCGCCGAGGGGGAGCGGCTCGCCGTGGTGCTGACCGTGCGGGACGACGCACCGGTCGCCGAGGACCTGCCGACCCTGGTCGTCGGCGGGCTCGACGCCGCCGCGGCTCGCGAGCTGCTCACGGACGTCGCCGGTGCCGACGTCCCGCTCGACGTGGCCGAGCACCTGCGGGCGAGGACCGAGGGCAACCCGCTGGCGCTCGCGGAGCTCGCCGGGGTCCTGGGACCCGACGTCCTGGCCGGCAGGGCGGCGCCGCCGCCGGAGCTCCCGCTGACGCGCGGGGTCGGGTCGGTGTTCCTGGAGCGGTACCGCCGGCTCGACCCCGCGGCACGCTGCGTCGTGCTGGTCGCGGCGGCCGACGACGGCGGCGAGCTCGCCACGATCGAGGCGGCCGCGCGAGCGCTCGGCGCCGACGACGCGGCGTTCGACGCGGCGGAGCGCTCAGGCATGGTGCGGCGCGTCGGGGCGCGGCTCGAGCTGCGGCACCCGCTCGTCCGGTCGGCGGTGTACGGCGGCGCCACCACCGTCGAGCGCCGGCGAGCGCACGCGGCGCTCGCGGAGAGCCTGCGCGGGCAGGCCGACGCCGACCGACGGGCGTGGCACCTCGCCGCGGCCACCGACCGGCCCGACGAGGGCGTCGTCGGCGAGCTCGAGGCCTCGGCGCGGCGGTCGTCCGCCCTCGGCGGCCACGAGGCGGCGTCGGCGGCGTGGGAGCGGGCCGCCGAGCTGACGGCCGACGACGACGCGCGGGCCCGCCGCCTCTACGCGGCGGGTGCCGCCGCCTGGACCGCGGGGCGACCCGACCGGGCGGCGACGCTCGCCGACGCCGCGCTGCTGTCGGTGCACGAGCCCCTGGTACGCGCCGACGCGGCGCTGCTGCGCGCGCGCGTGGAGTGGAACACCGGCTCCGTGCAGCTCGCGCACGGACGGCTCGTCCACGAGGCGGCGGCCGTGGCCCCCCACGACCCGGCTCGTGCCCGGCAGATGGCGATGTTCGCCGCCTCGCTGGCGGCCGCAGGCATGCCCGCCGAGCCGGGCGCCGACCTCCTGACGTTCGTCGGCAGCCCGGTCACGCCGACCGAGCACCGGACGGCCGACGTCCTGCGGGCGTTCGTGCACGTCGCGCGGCACGAGTGGCGCGAGGCCGTGCACGCGGTGCGCGACGCCGCCGCGCGCCCCGACGACGGGGACGGCGGACTCGACGGGCTGCTGCCCAACCTGGCGCTGGCGGCGATGCACGTCGGCCTCGACGACGTCGCGCTGAGCCTACACGAGCGCCTGCTCGCCGGGGCGCGCGAGTCCGGGGCGCTCATCATGGTCCTGTACGGGCTGACGCGCCGGGGAGCCGTCGACGCCGTCCTCGGACGGTGGAACGAGCTGGCCGCCGGGGCGCGCGAGGCGCTCGACCTCGCCAAGGTCACCGGGCGGCCCGCCCTCGCCGCGATGCCGCACGCCTGGCTCGCGACGGTCGCGGCGCTCCGCGGCGAGCAGGACGCGCCGCGGCTCGTCGAGCAGCTCGAGGCCGTCGTCGCCGCGGCACCGCACGGCACGACGCACGCCTCCGTCCAGGACCAGCTCCGGTGGACCCGCGCCGTGCTCGCGGAGTCGCCCGCGGCCGCGCTGCACCACTACGCGCAGATGACGCACGGCTTCGCCGAGCGGATGGTCGTGATCGACCGGATCGAGACGGCGGTCCGCGCCGAGCGCCGGGACCTCGCGGAGCGCTGGCTGGGGCAGATCGCGCGCTTCGCCGAGGGGACCGGCGCCGCCTGGGCGGCCGCCGCGGCCGAGCACGGGGCGGCGGTGCTGGCGGACGGCGACGACGTCGGGAGGCACCTGCGCCGGGCGCTCGAGCTCCACGGCGGCTCGGGGCGGCGCGTCGACGCCGCGCGGACCCACCTGGCGTACGGCCGGTGGCTGCGGCGCGAGCGGCGGCGGGTCGACGCGCGCGAGCACCTGCGCACCGCCCTGGGGACGTTCGAGGACGTCGGGGCGCGGCTCTGGGCGGAGCGTGCCGCGCAGGAGCTGCGAGCCTCGGGGGAGCGGGCGCGGCCCCGGGCGCAGGCGACCGGCACGGCACCGACCCTCACGCCGACCGAGCGTCGGGTCGCCGGTCTCGTCGCGCAGGGCCTGTCGACCAAGGACGTCGCCACCCAGCTCTTCGTCAGCCCTCGGACGGTCGACTTCCACCTGCGCAACGTGTTCACCAAGCTCGGGGTCACCTCCCGGACCGAGCTCGCGAACGTCCGGCTGACCGGCTCCTGAGGCGGCCGTCGGCCGAGGACCCTTGCGGGCCCCCGGCCGACGATCGCGTGCGGGACCTACCGGCGCGCCACCGCCGCCAGGACGCCGATCCGGGACGCCCGCCGCGCGGGCAGGGCCCCGGCGAGCAGGCCGGCCGCCGTCGCGACGAGAACGAGGAGCGCGAGGCGCCCGACGGGCCAGGACACCGCCACGGGGTCGCTGCCGGACAGCGCGCGCACGCCCGCGGCTCCGAGGCCCGCGCCGAGCGCGACGCCGACCACGACCGCGAGCACGGCGACGAGGACGGCCTCCCACCGCACCATCCACGCGACCTGGCGCCGCGTGGTCCCGACCGAGCGCAGGAGCCCGATCTCGCGGGTCCGCTCGACGATCGAGAGCGCCAGCGTGTTGGTGATCCCGAGGAGCGCGATGGCGACCGCGAGGAGGAGCAGGACCGTCACCAGGCCGAGGATCTCGTCCACGGCGGCGGCGCGTGCCTGCGCGACGGCGGCGAGGTCGCGCACCGCGGCCGTCGGGAACCCCGTGAGGGCGTCCGCGACCGCACGCTCCCCGTCGGCGACGCTCACCCCGTCCGCGAGCGCGACCAGGAGCGAGGCGTCGACGTCCTCGGTGAAGTGCTCCGCGTAGGTCTCCATCGAGACGAGGTACCCGGTGGCGAGGGCCTGGGCGTCGCGCTCGTCCACGAGGCCGACGACCTCGAGGTCCTGGTCGCCCGTGCGGGCGAACGTCATGGTGAGCATGTCGCCCACCTCGACGCCGCGCTCGGCGGCCTCGTCCGCCGCGACGACGACACCGCCGTCGGCGAGGGCGTCGATCGAGCCCGCGACCATGTCGACCGAGGCCACCTCGCCGAGCGTCTCGGGCTCGACGGCGGTCAGCGCGCTCGTGGCCCCGGCGTCCTTCCAGTGCCCGTACCTGACGCGCGACACGACCGCCACCTCGGGCACGTCTTCGACGGCGTGGTGGACGTCGTGCGAGAGGCCGCCCAGCATCTCCGCCCGGGCGCTCTCGACGACCAGGTCGGCCGACACCACGTCCTGGTAGGTGCCGGCGCTCGAGGCCTTCACCGACTGCCCGAGGATCGTCATGAACGCGACGAGCGCCAGGCCCACCGCCAGCGCGGTCGTCGTGGCCGCCGTGCGCCGGGGAGCCCGCGCCGCGGACTCGCGCGCGAGGCGGCCCGTCACGCCGGCCGCGCCGAGCGGACGTCCGACGACGCGTGCCAGGCTCGGCGCGAGGGCCGGGCCGAGCAGCACGAGGGCCACGAGGACGGCCACGGCACCCACCGCGACCAGCGCCACGCCCGCACCACCGAGCGCGGCCCCCACGGCGGCGACCGCGACCGACGCCGCGACCGCCCCGGCCGCGACACGCCGGCGTGACGGCGCGGCGGTCCGGCTCTCGCGCAGGGCCTCCACCGGTGCGACCCGGGCGGCCCTCCGCGCCGGGCCGACCGCCGACAGGACCGTCACCACGACGCCGACACCGAGCGAGACGAGCAGGGTCCGCGGCGCGACGACCAGCCCGCCGTCGGGCAGCGCGACGCCGAAGCTCGCGGCGACACCGCGCAGACCGTACCCGGCGGCGACCCCGAGGACCGTGCCGATCGCCGATCCGACGGCGCCCAGGACGAGGGCCTCGCCGAGCACCGACGTGCGCAGCTGGCGCGCGGTGGCGCCGACGGCGCGCAGCAGGGCCAGCTCGCGGGACCGCTGGGACACCACGATCGAGAACGTGTTGGCGATCAGGAAGCCGCCGACCAGCAGCGCGGCTCCGGCCATGGACAGGAGCATCACGCGGATCATCGCCAGCCTCGAGCGCGCCGCGTCCGCACCGGCGGACACGGTGTCCTGCGCCGTCGCGACGTCGAACGCCGTGCCGATGCGACGCCCGACAGCCTCCTGCAGGTCGGTGGGCGCCACGCCCTCGGCGGCGACGACCTGGACCTGGGTCACCTCGTCGCCGAGCCCGAGCAGGCGCTGGGCGGTCGGCAGCGTGACCAGGGCGACGGTGCTGTCGGCGAGGCCGTCCTGGGTGCCGAACCCGGCGAGCCCGACGACCCGGAGCGTGCCGGTCCGGTCCGCGCGCACCGTGACGCGGTCGCCGACGGAGACGCCGTACGTCCGGGCGGTCGCCACGTCGAGCACCACGTCGCCGTCCTCGGTCGGCTCGGTGCCCTCGCGCACGTCGAACGCGCCGAACGGCGCGGGCGACCAGGAGGACAGGACGGACGGGCCCGCCGGGACGGCCGGACGGCCGTCGACCTCGAGCAGACCCTGCCCCACGGCGCTCGCAGCCGCGTCGGCCACACCGTCGACGCCCCTGACGGTGTCGACGATCCCGGCGGGCAGCGGGTCGCGCTCGACCTCGACGCCCATCGCGGAGTCGAAGGCGGCCGAGTCGCGGATCGTGAGGTCCACGCCGGCCGTGGCGGTGCGGAACTGGTCCTCGAAGAGCCGCTGCGAGGTGTCGGTGAGCGCGAGGCTCCCGGTGACGAAGGTGACGCCGAGGACCACGGCGACGAGCGTGAGCGCGAGACGGGCGCGGTGGGCGCGCGCCTGCGCGAGCGTCAGGTGCCACACCGTGATCACTCCTTCCCTGCGCCGAGACGGGCCGTCGCGGCGTGCACGGCGGCGCTCGTCGGGTCGTCGAGCTCGTCGACGACGCGGCCGTCCACCAGGAAGACCACCCGGTCGGCGTGCGCGGCCGCCGCCGGGTCGTGCGTCACCATGACGACGGTCTGGCCCAGCTCGCCCGTGGCGTGACGGAGGAGACCCAGGACGGCGTCGCCCGTCCGCGAGTCGAGGTTGCCCGTCGGCTCGTCGGCGAAGACGATCTCGGGCCGGGCGACCAGCGCGCGGGCGACCGCGACGCGCTGCTGCTGCCCGCCGGACAGCTCGCTCGGCCGGTGCCCGAGGCGGCCGGCGATCCCGACGGTCTCGAGGACCCGGTCCGTCCACGCAGGGTCCGGACGGCGGCGCGCGAGCGTGAGGGGCAGGGCGATGTTCTCGCCGGCCGTCAGCGACGGCACCAGGTTGAAGCTCTGGAAGACGAAGCCGATCCGCTCCCGGCGCAGCAGCGTGCGCTGGTCCTCGGTGAGGCTCGTGAGCTCGGTGTCCCCGATCCGGACCTGTCCGGAGTCGACGGTGTCGAGGCCGGCGAGCACGTGCATCAGGGTGGACTTGCCGGAGCCGGACGGCCCCATGATCGCGGTGAACCGTCCGCGATCGATACGGACGTCGGCGCCGTCGAGCGCGCGGACCTCCGTCTCGGCCTTGCCGTAGGTCTTGACGACGGCGCGGGCCTCCGCGGCCACGGTGCGCGTGGCCGGGAGCAGGGTGGTTGTCATGTGCGGATCCTTCGTTCTCAGCGTGCGAGCGAAAGACCGCAGTCCTCGAGCGCGGCCACGACGTCGGCCCGGTCGAGCGGACGCTCCGCGGTGACGACGACGCGCCCGGTGCCCGGGTCCGCCGAGACGACGGCCCCGGGCAGGCGCGAGACGGCGGCAGCCACCTCGCGCGCGTGGTCCGGGCCGGTCATCCCGACGACCTGGAACGTGGTGACGCCCACGAAGGTGCGGGGCGTCTGGCGCATCATCATCGGTCGGTGCTCCTTCGCTGCGGTCGTGTACGCAACGAGGTTCGCCGTCCGGGGCGGGCGACCGCACCGGTGAGATCGCCAGGTTTGTCGCCGGTCCGTCGCCGGTCCGTCGCCGGTTCCGGTGTGGTGACGCGAGGGCGCCGGAGCGCCGGTCAGACGTGCGGGCCGGGCGTGTCCTCGACGCGCACGTGGTCGACCTTGCGGTGGAAGCGCATCCCGGCCAGCCCGCCGAGGACGGCCCCGGCGAGCGTCACGAGCAGGGCGACGACCAGGGCGATGATGCCGCCCGTCGTCAGCTCGCCCTCGTCGACGGGGACGCGGGGGAAGCTGTTGAGGTTGCCCAGCACGTTGAGCTGGTTGCCCGCCACCGCCGCCGCGACGGCCAGGAGGACGGCGATGACGATCGCCCACAGCCATACCGCGAGCCCCTGCTTGGCGCCGTCGAAGCGCGCCATCCGGCCGGCCACGTAGCCGCCCGCGAAGTATGCGACGAACAGGATCACCGCGAGCACGATGCCGCCGATCAGCCCGACCGTGCCGGGGTCCTGGGTGGCCTGGCCGGCGAGCTCGCCCGCGTCGGCGTCGTTCGCCACGCCCACGCCGATACCGACGGCCGACACGAGAGCGGTGAGCAGCACCGCCAGCCCGGTGGCCGCGAGCCAGCCGAAGAACGCCGACCCGAGCTTCATGCCGCCGAAGCGCTCGCGCTGTGTGGCGACCAGCTCGTCGCGATCGCCGTGCCGCCCACCCTTCGGCCGGCGTGCTGCCGGACGGTCCGCGTCAGTCATCGTCGCCTCCTGGGGTCGTCGTCCCTGGTCACCACCATCTCGGGCCGGCGTGGTGCTCGCAACGCGTGCCGCCGCCCGCAGTACGGGAGGACAGGGGCGGAGCGGGCCGCGAGACTCGAGCCATGAGCCCGCGCGCCGCCCGCCACGTGCTGCACGTCGACCTCGACCAGTTCCTGGCCGCGGTCGAGGTGCTGCGCCGCCCCGAGCTCGCCGGCAGGCCGGTGATCGTCGGCGGACGGGGCGACCCCACGGAGCGGGCGGTGGTCTCGACGGCGTCGTACGAGGCGCGCGAGCTCGGCGTCGGCTCCGGGATGCCGCTGCGTCTCGCGGCCCGCAAGGCGCCGGACGCGGTCATCCTGCCCGTCGACCACGCCGCGTACACCGAGGCGTCGGAGCACGTGATGGACACGCTGCGCGGGCTCGGCATGGTGGTGGAGGTCCTCGGCTGGGACGAGGCGTTCGTCGGCCACGACGGCGACGACCCGCGCGCGGCCGCCCGGCGCGTGCAGGAGGCGGTGCTCGAGGCCACCGGCCTGCACTGCTCGGTCGGCATCGGTGACAACAAGGTCCGCGCGAAGATCGCCACGGGGTTCGGCAAGCCCGCGGGGACCTTCGTCCTCACCGCGGAGAACTGGTTCGAGGTGATGGGCGAGCGGCCCACGATCGAGCTGTGGGGCGTGGGCAGCAAGGTGTCGGCCCGCCTGCGCCGGCACGGCATCGACACGGTCCGCCAGCTCGCGGCGGCGGACCGCGACGTGCTCGTGGCGGAGTTCGGCCCGCGCATGGGCGCCTGGTACGCCGACCTGGGCCACGGGCGAGGCTCAGCCGTCGTCGACGACACGCCCTGGGTGGCGCGAGGCCGCGGCCGCGAGACGACCTTCCAGCGCAACCTCGTCTCGCCGCAGGAGGTGGAGGCGGCGCTGCACGAGCTGGTCGCCCAGGTGCACGCCGACACCGAGGCAGAGGGCCGCCCGGTGTTCCGGGTCGCCCTGAAGGTCCGCTACGCACCCTTCTTCACCCGCACGCGCTCCAGGAAGCTGCCGGCCCCGACGCGGTCGCTCGCCGACCTCACCTCGGCCATCCTCGCGCTCGCGGCCGACCTGGAATCCGGCCGGGAGGTGCGCCTGCTCGGCGTGCGCGCGGAGATGGTGATGCCCGACGGCGGTGACCCGCAGGAGCGCACCCCCGTGCGCGGGCGGATCTGAC
Source organism: Isoptericola sp. (assembly GCA_031181105.1). Lineage (GTDB taxonomy): Bacteria > Actinomycetota > Actinomycetes > Actinomycetales > Cellulomonadaceae > Isoptericola. Next base: position 4,058 of record JAPSLD010000011.1, on the reverse strand, counting down.
GGCGCGGCGAGCGCGGCCGGGCAGGGGCGAGCGCCCCGGCCCGGCCGCTCCCCACCTACTCGACGACCTCGAAGGTCAGCGCCTCGGTGAAGGTCCGCCCGTGGACGTCCGTCGTGGTGACCTGGGCGGTGTGCTCGCCTGCCGCGAGGTCGGCGGGCAGCTCGAGGCGCCACAGGTGCATGGTCCGGTCGGCCAGCCCGCCGCCGTGGACGAACTGCTCCTGGACCGCCACCGGGTCGGACCACTCGGCGCCGACGCGCGGCGCCTCGCCGTCCATCTGCTGCGTCCGGACCGCCTCGACCGGCTCGGCGCCGTCGATCGCGACGTCGACCGTGGAGCCGGTCGAGCCCATCCAGACGTTGGCCGTGAGCCACGTCGTGCCGGCGAGGTCGTCCCGGGAGACCGTGAGCGGGTCCTCGAGCGCGGGGGCGGTCCCGCGCGGCACGCCGACGTTCTCGGCGTACCAGGCCCGGTAGCGGGGCGTGTTGAGGCCGAGAGCCATCTGGTCGGACGCGTCACCGCCGCGGACCGTGTACCGCTCGCGGATCTCGGCGTTCTCGATGTCCAGCGTGAGCACGCCGGGAGGCGTCCCGTCGCGCTGGACCGCGGTGGGGTAGCCCTCCTCGAGCACCCGGCCCGCGTACCACTGGCCGGACACCGCGCCGACCGTCAGGTGCGTGAAGGGCAGGCCCTCCTCGCCGACGACGTCGGTCCACCCGGCCATGAGGTCGCCCTCGCGCAGGTTCTCCGACACGTGGGTGTGGCCGCCGACGGAGACGACCTCGCGGCCCTCGAGGATCTCGTAGACCTCCTCGACCTGCTTCACCCGGTGCGAGTCGCTGTAGTAGAACTCGAGCAGCGGCATGTGGGCCGCCAGGACGATCGGCCGGTCCATGGGGACCTGGGCGATGTCGTTGCGCAGCCACTCGAGCTGACGCTCGTCGATGCCGTTCGTGTAGCTGCTCTTGCGGGGCGGGACGACCGTCGGGTACTCGACCGTGTTGAGGGCGACGACGTGCGCCTTGCCGACGTCGAAGGAGTAGTAGGCCGGGCCCAGCGCGGCGCGGAAGGTGTCGAAGTTGTGCTCCGGCTCGGGCGAGTCGAAGTCCAGGTCGTGGTTGCCCGGAAGGAACCGGGCGGGACCGTTGAGCATGCCGGTCAGGTCGCGCGTCTGCGAGTACAGCGACAGGTCGTCGCCCACGACGTCGCCGATGAACAGCGCGCCGCAGCCGGCGTAGTCCGTGCGCGCCGAGAGGTCGGCGAAGACGCCGGCGCGGGCGAACTCCACCTCCTCCAGGTCGTAGGTCTGCACGTCCGCGCCGATGACGCAGTGCTGCTCGGGCGACCGCGTGAGCGTGCTCCTCGACAGCGGGAAGTTGACCTCGTCCGGGAGGTCGCCGGTCGGCTCGATGCCGCCGTACCGCAGCTCCGGAGAGCCGGCCGGCAGGTGGTGGTAGAAGAACTGCGCGACGTTGTCCTCGTCGACGGGTACCTGGTAGCCACGGGGCTGGGTGACGAAGACGGTCATGTTGTCGAAGGCGGGCAGCTCGTACCTGCCCCGGCCGTCGGTCGTGGTGACGTCGCGCCCGTTCGACACCGTCACGCCGGCGAGGCCCGGCTCGTTCCGGTCCTGCACCGAGTCCTGGTCCTTGTCCACGAAGACGGTGCCGTCGAGGGTGTCCTGGTCCTCGTCGGGACCCGGGACGACGTCGACGCCGCCGCGGTAGGCGGTCTCGGCCCACGACGGGTCCGACGGGGCGTCGGGCGCGGCGCTCGCGGCGACGGGCACCAGGCAGGCGCCGCCCACGGCGAGCGCGACGGCGGTCGCGGTCAGTCGGGTCTGGCGGTGCGCCAGAGGTCTGGGTCTCACGGTCACGTGCCTCCTGTCGGTTCCTGGCCGACCGTCCGGTCGGCCGGGGACCACGCTCGCAGCGGCGCGTGAACGCCGGTCGACCTTCGGTTGACGCGGGCATGTATCTGCGTCGACGCGGTGCCGAGCGGGACGTGAACCGGGGGAGGCGGCCGGTCAGGCCGCGGTGGCGAGCGAGACGACGTCGTCCGGGCTCCGTGCCGGCTCGGTCCCGGCGCGCGGCCGGTGGGCGTACATCCGGTGCCACGCGAGCATGGCGGCCGTGGCCACCAGGTAGAACGTGTGCAGGAACCAGATCGGTCCGGCCGGCAGCGAGTACACGTACAGCGAGTGCACGACGTTGCCGAGGTTGGCGATGAGGAGGCTGCCGAGGCTGTAGGACGCCATGTCCTTGGTCCGGAACGCCTTGACCAGCATGGGCAGGTAGCTGACGACGAACAGGACGGTCGAGACCGTGCCGGCCAGCACGGGGAGGGACACGGTCATGGGGTCCACCGCCCTTCGCGGGTGCCGTGTCGCGCCGGCGGGGCACCGGCCGCACCACGTGGGGAGGACCCGCCGGCCGCCGTGATACGTGCCGACCCCGCCCTCAGCCGGACAGGTCCGAGCGCTTCGCGGGCCCACCCGCGTCGCTGGTCCCCGACACGGCGGACTCGTCGTCGACACGGTGCGGGACGCCGCGCCTGCGCGCCTCCTCGCGCCCGGCCGCCGCCGCCTCCTCCAGCGTCGCGTACGAACCGCCCACGACGTGCCCCAGGACCTCGTTCACCCAGGCACCGTCGCGCGGGACGGTGCGGACGTCGTCATCTGCCATCGCTGCCTCCTTCGTCCGGCCGTCAGTCTCCGCCCCGGCCCGGGTGCTCGCGAGCGGGGCTCGCCCGGACGCCTATCGTGGGGGTGTGCCGACCCGGTTGCTCCTGCTCAGCGACACGCACGTGCCGGGCCGCGCCCGGGCGCTCCCCGACCAGGTGTGGCGGGCCGTCGACGCCGCGGACGTGGTGGTGCACGCGGGGGACTGGACGACGGCGGAGCTCGTCGACGCCCTCGCCGCCCGCGCCGCGCGGCTCGTCGGGGTCGCGGGCAACAACGACGGGCCCGAGCTGCACGAGCGTCTCGGCGAGGTGGCCCGGACCACCGTCGAGGACCTGAGGGTCGCCGTGGTGCACGAGACCGGCCAGAAGCAGGGCCGCGAGCGCCGGGCCGACGAGGCGTTCCCCGACACGGACCTGCTGGTCTTCGGGCACAGCCACATCCCGTGGGACACCGTCTCCCCGGCCGGCGTGCGCCTGCTCAACCCCGGCTCGCCGACGGACCGCCGGCGCCAGCCCGTCGGCACGTACCTGACGGCGACGGTCACGGGCGACCGTCTCCACGACGTGGCGCTGGTCCCCGTCCAGGGGCGGTGAGCGGGACCGGCCCGCTGGTCAGCCGAGCAGGTCGGCGAGCGCGTCGTCGAGCGTGGGGTGGCGGAACCGGAACCCGGCGCGGCCGAGCACCTCGGAGGTGGTGTGCCGGCCGGTGAGCGCGAGCAGCGGGTCGGTCCGCAGGAAGAACGCACCCAGCCGGACCAGCGGGACGGGTGTCGGGATGCCGAACCGGCGTCCGGACGCGCGGCGCAGGGCGGCCATGAGGTCGCGGTTGCGCACCGGGTGCGGCGCGGCCGCGATCACCAGGCCGTCCGGCAGGCCGACGTCGGGGTCGAGCCCGAGCGCGGCGCGCACGACGGCGAGCCAGTCGTCGACGTGGATCCAGCTGAACCACTGGTCCCCGGGGCCCACGGTGCCGCCGACGCCGAGGCGGACGAGCAGGAGGAGGCGGTCCAGCGCGGGGGTGCCGGCGTCCAGCACGATGGACGTGCGCAGCACCACGAGGTGCTGCGCGTTCGCGCCGGCCACAGCCGCCTCCCACGGCCGCACGATCCCCGTCATCTGGGGCAGCCCGTCGTCGGGCACGGGGCTCGACTCGGTCAGCCGCGCCTCCCCGGCGTCGGAGTAGACCGCGGTGGTCGAGCCCTGGAGCCAGCGCTCCACGGGCGCGTCGAGCCGGTCGGCCGCGGCCACGAGGGCCGTCGTGGCGCGCACGCGCGAGTCCCGCAGGGCCGCGACGTTCCGGGCGGTCGGCCGGGTGTCGATCAGCTCGCCGGCCAGGTTCACGACGGCGACCCCTGTGCCGGGGCGGAGCTCGTGCG
>JAPSLD010000191.1 GCA_031181105.1 Isoptericola sp. | reverse complement strand
GCGACCGTGCTGGGCGACAACGGCGCCAAGGACGTGGAGAACGCGATCGGCGGGTCGGGCGTCGCGTGGGGCAAGGTGCTGCTGACCTCGATGCCGCAGGGCTCGCTCAAGCGGGTCAACAAGGCGCTCGCGCACCGGTTCCTGCGCCGGCAGGTCGCCAAGCAGGGCACGCTGGCGCTCGGGCGGCTGCTGCCGTTCGGGGTCGGCGCGGTCGTCGGCGTGGCCGGCGGGCGGGCGCTGGGGCACGGCGTCGTCGCCCAGTCGCGCAAGGCGTTCGGCCCCCCGCCCGACCACTTCCCGCGCGTCGTCGAGCAGTGAGACCGGCACGCCCGTGACCCCCGCGGCGAGCGCGGACCACGGCGCCAGGCCGGCGCTGCGGGTCGAGGTCGCGCGGCTCGTGCCCGTGGACGCGTCCGTCGCCTATGCGTGGGTCGCGGACCCCCGCACGCACCCGCGGTGGATCCCGCTGACGCGGCTCGACGGCGGAGCGGCCTCGGGGCCGGTCGTCGGCGACCCGTTCACCATGGTGACCGGGCTCGGCGTCGCCCGCGGCCGCCGCGGGGTCGTCGACCGCATGGTGGTCGAGGAGCTGACGTCGCCGTCGACCGCCACGGGCCGCGTCGGCCGGACCCGGGTGCGCAAGCGCGGGCCGGTGCTGCTCGGGGACGCCGGCTTCGACGTCGTGCCCCTCGACGCCTCGCGCTGCCGGGTCGTGTGGTGGGAGGAGGCGTACCTCGCCGGCCCCTGGCCGCGCCGGCTCGCCGCCGGTGCGGCGGCCCCGTTCCTGCGCCTGATGATGCACGTCTCGCTCGCGCGGCTGCACCGGCGCCTCGCCCCGCGCTCCCGGTAGAGTCCGCGGTGTGAGCACCGAGCCGTCGCCTCAGCCCACCGCCGTCGACACCGCGCTCGCCGCGCGCCTGCCCGAGCTGCGCGAGCAGTACGCCGAGCTGCAGGCCCGGGGGTTGAAGCTCGACCTGACCCGCGGCAAGCCGTCCGCCGAGCAGCTCGACCTCGCCGAGCCGCTGCTCGCCCTGCCGGGCGAGGGCGTGCACACGGACGACACCGGCACCGACGTGCGCAACTACGGCGGCCTCGACGGGCTCCCGCAGCTGCGCCGGATCTTCGCCGAGCTGCTGGGGGTGCCGGTCGAGCAGCTGCTCGCGCAGGGCAACGCGTCGCTGACCCTCATGTACGACACGGTCGTGCAGGCGCTGCTGTTCGGGGTGCCGGGCGGCGAGCGGCCCTGGTCGCGCGAGGAGCAGGTCACGTTCGTGTGCCCCGTGCCCGGCTACGACCGGCACTTCGCGATCTGCGAGGAGCTCGGCATCCGCATGGTCACGGTGCCGATGACGCCGGACGGGCCCGACGCCGAGGCGGTCGCCGCGCTCGTCGCCGACGACCCGACCATCAAGGGCATGTGGGTCGTGCCGACGTACGCCAACCCGGACGGCGCCGTGGTCTCCGAGGCGGTCGCGCAGCGCCTCGTCTCGATGCCGACCGCCGCGCCGGACTTCCGCATCCTCTGGGACAACGCGTACGCGGTGCACCACCTCACCGAGCACGAGACGAAGTCGGCGAACGCGATCGACCTCGCCACCGAGGCCGGCAACCCCGACCGCGTGCTCATGTACGCGTCCACGTCGAAGGTGTCGTTCGCGGGCTCGGGCGTCGCGTTCGTCGCGTCCTCCCCCGCCAACGTCGCGTGGTTCCGCGAGCACCTCGCCGTGCGCTCGATCGGCCCCGACAAGGTCAACCAGCTCCGGCACGCCCTGTTCTTCCGCGACGCCGACGGCGTGCGCGAGCACATGCGCCGGCACCGCGAGATCCTCGCCCCCAAGTTCCGGGCCGTCGTCGAGATCCTGACGCAGCGCCTCGGCGACGCGGCCGTGGCGACGTGGAACGAGCCCGAGGGCGGGTACTTCGTCTCCGTGGACGTGGTCCCCGGGACGGCGTCGCGCGTCGTGGAGCTGGCCAAGGCCGCCGGCATCGCCCTGACGCCCGCGGGTGCGACGTTCCCCTACGGCGAGGACCCGCTCGACCGCAACATCCGCCTCGCGCCGTCGATGCCGCCGCTCGAGGAGGTGCGCGTGGCGATGGACGGCGTCGCGACGTGCATCCTGCTCGCCGCCGCGGAGGCCGCGGCTCGCCCCTAGCGCTGTGAGCGGACTTCTGGCCCATTCTCGCGACCGAGAATGGGCCAGAAGTCCGCTCACAACCTGGTGACCGTCAGCCGAGGACGGCCTTGAGGAACTCCTGGGTGCGCGGGTGCGACGGTGCGGTGAACATCGTCTCGGGGTCCGCCTCCTCGATGATCCGGCCGTGGTCGAACATGAGCACCCGGTCCGACACCTCGCGCGCGAACTGCATCTCGTGCGTCACGAGCAGCATCGTGATGTCGGTGGTCTGCGCGACGTCCCGCAGCACCGCCAGCACGTCGGCGACGATCTCCGGGTCGAGCGCGGAGGTGACCTCGTCGAGCAGCAGGATCTCCGGGTCCATCGCGAGCGCGCGGGCGATCGCTACGCGCTGCTGCTGACCTCCGGACAGGTCGGTGCACCGGGCGTCCCGCTTCTCGGGCATGCCGACCTTCTCGAGGAGCTGCTCGGCGCGCTGGACGGCCTCGTGCTTGGAGAGCCCCAGCACGTGCATCGGTGCCTCGATGATGTTCTCCAGCACGGTCATGTTCGGGAACAGGTTGAACTGCTGGAACACCATCCCGACGCGCTTGCGCACCTCGCGGCGGCGCTTCTCCGGCACGGGCGCCCACTTCTGCCCGAGGTACTCGTACGTGTACGGGTCGCCGTCGATGAGGATCAGGCCGTCGCTCAGCTCCTCGAGCGTCATGAGGAGGCGCAGGATCGTCGTCTTGCCCGAGCCGGACGGGCCGATGAGCGTCACGCGCTGCCCTCGCGGGACGGAGAAGCTGAGCCCGTCGAGAACGGTGTGGTCGCCGAACCGCTTGACGACGTCGCGGAACTCGATGGCGGGCACGGTGCCCGGCGCTGTGGTGGTCATGGTCTGGCTCCCAGCGGAGGTGTTCGGGTCAGGCAAGGCGGATCTCCATCCGGCGCACGAGCAGCGAGGTCGGGTAGCTCACGAGCAGGAACAGCAGGCCGACCATCGTCAGCGGCTCGACGTAGGAGAAGGTGTTCGCGCCGAAGCTCTGCGCCTCCGCGAACATCTCCACCACCTGGATGGCGAAGAGGAACGGCGTCTCCTTGAACATCGAGATCGCGTAGTTCCCCAGGCCGGGCAGGGTCTTGCGGACCGCCTGCGGCAGGATCACGGCGCGCCAGGTACGGGCCCGCGGCAGGTTGAGGGCCGTCGCGGCCTCCCACTGCCCCGGCGGCACCGCGTCGATGCCGGCACGGTAGACCTCGGACATGTACGTCGCGTAGTGCACCCCGAGCACGACGCACCCGATCGCGAGCCCGGGTATCTCCGGCGGCGACAGCAGGTACACGAACACGAGCTGCACCAGCAGCGGCGTCGAGCGGACGAAGTCGACGACGAACTTCACGGGCACGGTGACCCACCGGTTGGGCGCACGCCCGACGAGCGCGAGCGCCAGCCCGAGGAGCGACGCGATCACCATGCCGACGACGGTGGCGAGCACCGTGATCCGCAGGCCGGCGAGCAGGTCGGGGAGCACCTCCCAGGCACGCTCCCAGTTCCAGATGTCGCTCATGGTGCGCCTCCCGTCCGCACGCCGGCCGCCGGTGCCGTCGGTGCCGTGGGCGCCGTCGGGACCGGTGCGGGCTCGAGCCGCAGCGTCTCGCGCAGCGACGGACGCTGCGGTCCGATGCCGAGCCGGCGCTTGGCACGGGCCTCGAGCCAGTTCATGAACCAGGTGAGCGCATAGGCGATGACGAAGTAGACGAGCAGGCCCACCGTGTAGCTGAAGACGGTGTCGCTCGTGGAGCGGCGCAGCTGGACGGTCCAGAAGTTCAGGTCGTGCAGGGTGATGTAGTACGCGAGCGCCGAACCCTTCAGGAGCTGGACCAGCAGGTTGGAGAGCATCGGGATCATGAGGGCCCAGGCCTGCGGGAAGATCACGCGCCGCACCCGGTGGAACCAGCTCAGGTTGAGGGCGACCGACGCCTCCCACTGCCCCTGCGGCACGGACTCGATGGAGCCGCGCACCACCTCGGAGGCGTAGGCCCCGTAGTTGAGACCCAGCGCGACGATCCCGACGGCCAGGGCCTCGAGCTCGTAGCCGAAGGCGGGCAGCACGTAGTAGATCCAGAAGAGCTGGACGACGAGCGACGTGCCGCGGAAGAACTCCACGATCACGCGGGACGGCCCGCGCACCCAGAGGGTCCGGGTGCGCGAGCCGAACCCGAGCACGACGGCGACGACGAGCGCGAGCACGGCGCCGCCGAGCGTCAGCTCGAGCGTGACGAGGACGGCCTCACCCAGGCGCGGCAGCCTGTCGAGGAGCGTCTGGACGTGGTCCGACATGCGTCAGGAGTCCAGCCCCAGCTCGGGGCCGATCTCCTCGGCGATCGCCTCGAGGTCGCCTTCGCACAGCATCTCGGCCGTCAGGCCCTCCGGCGGGCGCTCCGCCTCGGTGAACCCGAACGGCCCGAGGATCTCGACGTAGCGCTCCGGGTCGGAGACGATCTCGCGGGCCGCCTCGTTGTAGGCCT
>JAPSLD010000190.1 GCA_031181105.1 Isoptericola sp. | reverse complement strand
GGGGCGTAGGTCACGTAGGGCAGGGCGTAGACCTCGGGCATGAGGAGGTCGTCCGAGTAGAGGCCGCGCGCGTCGCCGCCGGCCGCCGCCGTGCGGACGCACACCTCGGCGACGGCGTCCCGGTCGCCGGGCCGGTAGGGACGGATCACGGCCCCATCCTGGCAGGTCCAGGACGGGGCCGTGAGGGTCGTGCGGTCGGGCGCGGGGCGTCAGCCCGCCTTGGCCTCGCGCGCCTTGCGTGCGGCGCCGAGCTCGGTGCTCTCGCCCTCGGTCGACAGCGAGCCGCCGGCGCTCTCGAGGTGCGCGCGGACGAACCAGTGGAACAGCTCGAGCTCGTGCAGGTGACCGATGAGCAGGTCGTTGGTGACGTCGTCGAGCTCCTCGGTGGCCTTCGCGGCCTTGCGGTGCGCCTCGATGACCCCCTGGTACACCTCGTCGAGGGCGCCCAGGTGCTCGATCGCCGTGGCGCGGCCGAGGTGGTAGTCCTCCCAGGTCCGCGCGGCCACCAGGGCGCCCGGCGTGCCGACCGGCGCGCCGCCGAGGGTCGCGATGCGTTCGGCCACCGCGTCCGTCATGGCGCGCACGGCGTCGACCTGCGGGTCGAGCATCTCGTGGACCGCGATGAAGTGCGGACCGACGACGTTCCAGTGCACGTGCTTGAGGGTGAGGTGCAGGTCCGTGAGCGAGTTGAGGCGTTCCTGGAGGATCTCCGCGAGCCTGGCGCCCTCCTCAGGGGTGAGCGACGGGACGGTGTAACGGGGAAGGTCCTTGCGGGCAGCCATCATGAGGCCTCCAATCACGGTGATTCGCCGGAGGCTCCATCCTGACGCCGCAGCGCGAGCCACGCGACCGCAGCCAGCGCCGCCGTCCCGAGGGCCACGAGCAGGCCGACGGGCCGTCCGGCGACCGCCCACGCGAGGGCGCCCAGCACGGCCGTGGCACCCACGACCACGAGGTCTCGCGACCCGGCGCGCGCGAGCGCGGCGGTCTCGACGCGCGTGCGTCCGCCCACGTGCGAGGCCCACCAGCCCAGCCGCACGACCCCGTACGCGAGCGCGGCGAGCGGGAGCGCCGCCGGGTCGAACGGACCGGGGGCGCCCAGGAGCAGGAACGCGCTCGCGACGACGGCACCGTGCGCGCTGCTCGGGCCGGGTCGCAGGGCCGCCCACACCGCCAGGGCGGCCGCCAGCACCGCCACGATGCCCGGCGTCACCATGGTCCGTGACGCGGTCGACACCACGAGCGCCGGCACGCAGAGCACGTACGCGGCGTGCAGGAGCCAGCCCGGCACGCTGCGCCCGTGCTCGACGGTGACGCGGGGGAGCGGGCGGTCGTGCCCGCGCAGGCGCGCGACGAGCGCGGCCGCGTCCTCGCGGCTCACCCGCCGACCCCTGCCGGTGCGCGGTGCCGGCGGGCCGCGGCGGCGAGCGCCTCGAGCCGCACGGGCGCCGCCTCGCGCGCGGCGCCGGCCCAGCGGACGACGGGCACACCCTCGGAGCGCAGGTGCGCGAGCCGGTCCTCGCGCTCCATGCGGGTGATCCGCCAGGCGATGCGCATGTGCTCGCCCCGGGCCGGCCGCACCTCGGGCAGGGTGTCGACCACCACGACCCCGTGCCCGGTCTCGCGCCAGTACCGCGTCAGGGTCACGGGCTCGTCGTCGAGAGCGGTCGTGAACAGGTAGACGAACGCGTCGGCGGGCAGCTGCGGCGCCCGCAGACGGCGTCCGGGCAGCCCCGCGGGATGGCTCAGGGCCAGCGCGTGCAGCAGCCGGCGCAGGTGCCGCTTGCCCGCGGCGGGCGGTACGGGACGGCGGCGGCGTCCGAGGTCCTCGAGACCGACGCGGTCGCCGCCCTCGAGCAGGGCCGTGGCGACCGATGCGGCGGCGTGGCGGGCGAGGTCGAGCGAGGTCGGCTCGTCGACCCGCTGCGGCCCGGAGCCGCGCCACGTGGCCAGGTCGGGCCCGACGTCGTCGCGCGAGTCGAGCACCAGCACCACGGTGGCCTCCGCCGTGGCGTGGGTGCGGCGCACGTAGAGCTGCTCGAGGTCGGGGGAGCGGCGGGCCGTCGTGCGCCAGTCGACGCGCCGCACCTGGTCGCCGGGGGCGAACGGGTGCACGTCCCGCAGCTCGCTGCCGTCGCCGAGGCGCCGGGAGGTGTGCGGACCCGTGAGCCCGCGCAGGCGGTGGGGCAGGGGCACGCGCCCGAGCGGCATCGAGGCCGGCAGCACGAGCCGGTCCGGGGCCGTGGCGGCGACCGGGGCCTCCGCCGTCGTCCCGCCCGGGCCGTACCCGCGCAGGTCGGCGTGGAACGTCCGCTGGGGCCCGGTACGCACGGCGGACAGCCGCAGCCCGACGGTGCGCTCCGCCGCCGGCACCACGACGTCGACCGTCCGGTGACCCGGCGCGGCGACGCGCACGTGGACGAGCTCGGCGCCGGGTGCGGGCCTCAGGTGCAGGTCCGCGGTCAGCTCGCCCGCGGGGGCGGGCTCGTCGGGTGCGTCGAGGTCGGCGGCGGTGGGTGTCGTCGCCCGGCCGGCGCCGAGGGCTCCGGGACGTCCGGGCCACAGCACCGCGAGCGCGAGCGGCACACCGAGCAGCGCGACGTCCGCCCGGCCGGCGAGAAGGCCGAGCCCGAGCAGCACGACGGCGACGCCCGCGCCCGTCGCGCCGAACGGGGTTGTGCGCCACGGCACGTCCCGCGGCGTCACCGCGCGGGACCCACCGTCGCCGGTCCGGCGACGCGGCCCAGCAGCTCGGTGACCACGTCCTCCGGGCGCACCGCGCTCGCCCAGGCCGTCGGCGTGAGCGTCAGCCGGTGCGCCAGGACCGGGACCGCGACGCGCTTGACGTCCTCGGGCAGGACGAAGTCGCGCCCGTCGAGCACCGCGACGGCGCGAGCCAGCAGCAGGAGGTTCTGCGAGCCGCGCGGCGAGGCGCCCACCTCGAGCGCGCCGTGCGTCCGCGTCGCGGCCGCGAGGTCCACGCAGTACGCGGCGACGTCGGGGTCGACGGCCGTGGCCTCCACCCCCGCCTGCATGGCGAGCACGGTGGGGGCGTCGACCACCCGGGAGACGGGTGCGGCCTCCTGGCCCCGACCGACGCGGCGCAGCAGCACCTCGCGCTCCTGGTCGCGGTCGGGGTAGCCGACGGCGAGGCGGACCATGAAGCGGTCGAGCTGGGCCTCGGGCAGCGGGTACGTGCCCTCGTACTCCACCGGGTTGGACGTCGCGACGACGTGGAAGGGCCTCGGCAGCGGCCTGGTCGCGCCCTCGACCGACACCTGGCGCTCGGCCATCGCCTCGAGCAGGGCCGACTGCGTCTTCGGGGCCGTCCGGTTGATCTCGTCGGCGAGGAACAGGCCGGTGAACAACGGTCCCGGGCGGAACACGAGCTCGCGGGCCGCCGGGTCGTACACCGACGACCCGGTGATGTCGCTCGGGAGGAGGTCGGGTGTGCACTGCAGGCGGGCGAAGTCGAGCCCGAGCACGGTCGCCAGGGAGCGCGCCGCGAGCGTCTTGCCGAGCCCGGGCACGTCCTCGAACAGCACGTGGCCGCCGGCGAGGATCGTCCCGAGGGCGATCTCCAGCGCGTCGCGCATGCCGACGACGGCGGTGCCCACCTCGTCGAGGATGCGGCGACCGAGCGCGGCGACCTCGGCGACGGGCAGCGGCGTGACGTCAGGGGTGTCGGTCGTCATCGTGGGTGCCTTCCGGTCGGGGGTGCCGGCGCGGGGCCGGGCGTGGTGGTCTCGGGCCCGATGCGCTCGACCGCGGCGAGCCAGCCGTCCAGCACGCGGGCGGTCGGTGCGCGTCCCGAGGCGAGCCCTGCGGCGACGTCAGGACCCAGGAGGCGCTCGACGTCGGCGGCCTGAGCGGGGTCGGTGGCGTCGACGCCGTGCCGGGCGAGGCGCGCGACGGCGAGCGCCCGGACGCGCCGCACGACGCGCTGGCTCACCTCGCCGGAGCGCGTGAAGGCCGCCCAGCCGAGCTCGCTGACGTCGTGCCGGGCCCCCGGCCGGGTCTCCTCGGGCGGGTCCGGCCACGGCTCCTCGGCCCCGTCGTCGAGCCGGCGCCAGACCAGGACGACGACCGTGGCGACGGTCGCGAGCAGCACGGCGTGCACCGGGTCGAGCCACCCCGCGAGCGCGACGCCGAGGGCGGCCGCGAGCGCCAGGCCCGCCGGGACGAGGACGGATCTCACGGCGCCTGCCCTGCGTGCGGGGCGGTGGGGTGGTCCTGCAGGGCCCGGGCGATGCGTTCCAGCGCGTCCCGGGCGGTGCCGACCTGGTCGCCGGCGACGGGCCGGTCGGTGAAGCGCGCGTGGTGGTAGAGCCGACGCAGGGTCGCGACGGGGCCCGGCGGGGCCGGGGTGTCGTGCAGCAGCTCGACGGTGAACTCGGTGGGCGTCTGCGCCGGGTCGCGCCGGGTGCCGTGCCGCGCGGCGGCCTCCTCGAGGGAGACCCAGGCGGCGACGACGGCGTCGTGCGGCGTGGCGGCCCGGTCCAGTCGCCGCAGCGCGAGCGTGACGGCGTCCTGGAGCTCGTCGACCGTCACGGCCGGCGCGGTCCGCTCGGAGACCGCGGCGCCGGCGGCGACGGTGTCGGGGTCGGACCGCGGCTCGACGTCGCGCAGCGCCGACAGGACACGCCGGCCGACGAGCGCGAGGACGACGGCG
>JAPSLD010000189.1 GCA_031181105.1 Isoptericola sp. | reverse complement strand
GCGACGAGCGCGACCCGGCGCGCTACCGCGAGCGCCGCGTCGCGCTCGACGGGCCGACGTACGGCGTGTGGCACGCCCACGTGCCCGACGTCGCGCCCGGCCAGCGGTACGGCTTCCGCACGCACGGTCCGTGGGACCCCGCGGCGGGGCACCGCCACAACCCGGCCAAGCTGCTCGTCGACCCGTACGCGCGCGGCCTGGTGGGCGAGGTCTCGTACGGTCCCGAGACGCTCGGCTCCCCCGGCCGCCCGCGCGGTGACGACCCCGCCACCCCGGACGGCCGCTGGTGGCTCGCCGACCCGTACGGCGAGCCCGACCCGACCGACTCGGTCGCGCACGTGCCGCACTCCGTCGTCATGCCGGACCTGCCCCCGGCCCCGGCGATGACGCGCCCGCGCGTGCCCTGGTCCGACACGGTCGTCTACGAGGCGCACGTGCGCGGGCTGACGCAGCGCAACCCGGACGTGCCCGAGCAGCTGCGCGGCACGTACGCCGGCGTGGCGCACCCCGCGACGATCGCGCACCTCAAGGACCTCGGCGTCACGACCCTCGAGCTCCTGCCGATCCACGCGTCGGTGAGCGAGCCGCGCCTCGTGGCGCAGGACCTGACCAACTACTGGGGCTACCAGACGCTCGGGTTCTTCGCGCCGCACGCCGCCTACGCGACCAAGGGCGCCCGCGAGCGGGGTCCCGCCGCGGTGCTCGACGAGGTGCGCGGCATGGTCCACCTGCTGCACGAGGCCGGCATCGAGGTGATCCTCGACGTCGTCTACAACCACACGTGCGAGGGCGGCCAGGACTCGCTGCACCTGTCCTGGCGCGGTCTCGACAACGCCCTGTACTACCTGCACGACGGCGCAACCCCGGCCCGGCTCGCGGACGTCACCGGCACCGGCAACACGCTCGACTTCCGCCGGGTGCGCGTGGTGCAGCTGGCGCTCGACTCGCTGCGCTACTGGGCCGACGTCGTCGGCGTCGACGGCTTCCGGTTCGACCTCGCCGTGACGCTCGGCCGCGGCGCCTACGGGTTCGACCCGGACCACCCGTTCCTCGTCGGCCTGCAGACCGATCCCGTGCTCTCGGGGCTCAAGCTCGTCGCCGAGCCGTGGGACGTCGGCCCGCGCGGCTGGCGCACCGGCCAGTTCCCGCCGCCCATGGCGGAGTGGAACGACAGGTTCCGCGACGCCGTGCGCGGCTTCTGGCTCGACGCACCGCGGCAGGGGTCCCGCGGGCAGGCGATGCACGGCATGCGCGAGCTCGCCACGCGGCTGGCCGGGTCGGCGGACCTGTTCGGGCACTCGGACCCGCCGCTCGTGCGCGGGCCCGTGGCGTCGGTCAACTACGTGACCGCGCACGACGGCTTCACGCTCGCCGACCTCGTCGCGTACGACCACAAGCACAACTGGGCCAACGGCGAGGACAACCGCGACGGGCACGGCCACAACCTGTCCTGGAACCACGGCGTCGAGGGCCACGCCCCCAGCGGCGACGACGAGTCGACCGAGCCGTGGTCCGCCGTCGTGCCGCTGCGGCGCCGCTCGCAGCGCAACCTGCTCGCGATGCTCCTGCTGGCCGCCGGCACGCCCATGCTGACGGCGGGCGACGAGCTCGGCCGCTCGCAGCGCGGC
The DNA here is from genome assembly GCA_031181105.1 of Isoptericola sp. Lineage (GTDB taxonomy): Bacteria > Actinomycetota > Actinomycetes > Actinomycetales > Cellulomonadaceae > Isoptericola. The sequence goes on along the minus strand of JAPSLD010000189.1, from coordinate 3,074 downwards.
AACAACAACGCCTACGCGCAGGACAACGAGATCTCCTGGCTCGACTGGGACCTCGACGACGCCGGGCGCCACCTGCTCGAGACGACGCGGTTCCTGGTGGGCCTGCGACGGCGGCACGCCGCGCTGCGCGCGGAGTCGTTCTTCCTCGGCAAGCCGCGTCCGGGCGAGGACCGCGTCGACCTGCTCTGGTACGACGCCGCCGGTGCCCCCATGGACCACGACGCGTGGAGCGTCGCCGGGCGGCGCGTGATCCAGATGCTGCGCCCCGGCCCGGGCGACGACGAGGCCGACGTGCTGCTCGTGCTCAACGGCGGGCTCGACGACGTCGAGGTGCACCTGCCGCAGCCGCTCGACGGCGCCGGCGAGTGGGAGCTGGTGTGGAGCTCGACGTGGGACACGCCGGCGGGGCCCCAGGACGAGGCCACCGCGCGCCCCCGCACGATCGAGGCGCTGAGCGTCGAGGTGTTCCTGGGCCCGCGCTGATCACGCACCGTGCCCGGCGACGTGCAGGGCGACGTGCGGGGCGACGTGCAGGGGGGCGACCGGCGGAGGCGCAACCTACCGCGCCGCGGGCCGTCCGGCGCGCGGAGCGACGACCCGGCATGTTGTCGAGCGCGGTGCCGGGGCGCTGGTTAGCGTGGGTGCCGTGACGACGCCCCAACCCACACCGCACGTGCCCATCGGGCGCATCCCCGTGCTCGAGCTCTCGCCCGTCGTCGAGGGTGGCCGCTGGCCCGCCAAGGCCTCCGTCGGCGAGGTGGTCCCCGTCGAGGCGACCGTGTTCCGGGAGGGGCACGACGCCGTGAACGCGACCGCGGTGCTGTTCGGCCCGGACGGCAAGGTGCACTCCTGGTCCCCCATGACGGACGTCGCGCCTGGCCTCGACCGCTTCCGCGGCTTCCTCCAGCCCGACGCCGAGGGTGACTGGAGCTTCCGCGTCGAGGCGTGGTCGGACCCGTACGCCACGTGGGCCCACGACGCGGTCATCAAGGCCGAGGCCGGGCAGGACGTCGAGCTGATGCTCGCCGAGGGCTCGCTGCTGTTCGAGCGCATCACGGCCACGAAGCTGCAGCGGCGGCGCACGCCGGCGGACGCCCAGCTCCTCGCCGGCGTCGCCCGCGAGCTCGCCGACACCTCGCGACCGCCCGAGGCACGGCTCGCCATGGCGACGACGGCCGTCGTCAAGGACGCGCTGCGGCGGGTGCCGCTGCGCGAGCACATGACGCCCAGCGCCCGCTACCCCCTGCGGGTGCACCGCACGCTGGCGCTCGCCGCGAGCTGGTACGAGATGTTCCCTCGGTCGGAGGGCGCGGTCCACGAGCCCGACGGCACCTGGCGGTCGGGCACGTTCCGGACGGCGGCCAAGCGCCTCTCCGCCATCGCGGGCATGGGCTTCGACGTCGTCTACCTGACCCCGGTGCACCCGATCGGCACGACCTTCCGCAAGGGCCGCAACAACACGCTGACGCCGCAGCCCGGCGACCCCGGCAGCCCGTACGCCATCGGGTCGCCCGACGGCGGGCACGACGCGATCCACCCCGAGCTGGGCACCGAGGAGGACTTCAAGGCGTTCGTCGCCGCCGCGCGCGACCACGGCCTGGAGGTCGCGCTCGACCTCGCCCTGCAGTGCTCGCCCGACCACCCCTGGGTGACCGAGCACCCCGAGTGGTTCACGGTGCGCGCCGACGGCTCGATCGCGTACGCGGAGAACCCGCCGAAGAAGTACCAGGACATCTACCCGCTCAACTTCGACCGGGACCCGCGCGGCATCTACGCCGAGATCTTGCGGATCGTGCGGGTGTGGATCGACCGCGGCGTGACCCTCTTCCGGGTGGACAACCCGCACACCAAGCCGCTCGACTTCTGGGAGTGGCTGCTGGCCGAGGTGCACGCGACGAACCCGGAGGTCATCTTCCTGTCCGAGGCGTTCACCAAGCCGGCGATGATGGCCACGCTCGCCCGGATCGGCTTCCACCAGTCGTACACGTACTTCACCTGGCGCAACACCAAGGAGGAGATCGAGGAGTACCTCGAGGAGGTGTCCGGGCCGCTGGGCTCGGTCATGCGCCCGTCGTTCTGGCCGACGACGCACGACATCCTCCCGCCGTACCTGCAGCACGGCGGGGTGGCGGGCTTCGCGGTCCGGGCGGTCCTGGCCGCCTGCGGCAGCCCGACCTGGGGCGTCTACTCGGGCTACGAGCTCGTGGAGAACGTGCCGCGCCCGGGCGTCGAGGAGCAGATCGACAACGAGAAGTACGAGTACAAGCCGCGCGACTGGTCGCAGGCCGAGATCATCGGCATCTCGACGCTCCTGCGCCGGCTCAACGAGATCCGGCGCGCGCACCCGGCGCTGCAGCAGCTGCGCAACCTCACGGTGCACGAGACGACGAACGACCAGGTGGTCGCCTTCTCGCGGCGCGTGCGCGCCGAGCACCTGCCGGGCGTGGGCCTGCCCGGGGCGACGCAGGACGACGTCGTGCTCGTCGTGGTCAACCTCGACCCGTGGGGCACCCAGGAGTCCACGCTCCTGCTCGACCTGGAGGAGCTCGGGCTGACCCGGCCCGACGGCGTCGAGGACCAGCCGTTCTTCGTCGCCGAGGACGTGCTCTCCGGCGAGACGTACCGGTGGGGCGCCCACCCCTACGTCCGGCTCGACCCGCGGGTGCAGGTCGCCCACGTCCTGCGGGTGGGCCTCGCATGAGCGCCGAGCCGATCGGCGTCCCGCGCCCCACGACCCGCCCGATCCCGGTCCAGGCGCTGCCGCCGCGCCGCCAGCCGGAGCCGCCGACGCTCGACCGCCCCGGGCTGTCGGACGACCCCGACTGGTACAAGAAGGCCGTCTTCTACGAGGTGATGGTCCGGTCGTTCTCCGACTCCGACGGCACGGGCAGCGGCGACCTGCGCGGCATCATCGAGCGCCTCGACTACCTGCAGTGGCTCGGCATCGACGCGCTGTGGCTGCCGCCGTTCTTCCCGTCGCCGCTGCGCGACGGCGGGTACGACGTCGCGGACTACACCGCCGTCGCGTCGCAGTACGGCTCGCTGCAGGACTTCACCGAGCTCATCGAGGAGGC
>JAPSLD010000188.1 GCA_031181105.1 Isoptericola sp. | reverse complement strand
CGACGGCGAACACGAACACGTACGCCTGGACCGGCGAGCGCGGCACCGAGCCGAGCCGCGCGAGCAGGCGCCGCACCGGCCGGGTGTTGGCCAGCATGTGCCCCAGGAGCAGGATGAGCGCCATCTGCGTCATGAACGCGAGCAGCCCGGCGAGCCCGTCGCCCCAGCCGACGAGCACGTCGACGGGGGCGGCGTCGGTCAGCGTGAGCGCCAGGACGGCCACCACCGCGGTCAGCAGGATGGCGAACACCAGGGCGCTCGGGATGAAGCGCTCGACGAGCGTGTTGAGCGGCCGCATCGCCCGGGTGAACGGGTTGCGGGTCGACGTCGGGGTGTCCGGGGAGGCCGCCGGGGGCCGGGTCGATGTCATGGGTCCTTCCTTCGTGTCCTCGTCGACACCGTGGCGTGCGCCACACTGACGCACGGATCTTGGCAGGGCCCCGGTGTGCACGCAACGCTCACGGCGGCACACCCGATGTGCAGATCTGCACGGGTACCGTGCTGCCATGACGCCGGCGCCCCCCTCCCCGGACCACCTGCTCGTGCTCCTGGCGGTCGCGCGCACCGGGCGCTTCACCGCCGCGGCCGACGAGCTCGGGGTGAACCACACGACGGTCGCGCGGAACATCCAGGCCCTCGAGCGCGCGCTGGGCGACCGGGTGCTCGTGCGCGGGGCGGACGGCTGGGTCCTGACGGCGCTCGGCGAGCGGGCGACGCGCGCCGCCGAGGCGGTGGCCGCCGCCGTCGACCGGCTCTCCGCCGGCGACGGGGCGGCCGACCCGGTCGCGGGCGTGGTCCGCATGACGGCGACCGACGCGTTCAGCGCCTACGTGGTCCCGCCCGCGGTGGTGGAGCTGCGCGCGGCCCACCCCGACCTCGCCGTCGAGGTCATCACGGTCACGCGGCGGCCGATGCAGCACCGGTCCGGGGTCGACGTCGAGGTGGTCGTGGGCGACGCGCCGGCCCCGCGCGCGAAGGTGGTGCCCCTCGGCGAGTTCGAGCTCGGCATGTACGCGTCGCGCGAGTACCTGGCGCGGCACGGGGAGCCGGCGTCGGTCGAGGACCTCGCGCGGCACGGGCTCGTCCACTTCATCGACTCGATGCTCCAGGTGGACGACCTGGACACGCCCCGCCGGCTGGTCCCGGGCATCCGCGACGCGATGACGTCGACCAACGTGTTCGTCCACGTGGAGGCCACGCGGGCGGGTGCGGGGATCGGCTTCGTCCCGTGCCTCGCCGCCGACCGGCACCCCGACCTCGTGCGCCTGCTGCCCGACGTCGTGCGCGACCGGCTGCCGTACCGCGCGCTGGTGCACCCGGAGTCGTGGCGGCGCCCGGCCGTCGCCGCGGTGGTCGACGCCCTCGAGCGTCAGGTCGAGCTGCAGCGCGACCGCCTCCTCGGCCTGACCGCGCGACGAAGGTTGTGAGCGGACTTCTGGCCCGCCTCCGCACGCGGAGACGGGCCAGAAGTCCGCTCACAACCGGGGTCGTGGCGCAGGGTCAGTGCTGGCTGCGGTACTTCTCGTCGCCGATGAACTCGGTGACCTCGTCGAGCACGCCGTCCTCGTTCATGTCGGCGGTACGGGCCTTGCGTGCGTCCCACCGCAGGGTGGCGGCCCCTAGGACCGCGGCGATGACGGACGCGGCGAGGATCGCCGACTTGGCGCCCAGCGTGTGCTCCGACCCGTGCCCGAACGACAGCTCCGAGATCAGGAGCGACACCGTGAACCCGATGCCGGCGAGGAAGGCGACGGGCAGCAGGTCGCGCACGCCGATGCCCTGCGCCAGCCGCAGGCCGGTGACGCGCGTGACGATCCACGTCGTCCCCAGCACGCCGAGCACCTTGCCGAGCACGAGGCCCGCCATGATCGCCGGGACCACCGGCTGGCCGAGGATCTCCGCGGGGCCGCCGCCGTCGCGGATGTCCACGCCTGCCGCGAAGAACGCGAACAGCGGCAGCGCGAGCCCCTGGGACCAGGGCTTGACCTTGTGCTCGTAGTGGTGGGTGCGCGCCTCGCGCTCGCCGTGCACGGCGCGCGCGGCGACGGTGAAGCCCATCAGCACGCCGGCGACCGTCGCGTGCACGCCCGAGGCGTGCATGAACGTCCAGGCGAGCGCGAAGAGCGGCACGAGCACCCACCAGCGGGGCGAGCGCGACCGCACGTGCCAGCCGAACAGCGCGACGAACACGAGCGCGAGGCCGAGGAAGCCGAAGTGCAGCTCGCTGGTGTAGAAGACCGCGATCACGATGATCGCGAGGAGGTCGTCCACGACGGCGAGCGTGAGCAGGAAGGTGCGGATGGCCGCCGGCAGGCCCTTGCCGAAGACGGCGAGGACGGCGAGGGCGAACGCGATGTCGGTCGCCGTGGGGATCGCCCAGCCGTGCAGCGCACTGGGGTCGCCGAGCACCGTGACCAGGGCGACGTAGACCAGCGCCGGCACGGCCATGCCGCCGACCGCCGCGATCATCGGGACGCCCGCCTCGCGCGGGCTCCGCAGGCTGCCGGCGACGAACTCGTGCTTGAGCTCGAGCCCGACGACGAAGAAGAAGATCGCGAGCAGGCCGTCCGCCGCCCATGCCGCGAGCGGCAGGTCCAGGTGGATGTGGACGGGGCCGATGTAACCGGGGCCGAAGACGGTCTCGGCGAGGGTCAGGTAGCCGTCGCGCCACGGAGAGTTCGCGAGGATCAGCGCCAGCGCGGCGGCGCCGATGAGGAGCGCACCGCCGGTCGTCTCGCGGGAGACGAAGCGGCTCAGGCGGGTGCCGAAGGACGGGGAGGCGACGTCGGTGCTCAGGGCATGCTCCTGTCATGGTCGGGGCGGGGTTCCGGCCGGCGTCGCAGCCGGCGTCGCCGACCAGACTTCCCGGCTCACCGGGGTCCAGAGTACCGGCCCTGCGCCGGTCGGCGCCCGGGCGGTCAGGTCCTGGTCATCGCCAGCAGGCGTCGCACGGTGTTCCAGTTCCGGCCGGTGGTCCAGGTGCCCGCCGCCGCGTCGAGCGCCGACGACGAGAGCCTGGAGCGCCCGATCCCGTCGCGGTAGTGGACGAACAGGACGCCCTCGGCGACGGCGAGCAGCTCGCGGCCGGGGTTGGCCAGGTCGAGGCGCGCGATCCCCGCCGCGTCGACCGCCCGCGGTCCGACGTGCACCTGGAGCCGGGCCGGGTCGTCCTGCGCCGCGGCCGGGAAGGGGTTGGCCGCGGCGACGGCGGCGAACCGGCCCGCGTCGAGCGCGACCGCGGGGATCTCCGTGCCGAGACGCTCCTCCAGAGCGCCCGTGACCTTGGTCGCGACGTCCGCCGCGCGCATGCCCGCCGGGGCGGTCGCGACGAGGTTGCCGCTCGTCGCGTAGGTGCGCGCGTCCGCGAGGCCAGCGTCGGCGGCGGCGGCGCGCAGGTCGTCGGCGGAGACGCGTCCGTGAGGGCCGAGGTTGACCCCGCGCAGGAGCACGACGTGCGTGGCCGATGGCGTCATGGATCCATGCTGCACGGCGGGGCCCGCCCGACGCACACCGCGGCGTCCGGGTGAACTCTTGATGACGATCTGCGACCCGCCGCGCGCAGGGGTGGTGAGACGAATCACAGGGCCGTAGTTTGACGCCAGGACGGCACCCAGCCGTCTCTCGGGAGGCCAGCCGATGGAGTGTTCGCTCCGTGCGGGAGGGCCGGCCCCGGCTCTGCGGCGCGGCGTCGTGCGCACGGCCGGTCGCCCGCCCCACCCACCAGCCCGCCCTGCCCGGAGCGACCTCGCGAGGTCCGCCGTCCGGCACCAGGACGGCGACGGCGCCGAGGCGCCGGAGGGAGCACTCCGTGGCCCACACCGCACCCACCCCTGAGACCCGTCGGACGTTCGTCGTCGACACGTCGGTCCTGCTGTCGGACCCGCGGGCGATCTACCGCTTCGCGGAGCACGACGTCGTCCTGCCCGTCGTGGTCATCACCGAGCTCGAGGCCAAGCGCCACCACGCGGAGCTCGGGTACTTCGCCCGCAGCGCGCTCCGGGCGCTCGACGACCTGCGGGTCAAGCACGGCCGCCTGGACGCCCCCCTCCCGGTGGGCGACCAGGGCGGCACGCTGCGCGTCGAGCTCAACCACACCGACCCCCAGGTGCTGCCGGCCGGGTTCCGGCTGGGCGACAACGACACCCGGATCCTGTCCGTCGCGGCCAACCTGGCCGCCGAGGGCAGGGCGGTCACCGTCGTGTCCAAGGACCTGCCCATGCGGGTCAAGGCGTCCGCGGTCGGCCTCAAGGCGGAGGAGTACCGGCACGAGCTCGCCGTCGACTCGGGCTGGACGGGCATGCGCGAGATCGACGTGGCGGACGAGCAGATGGGCAGCCTGTACGAGCACGAGGACCTCGAGCTCACCGCGCTGGACCCGATGGTGCTCGACGCCGCGGCGCCCCTGCTGTGCCACACGGGACTCGTGATCCACTCGCCGCGCGGCTCGGCCCTCGGCCGCGTGACCGCCGACAAGAAGATCCGCCTCGTCCGCGGCGACCAGGACGTCTTCGGTGTCCACGGGCGCTCGGCCGAGCAGCGGATCGCGATCGACCTCCTGCTCGACGAGGAGGTCGGGATCGTCTCGCTCGGTGGCCGCGCCGGGACGGGCAAGTCCGCGCTCGCCCTGTGCGCGGGGCTCGAGTCGGTGCTCGAGCGCCGCCAGCACCGGAAGATCCTCGTCTTCCGACCGCTCTACGCGGTCGGCGGGCAGGA
>JAPSLD010000187.1 GCA_031181105.1 Isoptericola sp. | reverse complement strand
AGCGTGGTGGGCACCTCGGTCGCGGTGCCCTGGAAGCCGCGCTGCGGCGTGACCACCTCGGCCGCCGAGAAGGTCGCGGTGACCTCGCCGCCGTCGGGCTCCGCGACGCGCGCCGAGAGCGTCACGGACGTCTCGACGCCGGTGCTGCCGTGCCCGGGCGCGAGGTCGGCCGGGACGTCGGGGATGCCGGCCGAGGTGAACACGATCTCGTGCGTGCTCGCGTTGCCGAGCCCGTCGACCGCGCTCACGGCGAGCGTGTGCTCCCCGGCGCCGAGGCCCGGCCCGACGGGGTCGCCCTCGGCGACGGGCTCGCCGTCGAGCGTCACCTCGGGCGCGCCGGTCACGCCGGTGGCGTCCGTGACCTCCAGCGCGAGCGGCACGCTCGAGGTGAGTGTCCCGCCCGCGGCGGGCGTGCTCGAGGCGACCTGCGGGCCGGTGTTGTCGGTGCGCAGCAGCCGCGTCGCGGTCTCGCCGGTCGTCGACGTCGCGGCGATCTCGTGGTCGCCGTCGGCCAGTCGCGTCGTGTCGAGGTCCACGCGAAGACCGCGCGCCTCCGCGTCGACGACGAACGTCAGGTCGACCTCGGTGACGGGGTTGACGCTCGAGCCGCAGTTGCCGTCGCCCATGTTGTACGTGGTGGGCGGGCTGACCAGGCGCGCGGTGCCGGCCGCGGGCGTGAGCTCGAACGCGGACAGCGCGTAGTCGTCGCGGTTGTCGCCGCACGACGAGCCGGGGAGCGTCCCGGTGACGACCTCGACGCGGTTCGCGCCCGGGCTCAGGTACTCGTTCGGCACGACGACTTCGACGCGCTCGCTGACGTAGTCGCGGTCGTCCATGGCGACGCGGCGGCCGTTGACGAGGAGGTAGCTGTGGTACCGGGCCTCCATCGAGTTGGACCCGATGCCGAACGCGAGGACGGCGTCGCCCGTGCCGAGCGCCGGCACCGTCGTCACGCCGTCGGCCTCGACGGTCCAGCGCGTCTCGGCCTCGAGCAGCAGGGAGTCGCGCGGCGCGCAGCTGCCGTCGCCGAACGGGTACGTGGCCGCGACGTCGTGGCCCATGACCGTCGCGCCGTCGAGGGAAAGCTCGACGTTCGAGATCACGAAGTCGTCGCGGTTGACGCCGCAGGACGACTGGTGGTCGCCCGAGACGATCGTGATCGTGTTCTCGCCCGGCGTGAGCAGCCGGCCGGGGATCGCGATCTCGGCGCGCTCCTCCGCCCAGTCGCCGCCGATCTCCACACGCGCGCCGTTGACCAGCAGGTGGCTGTGGTACGCGTCGTCGATCGAGTTCGAGCCGACGTCGAAGCTGAGCGTCGCGACGGCCGTGCCGAGCGTCTCGCGCGCCGGCGGCGCCTCGCCGTCGACCGTGAGCGTGCTGACCCCGCCCGCCTCGCCGGCGGGTCGGGCGGCGACGACCGGCACCGTCCCGTTGGCGAGCGTGCCGTCCGCGGGCTGCACGGCGGGGGCGCCGGCCGGGGCGTTGTTCACCGTGACGGTGCGGGTGGTGACGCCACCGGCGGCCGTGCGCGCCTCGATGGTGTGCTCGCCCGCGGCCAGCGTCGTCGTGTCGAGCTCCGCGGCCAGGCCGGTCGTGCGGCGCGGGTCGTCCTGGACGAAGAAGCTCAGCCGCGCGTGCGTGAGCAGCGACGTGTTGGAGCCGCAACTGCCGTCGCCGAACGCGTAGCTGATGTCGTTGTCCTCGCCGTCGGCGATCTCGCCCAGCAGGGTGAGGCCGAGCTCGGAGAGCACGAAGTCGTCGTGGTTCTCGCCGCACGACGTGGTGAAGGTGCCCGCGTGGACGTCGACGACGTTCTCGCCGGCGCGCAGGTGCTCGTTCGGCACCTCGAGGTGGACGCGCTCGTCCACCGCGTCGGGCAGGTCGATGCGGTGCTCGCCGTTGATCACGACGTAGTTGCCGTAGCGCGCCTCGGTGGAGTTGCTGCCGACCGTGTACGACAGCGTCGAGGTGCCCACGGTCGTCGTCGCTCCGGGGATCGCGGTGCCGTCGACCGTCAGGTCGGTGACCGAGTCGTCCGCCGTGACGGGGGTCGCCGCGACGGCGACCGTCCCCTCGAGGTAGGCGCCGTCGTCGGGCACGAGCGCCGGGCCCGCGACGTCGCCGCCCTTGTCCGGCCGCTCGGGCCCCCCGGGCGCGGCCGTGGCCGGCGCCGCGGCGAGGATCCCGGCCGCGGCGAGCGCCGCCGCGGTCAGCCCCGCCGCCCACGCCGCGCCGCCGCGCGCTCCGCCCGTACCCCGTCCTGCTGGACGCATGGTCGTCCTTCCGTCGTCGTCGATGACGGGCGCCCGCCGGGCGCCCGGAGCAACGGTGCCGACGTCCGGTGAACGGTAGAGGTGCAGGAGGCGACGTCGTGGCGAACGCTGGACGACGTCCGCCCGGTCAGCGGTGGGCGAGCTCGATGAGCGCGAGCAACGCCCGGCCGTAGGCCTCGGCGGGCTCGGGGTCGGCGAACACCCGGGGCTCGCCCAGGAGCTCGACCTCCACCTCGTACCCGTCGCCGTCGCCGGTGCGGCGCAGGGCGCGGAAGGTCGAGCGCAGGAGCGTGCGCAGCTGGTCCTCGCGCGGCAGCCAGAGCGCGTCCTCGATCGCGATCGAGTCGAGGGCCCACTCGGTCGTGCCGTTGAAGCCGAGGATCGTGCCGGTCGGGAAGTCGTGCGCCTCGATCGTCATCGTGCTCACGGTGAAGACGTCACCCGCGAGCTCGGGCGCCTCGATGCGGAACTGGTCGCCGTCGGCCGGGTTCCAGACCAGGCCGGCGTCGCGAAGCTTCGTGGCGAGCTCGGTGGAGATCATCGGGCCATTCTCCGGGAACGACGAAGCCCTCGCCGGTTCACCGGACGAGGGCTCGCTGTGCGCCATCAGGGACTCGAACCCCGAACCCGCTGATTAAGAGTCAGCTGCTCTGCCAATTGAGCTAATGGCGCGCCGGGCGACGACGCCCGATCGCGACGAGGTCCCCGGCCGGGAGGATGGCCCGGCGAGGACCTCGTGCTGGTGCGCCATCAGGGACTCGAACCCCGAACCCGCTGATTAAGAGTCAGCTGCTCTGCCAATTGAGCTAATGGCGCGCAACGGAGAGCAACACTACCAGCCGGCCGCAGCCGTCCGGAAACCCGATCGGCGCCGCAGGCCTGTGACCTGCGCGACAGGTCACCGGAAGGCCTGGTGGCCCGTGAGGTGCCTGCCCAGCACCAAGGTGTGGACCTCGTCCGTGCCCTCGTAGGTGCGGACCGACTCGAGGTTGAGGGCGTGGCGCAGCGGGGAGTGCTCGAGCGTCACGCCGTCGCCGCCGAGGATCGTGCGCGCGGTGCGCGCGACGCCGAGGGCGGCGCGCACGTTGCTCAGCTTGCCGAACGAGACCTGGTGCGGCTCGAGCCTCCCGGCGTCCTTGAGCCGGCCCAGGTGCAGCGCGAGGAGCCGGGCGCGCCCGACCTCCAGCGCCATCTCCACGAGCTTCGCCTGCGTCAGCTGGAACGCCGCGAGCGGGCGGCCGAACTGCTCGCGCCGCCCGGCGTGGGCCAGCGCCACCTCGAGGCAGTCGCGCGCCGCGCCGGCCGCGCCCCAGACGATGCCGTACCGGGCCTCGTCGAGGCACGCGAACGGCCCGCGCAGGCCGGGATGGTGCGGCACGATCGCGTCGGCGGGCACCCGCACGCCGTCGAGCGCGACGTCGCACTGGACCGACGCGCGCAGAGAGAGCTTGGGCTCGATCGGCGTCGCGCGGAAGCCCGGCGTCGACGTCGGGACGAGGAACCCGCGCACGCGCTCGCGCCCGCCGTCGCCCTTGTCGGCATGGTCGGCCTGGTCGGCCTGGTCGGCCTGGTCGGCGTCGTCGGCCTCGTCGACCTTGGCCCACACGACCGCGACGTCGGCGATCGAGGCGAGGCCGATCCACCGCTTGGCGCCGTCGAGCACCCACGTGTCGCCGTCCCGCACGGCGCGGGTGCGCATCGCGGCCGGGTCCGAGCCCGCCGAGGGCTCGGTGAGGGCGAAGCAGCCGATCGCCTCCCCGGTCGCCAGGCGAGGCAGCCAGCGCTGCTTCTGCGCCTCGGAGCCGTGCTTCGCGATCGCCGACATGGCCAGCGAGCCCTGGACCGAGACGAACGTGCGGATGCCCGAGTCGGCCGCCTCGACCTCGGCCATCGCGAGCCCGTACTCGACGGCGGACCGCCCGGCGCACCCGTAGCCCTGCAGGTGCATGCCCAGCAGGCCGGCCTCGCCCAGCACGGGGACGAGCTCGCGCGGGAAGACGGCGTCGGCGAACCACCGGGCGACGTGCGGGCGCACGTGCTCGTCCATGAGCGCCCGGACGCGGTCGCGCGTGGCGCGCTCGGACTCGCCGAGCCCGGCGTCGAGCGCCAGCAGGTCGGTCGGGTCGCCGCTCGGGAGGGCCTCGTCGCCGGTCATGGGCTCAAAGGTAGAGGCCCGTGGCCTGGGCGTCCTCCTCCGCCTCGGCGACGCCGTGCACGTCGCGCTCGCGCAGCAGCACGTAGTCGGTGCCGCCGAGGTCGACTTCGGCGCGGTCCTCCGGGTCGAACAGCACCCGGTCGCCGACGGCGACCTGCCGGACGTGCTCGCCCTTGGCCACGACGACGGCCCACGCGAGGCGCTTCGGCCCGGCGGCCGTGGCGGGGATCACCAGGCCGGCCGACGACTGCCGCTCCGAGGCGTCGACCTCGGGCTGCACGAGCA
>JAPSLD010000186.1 GCA_031181105.1 Isoptericola sp. | reverse complement strand
GCGGTCCCCGCGAGCTGGACGGCAGCGCCGGACTCCCAGAAGCGTCGCCAGTGCTCCGACGCCGCTCCGAACACCTCCTGCGCGTCGCCGGCCCGCGCCGCGGTGCTCTCGTGCCCTGCACGGGTGGGCAGGAGCACCATGTCGCCCCGCCCGTCCGTGGTGAACTCCACGGCCGCGTCCACGACGTCCGCCGTGGGCCGCAGAACCAGGCGGTGCGCCCCGACCTGCGCGAGCTCGGCGCCGGTGACGACGACGTGCACGCGGTAGGCGGAGTCGTCGAGCCGACGCTCCACGAGCCACCCGCCGGCCACAGGGGTGACGCTCGTCGTGTGGGCGTCGGACGAGTCCCAGTCGGCCGCGTTGTGCCAGTCCGACGAGCCGTACGGGAAGTCGACGGCGATGGCGAGGCCGGCGGCGCGGGCGGAGCGGACGGTGACGCCGACCCGGTCCCGGGTGGGATGGACAGCCGTCCGCACGCGGACGGGCACGTCCCGATGGGAGAAGGAGCTGTCCACCGTCCCCGTCCAGAGGTCGAGCACCTGCCGGGTGTCCGCGAGGTCGCTCGGGCGCAGCGCGACGAGGCCGTCGCCGTCGACGCCGTCGGTGGCGACGAACCCGATGCGGCCGAGGTCCAGGCGGTGCGGGTTGGCCCGGAACCACCGGGTGGCCTCGTACCCCGGGGCTCCCGGCCGGCGTTCCTCCAGGTACGGAACCAGCCGGTCGCCGACCTCGTACCAGGCGGTGGTCTCGTCCAACGTGTGCTCCCGGTCGCCCGGGATCGAGTGCCAGGCCCACTGCGACTGCGTGCCCAGGAGGGTCCCCGGGGTCTCCCGGTCGGGCTCGTGACCGCGCTTGTGCACCGGGTACTCGCCAGGCATGGACTGCAGCCCGGTGAGGTCGACGGTGACGGCGAACTCGCCGTTCCCGACCGTCACGGGGCTGCGCGGGTCCAGGGTCGACTGGACGACGTTGTGCCGGCGCACGAGGGCGCGTCGGTCGATGTGGTGCGACGGGTGCAAGTCGGTGTCCTTCAGGCGTGACGGGCGGTGAGCGGTGCAGGCGCGAGGTCGCCCGCGAAGGCGTCGGCGGCGAGCCCCCCGACGCGGTCGTCGTCGAGGACGCCGTCGGCGACGAGCACGCGGACGCGGCGCCGCAGGCACGTGTCCACGGGCGCGGTGGTGCGGTGGTCCCACGCGAGCGCCAGCCCGACCCCGGGGTATCCGGCGGAGCGGACGAACCACGGGTCCGTGTCGTCGTCGTGCGCGGCGACGAAGACGAGCGTGGCGGTCCCCGAGGCGAACTCGGCGGTCCACGCGAGCCACGAGGACGTGGTGCCGTGCACCGCCTGCTCGCCGACGTCGTGCGCGGTGCGCACGTGGGCGTCGGTGCAGGGCGCGAGCCGCCAGAAGAAGCCGCCGTAGCCACCCCCGGACCGGCCGTTGCTGCCCGGGCCGCCCAGCGAGACGGGGGAGCCCGTGGCGCTGCGCAGCTCGGTCCGGAGGTCCAGCCACCAGCCGTCGGGCGCGGACGACGCCTGCCACCGGCGGTGCTCGGTCAGCAGGGGAGCGCCTGCCGGGTCGCACCAGGTGAGCACCTGGTCGGCGGACCCGGACTCCCGCGCGTGGTGGTCGACACGCACCTGCCCGTGGTCATCCCGCCAGACGTAGGCGCGGTCCTCCACGGTGAAGGTGCGGCCTCCCCAGTGGTTCGTGCCGTCCACGTCCTGGATCGCCAGCCCGGCGCCGAGGTGCCACGCGTGGTCGGCGGGCAGGTGATCGGTCACGACCACACCGCCGAGGGTGCGAACCGGGTGCAGGTAGGGCCGTGGGGAGAGCGTCGTCGCCACGCCGGAGCCGTCGCGGACCTCGGCCACGGGCACGCCGTCGACGTCGAGCACGTCGAGCGCCGGACGCCTCCGCGCCCAGGGCACGCCGAGCTCGGCGAGCGTCGCCTGTGCCGTGACCGCTCTCGACAGGATCGCGTCGACGTCGTGCACGACGGGACGGCGGTCCGCCCCCGTGCCGGTCCACGTCACCGCCTCAGGGGGGATCTGCCGGGGCGGGTCGGCGACGCGCACGGCCTCGAGCACGCGCATGAAGGCGCCGGAGTCGGCCAGGGGGCTCAGGAGGGGGGTGCCGGTGCTCCGGTGGGCGAGCAGGTTGTCGATCAGGTTCGCGCGGTCGGCGGTGACGGTGCGTCGCCCGTCGACGCCGTCGACCGTGACTTCGTCGGTGGTGTAGCTCAGCTCGATCGTCCCGCGGGTGCCGTGCACCCGGATGGCCGGTGCGGTCTGTTCCGGCGCGCACAGCGTCAGGGCACAGGTGACGGCGAGGCCGCTCGCGGTGCGTACACGGACGACCGAGGTGTCGTCGCTGTCGATCGCGTGCGCGTGGTACAGGTCGGCGTCGACGTCGAGCACGTCCTCCGCGCGCCGGCACCCGGCGAGGCGCAGCGCCGTGACGACGGCGTGCGCGAGCGGGTTGGTCGCCACGCCGTCCACCACGTCGACGCCGTCGAGGACGCGCCTGCCCGCCCACGCGGACCGATCGAAGTAGCGGACGGTGCGCGACCACGTCCCGACGGCGCCCACGGCCAGCACCTCGCCGATCTCTCCGGACCGGATGCAGCGGTCGACCACGTCGATCGCGCGCGAACCCAAGCTCTGGAACCCGACCTGCACGACGCGGCCGGCGTCACGAGCCGCCTGGTCGAGGGCGACGAACTGGGTCCATGACGAGACCGGGGGCTTCTCCACGTAGACGTCCGCGCCGGCCGCTATCGCCCGTAGCGCGAGGGGCGCGTGGGTGTGCGGCGGCGTCGAGATCACCACCACCTGGGGCTCGACGCCCGCGTCGAGCAGCGCATCGAGCGAGGAGAACCAGGGTGTGTCACCGGCGTCGCCCTCGGGCGGACGTGGGTCCGCGACACCGAGCAGCCTGGCCCGGCCCGAGCGATCCGCGCCCCGAAGGTGCTCGAGATGACGGGACGCGAAGCCATGGCCACCGACGAGGGCGACGCCGGGAGCGGTCACTTCAGCGAGCCTTCGACCTCGGTGATGAGCTGTTGCGCCGCGTCGTCCGGGGTCGTCCGCTCGAAGAGGACGTCCTGCAGCAGCCGGGCGACGACGTCCCCGGTGCCGCTCGCACCGGTCGGCGACGCCTTGCGGGCCCCCGCGTCGGAGCTGGTGATGTCGTCGAGGAGGTCGACCTCCTGCTGCTGGGCGGGGGTGAGGTTCGCGCGGAGGTGGTCGCGGAGCTCCGTGTTCGCGGGGATCCCTCGGTCGGTCCCGATCGCGTCGACGACCCGCTCGTCGTTGACGAGGTAGTCGAGGAGCATCGCCGAGGCCTCGGGGTGCTCGGTGCTCGAGGAGATCGCGTACTCCATCGACGCACCGACCCGGTTGCCCCTGGTCTCGGACTCGCCGGGCAGGTTCGCCTCAAGGACGTCGTCGCCGACCATGTCGGTCTGGAACCCGCTCCACGCGAAGATGATCCCGGCCTTGCCCGTGCCGAACAGGGACTGCTCGGGCACCGCGGTCGAGTCCTCCACGAACAGGCTCGCCCCCGGCGAGGCGCCGCTCTCCTGGAGGTCCAGCCAGAGCTGGAACCAGGAGGCGATCGTCTCCGGGCTCGCCCCGACGCCCGAGCCGTCCTCGGTGTACAGGCTCTCGCCGTGCTGGTGGGCCCAGGCGTCGAGGTGCGAGGCGTTGGCGAACGGCACGGTGCCGTACGTCCCGTCCGGCGTGTTCTTCGACAGCTCCTCGGCAACCTTGGCGTAGTCGTCCCAGGTCCAGGTCGACGTGTCGGGGAGCTCGACCCCGGCCTCCTCGAAGACTGCCGGGTTCACGAACGTCGCGAGCGCGTTGATCCCCGCCGGGAGCGTGTACTGCTTGCCGTCGATGTTGCCGATCTCGAGCGTGTCGGTCGGCAGGTTCGACGTGTCGATGTAGTCGGACACCGTGCCCAGGTCCAGCAGCGCCCCGCGGCCGGCATACTCGCTGGGGTACGAGCCACCCATCGTGATCACGTCGGGCGCGTCGCCGCCCGCCACCTGCGTGGCGAGCATGTCCCAGTAGCTGCCGAAGTCGCTGCTCTGCGTCTCGACCGTGATGTTCGGGTGCTCCTCCTCGAAGCCCTTGAGCGCTTCCTTCGTGATCTGGTTGCGCTCCTCACCACCCCACCACGCGAAGGTGATGGTCACCTCCTCGTCGGGGTCATAGGGGGCGGCACCGGCTCCCGACGGGTTCACGCCGCAGCCCGCGGTCGTGGCCACGACGGCGAGGCTCGCCGAGGCCGTCACGACGGCGGTCCTGAAGTTCACTCTGTGCATGGATTCGTACCTCCCTGTACGAGCAGCGCGTCCCCGGATGCGCTCGCGACGGTCGGCGTCGGCAAGTGGGACGGCGCTTCCCACACTAGGGAGAGTTCGATACTGTGGTCAACTGTTGCCCCAAAAGTTGCGCTCCGACGCGCAGTCACCGTGACCAAGGGAGGTCAGGAGATGGTGAACCGACCCTCAGCCCCTGCAGCGGGCTGCCCGTCCCGCGCGCGGGCGGTGTCGCCGGGATGAGTGCGATCACCGAGCTCTCGAAGCTCAAGAGAGGTCGACGCCCGCTGGACCCGCGCGAACGGCAGGCGGCGCGACGGGACAACAAGGAGGCGTTCGTCTTCCTGCTCCCGTGGCTCCTCGGCCTGCTGATCATCACGGCCGGGCCGAT
>JAPSLD010000185.1 GCA_031181105.1 Isoptericola sp. | reverse complement strand
GGGCCGCGCTGGCGGTGCGCCGCGCCGAGGGCCTCGGGCACGGCGGCCTCGCCTGGCTGGACGCGTTCGCCGGCTCGCCCGACGTCGTCGCGTTCCGCAACCGCGACGTCGCCGTCCTGGCGAACCTAGGCGGCGAGCCCGTCGCGCTGCCGGAGGGTGCCGAGGTCCTCGTCGCCTCCGGTCCGGTGGACGGGGCCCTGCCCGCCGACACCACGGTGTGGCTGCGCGCCTGACGAGGTAGCGCGCCTCCCGCCGAGGTAGCGCGTTCTTGTGCGAGGTAGCGCGCTACCTCGCGGAAGAACGCGCTACCTCGGCGTTCATCGCCAGGTGCGCTCCCGTTCACACCGGCCCCCTAGGGTGACGCCGGGCAGACAAGCCTGCCCGACTCGTCATCCTGCGAAGGGACCACCGTGAAGAACCGCGCCACCGTGGCGGTGGCGGCCGGGCTGCTCGTCAGCCTCGCCGTGCCCGCCTCGCTCGCGACCGCGGCGCCCGCACCGGCGTCGTCGCGCACGCTCGACCTCACCCTGCTCGCGACGACCGACCTGCACGGGCGCGTCGCGAGCTGGGACTACTTCAGCAACGCGCCGTACAGCGACCGCGCCGGGGACAGCGTCGGCCTCGCCTCGGTCGCGTCGGTCGTCGACGACGTGCGCGCCGAGGTGGGCGAGGACAGCGTGCTCGTCGTCGACAACGGCGACGCGATCCAGGGCACGCCCCTGAGCTACTACTACGCGGTGCAGGAGCCGGTCCACGAGACCGGCGCCGAGCACCCGCTCGCGAAGGCGTACGACGCCATCGGCTACGACGCCCAGGTCGTCGGGAACCACGAGTTCAACTACGGGCTCGACCTGCTCGCCACGTACGAGTCCGACCTGGACTTCCCGCTGCTCGGCGCCAACGTGCTCGACGCCGCCACGGGCGAGCCCGCGCTCGAGCCGTACACGCTGGTGCGCAAGCACGTGAAGGGCCACAAGCCCGTGACGGTCGGCATCGTCGGCCTGACGACGCCCGGCTCGGCGATCTGGGACAAGGGCAACGTCGAGGGCGTGCTCGAGTTCCAGGACATGGTGACGGCGGCGCAGACCTGGGTGCCGCGCGTGCGCGCGGCCGGGGCCGACGTCGTCGTCGTGCTGTCGCACGCCGGCATCGGCGGGTCGTCGTACGACGAGTCGCTCGCGCCCGCCGAGAACCCCGCCGACGTCATCGCGCGCACCGTGCCGGGCATCGACGTCATGGTCGTGGGCCACACGCACCGCGACGCGCCGTCGCAGACGGTGACCAACGAGGTCACCGGCGAGGACGTGCTGCTCACGCAGCCGTACCGCTGGGGCTCCACCGTCTCGCGCGTCGACCTCTCGCTCGACAAGGTCCGCGGGCACTGGGACGTGACCGGCGCCGAGGCGTCCGCGATCCGCACCAAGGACTACCCCGAGTCGCAGGAGATCCTCGACCTCGTCGCCGACGAGCACGCCACGACCGTCGCGTACGTGAACCAGGTCGTCGCGCAGTCGACCGACGAGCTGTCCGCCGTGACGTCCCGCTACGAGGACACCGCGATCATCGACTTCATCCAGCAGGTCCAGACCGACACCGTCGCCGAGGCGCTGGCCGGCACGGAGCACGCCGACCTGCCGGTCCTCTCGATCGCGGCGCCGTTCTCGCGCACCGCCGTCTTCCCCGCGGGCGACGTCACCGTCCGCGACATCGCCGGGCTGTACATCTACGACAACACGCTGCACGCGGTGACGATGACGGGCGCCCAGGTGCAGGACTACCTCGAGTTCTCGGCCCGGTACTTCGCCGCCGTCCTTGCCGGCGGCACCTTCGACCCCGACCGCGACACCGGTGCGGGCGGCACCCCGGACTACAACCTCGACATCGTCTCCGGCGTCGAGTACGAGATCGACCTGTCGCAGCCGGTCGGCTCGCGCATCGAGAACCTCACGCTCGCCGACGGCACACCGCTGGCGGCGGACGCCGAGGTCGTCGTCGCGGTCAACAACTACCGCCGCTCGGGCGGCGGCGGGTTCCCGCACATCTCGTCGGCGCCGCTGGTCTACGACGAGCAGAAGGAGATCCGCCAGCTCCTCATCGACTGGGCGCAGGAGCGCGGCACCATCGACGCCGCCGACTTCTTCGACGAGTCGTGGTGGCTCACGATCGACGGCACCCGCGTCTCGTGACCCGCTGCGGCGAGGTAGCGCGCGAACCGCGCGCTGCCTCGCCGCAGGACGCGCTACCTCGGCGGACGTCGGGCGAGCGGTACGAAGGCTGGTGCACGAGCGGTAGAGGCGGGCGTCGTGCGCCCGGTCGTATCCCTCCCGAAGTGGAGCGCCCCCTGGGGGCGCGTGAACGCGACCGGGCGAGCGACGCCCGCCTCTGCCGCGAAAGAAGCGCGTCAGCCGCCCGAGACGCTCAGCTCCGCCTCGCGCAGCCTCGCCTCGAACGCCTCGTCCAGGTCGCGCGAGTCCAGCCACCCGTACGGCAGGTGCGGCTGCTTGGGCGAGCCCGCGCGGCCACGCGGGCCCTCGGCGTCCTCGCCCGGGTAGGGCTGGGACAGGTCGAGGGCGTCGAGGCGCTCGCGCAGCTCGGCGAGGGTGGAGATCATGGCGAGCCCGCGGCGTGCCTCTCCCCCGACGGCGTACCCCTTCAGGTACCAGGCCATGTGCTTGCGCAGGTCGCGCATGCCCTTGCCCTCGTCGCCGTCGAAGTAGTCGATCATGAGCTCGCCGTGCCGGTAGATCGTCTCGGCGACCTCGCGCAGGCCCGGCCGCACGCGGTGGTCGGAGCCGTGGAACGCGGCGGCGAGGTCGGAGAACAGCCACGGCCGCCCCTGGCACCCGCGCCCGACGACGACGCCGTCGGCGCCCGTCTCGCGCACCATGCGGACCGCGTCCTCGGCCGACCAGATGTCGCCGTTGCCCAGCACCGGGACCGTGCGCACCGCCTCCTTGAGCCGCGCGATCGCCGACCAGTCCGCGGTGCCGGAGTAGTAGTCCGCGGCCGTGCGGGCGTGCAGGGCGACGGCCGCGACGCCGAGCGACTCGGCGACCCGACCCGCCTCGAGGTACGTGAGGTGGTCGTCGTCGATGCCCTTGCGCATCTTCACGGTGACCGGCACGCCGTACGGCTCGGCCGCGTCCACCGCCGCCTTGACGATGTCGGTGAAGAGCTGGCGCTTCCACGGCAGCGCCGAGCCGCCGCCCTTGCGCGTCACCTTCGGCACCGGGCAGCCGAAGTTGAGGTCGACGTGGTCGGCGCGGTCCTCCCCCGCGATGATCTTCACCGCCGCGCCGACGGTCGCCGGGTCGACGCCGTACACCTGCGCCGAGCGCGGCATCTCCTCCGGACCGAACGTCACGATCCGTAGCGACTCGACGTTGCGCTCGACGAGCGCGCGGCTGGTGACCATCTCGGCCACATAGAGCCCGGGGTCGAAGCCCTGCGAGGCGCCCGCCTCGCGACACAGGGTGCGGAAGGCCCGGTTGGTCACGCCGGCCATCGGCGCGAGCACGACCGGGGTGTCCACCGTGATCGGGCCGATCCGCAGGGGTGGCAGCACGCGCGCGCCCGACGACGGCGCGCCCGCCTCGCGGGCGTGCTGCGGCGTCGTCGTGCTGACGGTCTCGAGCGCGGGAGTCACGTCACCCATTGTGGCAAACGGGTGCGAGCGCCCCGGCCGCTACGCACGGACGACGGGCGCCACTCCGGTGACGCTGCGCTCGTCCTCCCAGCACTCGATGCCGTCGACGTCGGGCAGCTTGGCGCGCGTGAAGACCGGGTCGACGCCCTCTCGCCGCTGCTGGCGGTAGTCGGCCAGCAGGCGCCACACCAGGCCCGAGAGCAGGCCGATCGCGACCAGGTTGACCAGCGCCATGATGCCCATGATCCCGTCGGCGGTGTTCCACACGAGGTCCGAGGAGAGCACCGAGCCGGCGAGGATCGCGAGCACCACGAGCACGCGGTAGCCCTGCAGCACCGGGCGCGACCGCGTGATGAACTCCACGTTCGCCTCGCCGTAGTAGTAGTTGCCGAGGATCGAGCTGAAGGCGAGCAGGAAGATCACGACGGTCAGCAGCAGGTTGGACCACGTGCCGAGGCTCGCGACGAGCGCCTCCTGGGTGAGCGTGATCCCCGGGGCGGCGTTCGCCAGGTCCGGCGCGGTCACCAGGATGATGAACGCGGTGACCGAGCAGACGACGAACGTGTCGAAGTACACGCCGAGCGACTGCACGAGGCCCTGCTTGACGGGGTGGGTCACGGCGGCCGTCGCGCCGGCGTTGGGCGCGGAGCCGAGCCCGGCCTCGTTGGAGAACATGCCGCGCTTGACGCCCTGCATGATCACGGTGCCGAGCGTGGCGCCGAGGACCTCGTTGAACCCGAACGCGTCGGTGAAGATGGCCGCGACCACCGCGGGCACGCGCTCGACGTTGAGCGCCACGACGACCAGGCCCGTGAGCAGGTAGAGCAGCGCCATGGCGGGCACCACGGCCTGCGTCACGCTCGCGATGCGCCGCACGCCCCCGAAGATCACCAGGCCGGTGAGGACCGCCAGGACGATGCCGACGCCCCACGCGAGCCCGCCGCCGGACTCCGCGCCGGCGGTCGAGGCGACCGTGGCGCTGATCGTGTTGGCCTGCAGCGACGAGAACGCGAACGGGAAGCAGCAGATGAGCACGACGGCGAACAGGATGCCCATCCACCGCGCCTTGAGCCCGCGCTGCA
>JAPSLD010000184.1 GCA_031181105.1 Isoptericola sp. | reverse complement strand
CGGGTCGCCGCCGCGGCCGGGGGCACGGAGCTGGTGGTGCTGCCGACCGGCCGTCCCGGGACCGGTGTGACGCTGTGCGTGGAGGAGCAGGAGGACTGATGGGCCGCGAGGACGAGACGCTCTCGGCGGTGCTCGGCGCCCGCACCGCGGGCCCGCTGGCGAAGCTCGGCCTGGAGACCGTCGGCGACCTGCTGCGGCACTACCCGCGACGCTACGGGGACCCGGGCACGCTCACCGACATGGACCGGCTCGCGCCGGGCGAGCACGTCACGGTCATGGCGCGCGTGGCGCGGGCCACGGTCCGCCCGATGCGCAGCCGGGGCGGGGCCCTGCTGCAGGCCGTGGTGACCGACGGGCACCACGAGCTCCAGCTCACGTTCTTCGCCAGGCGGCCGGGTGCGCTGCGCCCGCACGAGGACAAGCTGCGCCCCGGCCGGACCGGGCTCTTCACGGGGGTCGTGAGCGAGTACCGCGGGCAGCGCCAGCTCACCCACCCCGACTACGTGCTCGTGGGCGTCGACGCCGACGACACCGAGGAGGCGATGTTCGAGGCGAGCCGGCCCATCCCGATCTACCCGGCCTCCGCCGCGGTACCGAGCTGGCGCATCCAGCGCGCCGTGCGGACGGTGCTCGACCCGCTCGGCCCCGACGACGTCGCGGACCCCGTGCCCGTCGAGGTGCGCGCGCGGCTGGGCCTGCCGGACCGGCTCGACGCGCTGCGCCGCGTCCACGTGCCGACCGACACGGGGGAGTGGCAGCAGGCACGCGACCGGTTCCGCTTCGAGGAGGCCTTCGTGCTCCAGGCGGCGCTCGCCCAGCGCCGGGCGCGGGCCGCCGAGCAGGAGGCGACCGCCCGCCCGCCGCGCGCGCCGGGCCAGGCCAGCCTCCTCGCCGACTTCGACGCGCGCCTGCCGTTCGAGCTCACGGCGGGCCAGGCGTCGGTCGGCGAGGAGATCGCCCGCGAGCTGGCCCGCGCGCGGCCCATGCAGCGGCTGCTCCAGGGCGAGGTCGGGTCAGGCAAGACGGTCGTCGCGCTGCGGGCCATGCTCCAGGTGGTCGACGCCGGCGGGCAGGCGGCGCTGCTGGCCCCGACCGAGGTGCTCGCCGCCCAGCACGCGCGCACCCTGCGCCAGCTCCTCGGGCCGCTCGCCGAGGGCGGGCTGCTCGGCGGCTCGGAGAACGGCACGCGCGTCGCGCTGCTCACCGGCTCGCTCGGTGCGGCGGCGCGCAAGGAGGCGCTCCTGCAGGCGGCGAGCGGCGAGGCGGGCATCGTCGTCGGGACGCACGCCCTGCTCGGCGAGCACGTGCAGTTCGCCGACCTCGGGCTCGTCGTGGTCGACGAGCAGCACCGGTTCGGCGTCGAGCAGCGCGACGCGCTGCGCGCCAAGGGCCGGGCCGCGCCCCACCTCCTCGTCATGACCGCCACCCCCATCCCGCGCACGGTCGCGATGACGGTGTTCGGCGACCTGGAGACGTCGTCGCTGACGGAGGTGCCGGCGGGGCGCTCGGGCATCACCACCCACGTCGTGCCCGCGGCCAACCCGGTCTGGATGGACCGGACCTGGGCGCGCGTGCGCGAGGAGGTCGACGCCGGTCACCGCGCCTACGTCGTGTGCCCGCGCATCCACCCCGACCCGGACGTCGCGACGGCCTCGGGCGCCGGTGCCGCGGCCGAGTTCGACGACGTCCCCGACTTCCTCGAGCTCACCGCGGGCGAGGCCGCCTCCGACCGCCCACCGTTGCGCGCGGTGCTCGAGGTCGCCGACATGCTGCGCACGCTGCCGCAGCTCGAGGGCGTCGAGGTGGGCGTCCTGCACGGCCAGATGGCCCCGGCCGACAAGGACGCGGTCATGGCGAGGTTCGCCGCCGGCGAGGTGCAGGTGCTCGTCTCGACGACGGTCATCGAGGTCGGCGTCGACGTGCCGGAGGCGACGGCCATGGTCGTGTTCGACGCCGACCGCTTCGGCCTGTCGCAGCTGCACCAGCTGCGCGGGCGGGTCGGGCGCGGCAGCGCGCCGGGCCTGTGCCTGCTCGTCTCGACGGCGGAGCCGGGGACGCCGGCCGCGGCACGCGTCGAGGCGCTCGCGGAGACCACCGACGGCTTCCGCCTCGCGACGCTCGACCTGGAGCTGCGCTCCGAGGGCGACGTCCTCGGCGCGGCCCAGTCCGGACGGTCGAGCTCGCTGCGGCTGCTGCGCGTGGTCAAGGACGCCGACGTCATCGAGACGGCGCGCCGCGAGGCGACCGCCGTCGTCGAGGCCGACCCGGAGCTGCACCATCAGCCCGACCTGCGCGCCGCGATCGCGGCGCAGCTGGACGACGAGCAGGAGGAGTTCCTCGAGCGGGCGTGATCTACGCTCGGCCGCATGACGAGGATCGTGGCCGGGACCGTCGGCGGGCGCACCATCGCGGTGCCGCCCACGGGCACGCGCCCCACGAGCGACCGCGTCCGGGAGGCGATCTTCTCGCGGCTCGAGCACCTCGACGTGCTCGACGGCGGGCGGGTGCTCGACCTCTACGCGGGCTCCGGCGCGCTCGGCATCGAGGCCGCGAGCCGCGGCGCCGCGGAGGTCGTCCTGGTGGACTCGGCGCGCCGCGCCGCGGACGTCGCCCGGCGCAACGTGGCCGACCTCGGGCTCCACGGCACGGTGCGCGTCGTCGCCGACGCCGCCGAGCGGTACGCGGCGGGTGCGGCCGGACCGTTCGACGTCGTGTTCCTCGACCCGCCGTACGACCTCGCCGAGAGCGCGCTCGCCGGCGTGCTCGAGCACCTGGCCGCGCCCGGCGTGCTCGCTCCGGGTGCCGTCGTCGTCGTCGAGCGCTCGACCCGGAGCCCGGAGCCGGCGTGGCCGCCCGGCCTGCGGGCGTTCGCGCGCAAGGACTACGGGGAGACGGCCGTGCACTACGCCGAGCCCGCGGCGGACGGCGACGTCGGCTCGTGACACCTCCGGGCGGCCTCGGAGGAATCGACCGCCCGGCGGGATAGCGTGGCGGCGTGACCACCGCAGTCTGCCCCGGGTCGTTCGACCCCATCACGCTCGGCCACCTCGACATCGTGCGCCGCGCGCGCCGGATGTTCGACGTCGTCGTCGTGGGGGTGGCCCGCAACGCCTCGAAGTCCGCGCTCCTGACGCCCGCCGAGCGGGTCGACCTGGCGCGTGCGGCGCTCGCGGCCGACCCCGAGACCGCCGACGTGCGGGTCGAGGAGGTGCCGGGGCTGCTGGTCGAGTTCTGCCGCGACGTCGGTGCGGTCGCGGTGGTCAAGGGTCTGCGCGGGGGAGCGGACTTCGACTCCGAGCTCCCCATGGCGCTGATGAACCGGCACCTGACCGGCCTGGAGACGGTCTTCGTGCCGGGCGACCAGCGGTACGCCCACGTGGCGTCGTCGCTGGTCAAGGACATCGCCCGCCACGGCGGCCCGGTCGACGACCTCGTCCCCGGCGGGGTCGGCGACGCGCTGCGGGCGGCGTTGGCACGCTGAGAGGGACGACCATGGCGGGACCGGACGAGACGGCGAGCGAGATGACGAGCGACGCGACCACCCAGAACCCGACGGCGGGGCTGCTCGAGATCCTCGAGGACCTCGCCGCCCTGCTCGAGAACGCGCGGGCGCTGCCCCTGTCGACCAACATCAAGGTCGACCGGGACCAGGCGCTCGGCCTCGTCGACGAGCTGCGCGACGCCCTGCCGACGCAGGTCGCGCGCGCCGACGAGGCGCTCGGCGACGCCGAGCGCACCCTCGCGGAGGCGCACCGCCAGGCCGAGGAGATCGTCACGACGGCTCGCGCCCGGGCGATCGAGCTGGTCGAGCAGGAGCAGGTCGTGGTGCAGGCGAGGTCGCGCGCGGCCGAGATCGTCGCGGAGGCGGAGCGGCGCGCTGCCGAGCTGCGGGCCGACGCCGACCAGTACTGCGACGGCCGGCTCGCCGAGTTCGAGCAGGACCTGGCGGCGCTGACCAAGCAGGTGCGGGCGGGCCGTGCCAAGCTCGCCGACCGGCTCGAGAGCGGCTCGCCCCGCGTCCGCTGGGAGTCCGTCGCCGACCCCCGGTGGCCGCAGCAGCGGGCGGACCGCGCGGACTGACCGGCGGCTCCGCGGGCCGCCGTCTGAGACGTCTCTCACGTTGCCCGGCGCCTGTTGGACCGCCGTCGGTCACCGCGTAGACTGTACCGCTGGCCCGGCCTCGGGCCGCCTGGCGAACCCCCCCGCACCCTCGACCTGCCTGGAGCCTGCCATCACCACCGACAAGCGCTCGCCGCTCGTGCTCGACACGCACGAGCTGTCGCGGCGTCCCGGCACGATGCGTGAGATCTCGCGCGTCGTGCAGGCGCCTGCCGACCTGGGCACGTCGGTCATCGGCATCCCTGAGGGCAGCGACCTCCTGCTCGGGCTGCGGCTCGAGGCCGTCATGGAGGGCGTGCTCGTCACGGGTGCCGTGCGGGGCACCGCCCAGGGCGAGTGCGTCCGGTGCCTGGACCCGCTGTCCCGCGAGGTGACGGTCCACGTCCAGGAGCTGTTCGTCTATCCTGAGCGGGCGCAGGCTGCCGAGGCCGCCGGCGACGAGGACGCCGACGAGGAGCTCGTGCTCACCGACGACCTGGCGGACGTCGAGCCCGCGGTTCGGGATTCGGTCGTCACTGCACTACCATTTCAACCGTTGTGCCGGGAGGACTGCCCGGGTCTGTGCTCCGAGTGCGGAGCGCGCCTGGCCGACGACCCCGACCACGATCACGACGTCGTCGACCCTCGATGGGCGGCGCTGCAGACCATGCTCGAGGAGTCGAGCGTGTCCGACGAGACGAAAGAGAGCTAGCCGTGGCTGTTCCGAAGCGCAAGATGTCGCGCAGCAACACCCG
>JAPSLD010000183.1 GCA_031181105.1 Isoptericola sp. | reverse complement strand
ACGGGCGAGTTCGACCGCGAGAAGTACGGGCTGCTGTGGAACGTCGCGCTCGAGGCGGGCGGCGTGCTGGTGGCCAGGACGGTGCGGATCGAGCTCGCCGGCGAGGCGATCCGCCAGGACTGACCGGCCGGGTGCCTCGTCCCTCGGGCCCCACCCTCCGCGGCGGCTCCGGCTCAGCCGAGCCTACGTCGGCCGAGCCTGCGCCTCCGCTTCGGCTCAGCCGAGCCTACGTCGGCCGAGCCTGCGCCTCCGCTGCGGGCGGGTGCCTCGTCCCTCGGCCCCCACCCTCCGCTGCGGCTCCGGCTCAGCCGAGGACGACGCGGCCGACCGCGAACACGAGGATGCCGCCCACCGCGACGGGCGCCGCGGCGGCGGCGAGGCCGGCGCGCCGCCGGGCGAGCGCGGGCTGCCGCTCGAACAGCAGCCGCAGCGCCGCGACCACGAGGCCGCCGACGACGCCCGTGACGAGCCCGGTGACGGGGTCGACGTCGGGCACCACCGCGGCGGCACCGGCGCCGGCGGCGCCCGCAGCAGCGACGCCCACCAGCGATCCGGCCCAGCCCCCGGCGAGCGGCAGCGCCGAGACGCCCGACGCGACCGCGAGGCCGATCGCGCTCGTCACCACCAGCGCGGCCCCGGCCTCCGAGCGGCCGGCCGCGACCCAGCCGGCGCACGCCACGGCCACGACGATGCCGGTCACCGTGCCGCTCACGGACTCCACGAGCCGCAGCCGCCCTCCCCCGCGCAGCATCTCGGCGACGAACGCCAGCACCAGGCCCATCGCGACCACCAGCGGCAGGTGGCGCAGCACGGGCTCGCCCTGCGTCGCCCAGGCCACGGCCACCGCGCCGCACCCGGTGAGCGCGACGACGAGCGCCGGGCCGCCGCGCGAGGGCAGCCGCAGGAGCGCTGCCCACCCGGCCGCGAGGAGGAGCACGAGCAGGCCGGCGGCCCCGGTCAGGTGCGCGGTGCCCAGGTAGGCCGCCGCGGCGACGACGGCGGACAGGACGGCGGTCGTCACGGCGCGCGAGGTCAGGGTCACGACGTCGAGTGTCCCAGATGCCCGCGGCGGTGACCCGGGTGCGTCGGGACGGTCACGCGAGGGTGACGACCCGGGCGTCGGACGGCTCGCCGCGTGTCCAGGTAAAGAGCCGTTAACCTCCGCGCAACACAGGACCAGGCACACTGCCAGGGTTCACAGAGGCGTGTCGGGAGGTGTGGGCCGCGAGGCGGGCACGGTACCTTGGCGAGCGGCGTCCGTACGGGCGCTGCGCCGGGGACCGGACCGCGGGACGATTCACAGGGACCGGCGGGCCGGGAGGAGGTGCCAGGTGGCGGAGCTGTTGATCCTCACGCCCGCGAGCGGCGGGTCCGTGGAGGTGCTGCCGGCCCTCGGGCTGCTCAACCACAAGGTGCGCGTGCTCCCCATGGAGCCGTCGGCCCTCGTCGACGCGCCCGACTCGGACGTCGTCCTGCTCGACGCGCGCCGCGACCTCGTCGCCGCCCGCACCACGTGCCGGCTGCTGCACGCCACCGGCCTGACGGTGCCGCTCGTGCTCATCCTGACCGAGGGCGGCCTGACCGTCGTGACGCACGAGTGGGGCGCGAACGACCTCCTCCTCGAGACGGCGTCGCCGGCCGAGGTGGAGGCGCGCCTGCGGCTCGTCGTCGAGCGGTCCGAGCGGGGTCCGGCGGACGACAGCCCGCAGGAGATCTCGGCGGGCGAGCTCGCGATCGACGCCGGCGGCTACACCGCGCGGCTGCGCGGCCGCCCGATCGACCTCACCTACAAGGAGTTCGAGCTCCTGAAGTACCTCGTGCAGCACCCCGGCCGGGTGTTCACGCGCGCCCAACTGCTCCAGGAGGTCTGGGGCTACGACTACTACGGCGGCACGCGCACGGTCGACGTGCACGTGCGCCGGCTGCGCGCCAAGCTCGGCCCCGAGCACGAGCAGCTCATCGGCACGGTGCGCAACGTCGGCTACCGCTTCGACCCGCCGAAGGAGCCCCGCCACGACGCCGACGACGCGCCGGGTGAGGGCGCGGGCGGGCCCGCGCGCACGGTCCGGACGTCGCGCTGAGGCGCCGCGGGCCGGTATGTTCCGGCACGTGAGCGTCGCTTCCCCGGTCGCCGACTACACCGCCGCCCTCGTCGAGGGTCCGTGGCGGCACGAGTTCGTGCCCGCGAACGGCGCGCGCTTCCACGTCGCCGTGGCGGGGCCGGAGCGCTCGGGCGGCGACCGTCCGCCGCTGGTCCTGCTGCTCCACGGCTTCCCCCAGTTCTGGTGGGCGTGGCGGCACCAGCTCGCCGCCCTGGCCGACGCCGGTCTGCGCGTCGCGGCGATGGACCTGCGGGGCGTCGGCGCGTCCGACAAGCCGCCGACGGGCTACGACGTCCCGACCCGGACGCGCGACGTCGCGGGCGTCGTGCGCTCGCTCGGCCACGACAGGGCCGTGTTCGTCGGGCACGGCTCGGGCGGCGCGCTCGCCTGGTCGATGGCCACGCTGCAGCCGGCCGTGACGGCGGGGGTCGCGGCCGTGTCCGCCCCGCACCCGGCGCGGATCCACGCGTCGCTGCGCCAGCTGCTGACGCCCGTCGCACGCCGTGGCCTCGCCTTCTTCCAGCTGCCCACCCTGCCCGAGCGGCAGCTGACCGAGGGCGACCTCGTCGACAGGGTGCTTCGTGCCGGGGCCGCCCGGCGTCCGAACACGGCCGACGTCGAGCGGTACCGGACCGTCATGCGCATCCCGTTCGCCGCGCACACGGCCATGGAGTCGCTGCGCTGGATCGTCCGCTCGTCGCCCCGGCCTGACGGCCGCCGCTACCTCGCCACGGTGCGACGGCCGGTGGGCGTCCCGGCCCTGCAGGTGCACGGGGCGCACGACCGGTTCCTGCGCCGCGAGCTCGCCGACGCCGACGGCGCGGCGCTCGCGCCGGACTTCCGGTTCGAGGTGGTCGACGGCGCCGGGCACTTCGTGCTGGAGGACGCGCCCGAGCGGCTCGAGGAGCTGCTGCTCGACTGGCTGGGACGCGCCCTCTCCGCGCCGAGGTAGCGCTACCTCGGCAGGGGTCAGCCGCGCGGGCCGGGCTTGACCAGCGTGGCCGCGACGGCGGGGTCCGTCTCCCCGATCCCGTAGGACGGGCACCACCTCGCGACCGGGCATGACCCGCACGCCGGCCGCCGTGAGTGGCACACCCGGCGGCCGTGCCACACGAGGTGGTGGCTCAGCATGGTCCAGTCCCTCTTGGGGACGAGCTCGCCGACCTCGTGCTCGACCTTGACCGCGTCCTCCGACGTCGTCCACCCGAACCGGCGCGCCAGGCGCCCGAAGTGGGTGTCGACCGTGATCCCCGGGACGCCGAACGCGTTGCCCAGCACGACGTTGGCCGTCTTGCGGCCGACCCCGGGCAGCGACACGAGGTCCTCCATGCGGGCCGGCACCTCACCGTCGAAGCGCTCGACGAGCGCCTGACCCAGGCCGATGACCGCACGCGTCTTGGCGCGGAAGAAGCCCAGCGGCTTGAGGATCTCCTCCATCTCCGCCGGGTCGGCCGACGCGTACGCTGCGGCGTCCGGGTAGCGCGCGAACAGCGTCGGCGTCGTCGCGTTGACGCGCACGTCGGTGGTCTGCGCCGACAGCACCGTCGCCACGAGCAGCTCGAGCGGCGTCGTGAAGTCGAGCTCCGCGCGCGCGTCCGGGTACGCGGCGGCGAGCTCCCGGTCGATGCGGCGGGCTCGACGGACGAGGGCGAGCCGGGACTCGCCGGTCGGCGTCGGGGGCGCGGTCTCGGACTCGGTCACAGCCACGTCCCTAACCTAGCCCCGGCGTCCGACATGGGGCCTCCCCGCGTGATTTGCCGACGTGAGGCAGACTGAGAGCTGGAACACGCAGCGCAGTGACACCCGGACGCCCGGCCCGACGCAGGGACGGCCGCCCCCGACAACGTGAGGAATCCTGTGGACGACACCGTCGTGCTCTCCGCCCCTCTCTTCGCGGACATGGACAGCGAAGAGTCGAAGGCGCTCTTCGAGTCCATGGTCCCCGTGGAGCTGACGCGGGGGGACGTGCTCTTCCGCGAGGGTGAGCCGGGCGACCGCCTGTACGTCATCGCGCAGGGCAAGATCAAGCTGGGCCGCCGCTCGAGCGACGGCCGCGAGAACCTGTTGTCGATCCTCGGCCCCGGCGAGATGTTCGGCGAGCTGTCGCTGTTCGACCCGGGTCCGCGCACCGCGACTGCCTCGTCCGTCTCCGACGCGCTCGTCTACGAGCTGCGCCACCAGGCGCTCGTGCAGTGGATCGCCGCGCACCCCAACGTCGCGACGACGCTCCTGGGCGCCCTCGCCCGCCGCCTGCGCCGCACCAACGAGACCCTCGCGGACCTGGTCTTCTCCGACGTCCCCGGCCGGGTCGCCAAGGCGCTGCTCGACCTGTCGGCCCGCTTCGGCGAGCCCAACGACGACGGCATCCGCGTCGCGCACGACCTCACCCAGGAAGAGCTCGCCCAGCTCGTCGGCGCCTCCCGAGAGACGGTCAACAAGGCGCTCGCCGACTTCGCGACCCGCGGCTGGGTCCGCCGCGAGGGCCGCGCCGTCGTGCTGCTCGACATCGACCGCCTGGAGCGCCGGGCTCGCTGAGCCGCGCTCACTTCCGCAGCCGAAGAGGGCCCGCGGGCGGGACGAACGCCCTCCGCCCGGTCGCGTTCACGCGCCCCAGGGGGCGCTCCACTTCGGGACAGATACGACCGGGCGGAGGGCGTTCGTCCCGCCCGCTCCGTCGTCGTCCTGCGGTCGTGCAGCGCGGCGTGAGCCGAGGACGCGAGCAGACGGAGAAGGGCCTTCCTCGCCCGGTCGTATCTGTCCCGAAGTGGAGGGCGCCCTGGCGCCCGT
>JAPSLD010000182.1 GCA_031181105.1 Isoptericola sp. | reverse complement strand
GGGCGGCGACGATCGCGGGGGCGAGGGCGCGCAGCGCCTTGCCGCGGTGGCTGATCGCGTTCTTCTCCGCGGCCGTCAGCTCGGCCGACGTGCGCGTCCCCGGGGCGCCGTCGGGCCCGGTGGGCTGCTCGGCCGGCACGAGGATCGGGTCGTACCCGAACCCGTTCTCCCCGCGCGGGGTGGTCACCAGCATGCCGCGCATCTCGCCGGTGCGGACCTCCTCGCGCCCGTCGGGCGTGACGAGCGCCGCCGCGCAGACGAACGCGGCGCCGCGGTGCTCGGCGCGGACGTCGGAGAGCTGGGCGAGGAGCAGCTCGAGGTTCGCGACGTCGTCGCCGTGCCGCCCCGACCAGCGTGCCGAGAAGATCCCGGGCGCGCCGCCGAGCACGTCGACCGCCAGCCCCGAGTCGTCGGCGACCGCCGGCAGGCCGGTGACGGAGGCCAGCGCCCGGGCCTTGATGAGGGCGTTCTCGGCGAACGTCACACCGTCCTCGACGGGCGCGGGCGCGCCGAGGTCGGCCGCCGTGGCGATCGCGTCGTCGCCCAGGGCGTCGAGACCCGGCTGGGTCCGCAGGATCGCGAGCAGCTCGACGAGCTTCTTGCGGTTGTGCGTGGCCATCACGAGTCGTGCGGCCGGGCGGGCGGTCATCGCCGGAGCTCCTCCGCGAGCGCCTCCTGCTGGAGCCGGGTGAGCTCGGCCGTGCCGGCGACGGCGAGGTCGAGCAGCGCGTCGAGCTCGGCCCGGTCGAACGGCGCGTGCTCGGCGGTGCCCTGCACCTCGACGAACGCGCCGGAGCCCGTGGTGACGACGTTCATGTCGGTCTCGGCGCGCACGTCCTCGACGTAGGGCAGGTCGAGCACCGGGACGCCGTCGACGATGCCGACGCTGACCGCGGCGACCGAGTCGGTGAGCACGCGCTTGCCGCCCGTGACGAGCCCGTGCCGCGCGCCCCACGCGACGGCGTCGGCGAGCGCGACGTAGGCGCCGGTGATCGCCGCCGTCCGCGTGCCGCCGTCGGCCTGCAGGACGTCGCAGTCGAGCACGATCGTGTTCTCGCCGAGCGCGGTCACGTCGACGACGGCACGCAGGGAGCGGCCGATGAGCCGCGAGATCTCGTGCGTGCGCCCGCCGATCTTGCCCTTGACCGACTCACGCTGGCTGCGCTCGTTCGTGGCGCGGGGCAGCATCGCGTACTCGGCGGTGACCCAGCCCTCGCCCGAGCCCTTCTTCCAGCGCGGCACGCCCTCGGTGAACGACGCCGCGCACAGCACGCGCGTGCGGCCGAACTCGACGAGCACCGAGCCTTCCGCGGAGTCGAGCCACCCGCGCGTGATCGTCACGGGGCGCAGCTGGTCGGGGGCACGGCCGTCGGCGCGCACGACGGCGGCCGGGGTGGTGGGGGAGGTCATGCCGCCAGCCTATCGAGCCGAGAGTCGGGCACGGCTGCCCTCGGCGGGCGCACGAGCGCACCCGCGGCGTCGATAGGGTGGTGCGGGTGCACCTCGTCGCCTCGGACCTCGCGTTCTCCTACCCGGGCCGGCCCGTCCTGCGGCACGTCGAGGTGCGGGTGTCCGACGGCGTGCGCCTCGGCGTCGTGGGGGAGAACGGCTCGGGCAAGTCGACGCTGCTGCACCTGCTCGCCGGCGACCTGGCGCCGCAGTCCGGCGAGGTCCGCCGCGCGGGCAGCGTCGCGCTCGTCGAGCAAGAGCTCGAGGTCGCCCCGGACCAGACGGTCGGTGACCTCGTCGCGGGCACCCTCGCGGGGCTGCGCGAGGCGGCGGCGGAGCTCGAGGCGGCCGCGGCCGCGTTCGACCACGACTCCGGGGACCTCGGCGAGCTGAGCGCGATGCTGGCCACGGTCGAGCACCTTGCGGCGTGGGACGCGGACCGCAGGGTCGACGTCGCGCTCGCCCGCCTCGGGGCGGTCCGCGACCGCGACCGTACGCTCGCCTCGCTCAGCGTCGGGCAGCGGTACCGCGTCCGGCTGGCGTGCCGGTTGGCCGAGCGCTCCGACCTGCTGCTCCTGGACGAGCCCACCAACCACCTCGACGACTCGGCGATCGAGTTCCTCACGGGCGAGCTCGTCGCCTGGCGCGGCGGCGTCGTCCTCGTCACGCACGACCGCGAGCTGCTCGACGACGTCGCCACCGCGATCTACGACCTCGACCCGTCGATGGACGGACGCCCCGTGCTCTACGGCCAGCCCGGGTACCTGTCCTACCGGTTCGCCAAGAACCAGGCGCTGCACCGGTGGCGCCAGCGCTACCGTGCCGAGCGGAAGCGGGCGGAGGCGCTCGCGGAGCGGCTGGACGCGTCCTACGAGGGGCTCTCCGACGAGTGGCGGCCGCCCAAGGGGTCGCAGAAGCACCGGCGCGCCACCCGCGCCCGCATCCACGTCAAGGCCGCGGACCGGCTCGTCCAGAAGCTCGAGGCCGAGGCCGTCGAGGTGCCCGTGCCGCCGCTCGAGCTGGCGTTCCCCGACCTGCCCGCGATGTCGCCGGGCTGGGACCCCGCCGAGCCGCTCGTGGAGCTCCGGTCGCCCCGGGTCGTCGCGCCCGACGGCCGGGTTCGGCTCGACCTCCCGGGCACGCGCGTGGCCGTGCCGCCGTCGGGGCGGCTGCTCGTCGTCGGGCCGAACGGCACGGGCAAGTCGACGTTCCTGCAGGCGCTCGCCGGACAGCTGCCGCTCGATCGCGGCACCCGCTCCGCCGTCGCCGAGCTGCGCACCGGCGTCGTCGGCCAGGAGGGCGACCCGATCCGGGGCGAGGCGCGCCGCCAGTCGGGCTTCGACGCGTACGCGGCCGAGGCGCTCGCCCTCCTGGCCCGCGACGAGCTGGACCCGGACCACCTGGTGCCCGTCGCGGCCCTCGGGCTGCTGAGCGAGCAGGACCTGGAGCGGCCGCTCGCCGAGCTGTCCGCCGGCCAGCGCCGGCGGTTCGAGCTCGCCCGGGCGCTGCTGCACGCCCCGCACGTGCTGCTGCTCGACGAGCCGACCAACCACCTGTCGATCGACCTCGTGGACGAGCTGACGCGCGCCCTGCAGGTGACGCCGGCGGCCGTCGTCGTGGCGACGCACGACCGGCGCATGCGCGCCGACCTGGCGGACTGGCCCGTCCTCGACCTCTCGGCGAGGTAGCGCGCGGTCCGGAGAGGTAGCGCGCGATCTCGCGAGGTAGCGCGCGGTCCGGCGAGGTAGCGCGGAGGCTCAGCCGAGGCGGCCGACCCAGGCCATCGCCTGCCGCACGAGCGCGCCCTGGCCGTTGACCATCTCGGCCTGGACCGTGTCGCTGCAGGCCTCCTCGGGCGTGAGCCAGGCGAGGTCGAGCGCGTCCTGCTGCGGGCGGCAGTCGCCGGCCACCGGCACCACGTACCCCAGCGACACCGCGTGCTGGCGCGGGTCGTGGAACGGGGTGATGCCCGGCGTCGGGAAGTACTCGGCGACGGTGAACGGCTGCGGCGACGCCGGGACGCGGGGGAGGGCCACCGGACCCAGGTCCTTCTCGATGTGGCGCAGCAGCGCGTCCCGGACCCGCTCGTGGTACAGCACGCGGCCGGAGACGAGCGCCCGCGTCATCGTGCCCATGCCGTTGACGCGCAGCAGCAGCCCGACGGCGACGACGTCGCCCGAGTCGTCGACCCGCACGGGCACGGCGTCGACGTACAGCAGCGGCAGCTGGGCGCGCACGGCCGCGAGGTCCTCGGGCGTGAGCCAGCCGGAGGGGTCGGGGTCCCGATGGTAGAACTCGTCGTCGGGCGGGAACTCGGCGGTGTCGGTCACGCCCTCGTTCCTACCACGCGCACGTGCGCGGCGGCGCCTCCGGACGCCGGTGATCGCCGTGAGCGGAGCACGCACGGGGAATATCGGGCCGGGCGTCCATGCTGCACCAAGAGGACACCGTCGAAAGGAACCCTATGGCTACCGTCGAGCTGACCGACGCGACCTTCGAGCAGACCGTCACGGACAACGACATCGTCCTCGTCGACTTCTGGGCGGAGTGGTGCGGCCCGTGCCGCATGTTCGCCCCGATCTTCGAGGCCTCGAGCGAGGAGCACCCCGACGTGGTGCACGCCAAGCTGGACACCGAGGCCGAGCAGCAGATCGCCGCCGCCGCCGGCATCACGGCGATCCCGACGCTCATGGCCTTCCGCGAGGGCATCATGGTCTTCAACCAGGCGGGTGCGCTCCCCGCGCCGGCCCTCGAGCAGCTCGTCGAGGCCGTCAAGGGCCTCGACATGGACGACGTGCGCAAGCAGCTCGCCGCGGCAGGCAACGGCACGCCGCAGGGCTGAGTGCGCGAGGCGGGACTCGAACCCGCACGTCCGAGGACACTGGGACCTAAACCCAGCGCGGCTGCCAGTTACGCCACTCGCGCGTGACGCGCAGTCTAGTGCTTCCGCTGTGGGCGGAGTCGTGGCCCGTCTCCCGGTCGGGAGACGGGCCACAACACCGCCCACAGCGCTCCTCAGTCGAGGCCGAGGGCCGTGCGCAGGCGGGCGACGTGGCCCGTGGCCTTGACGTTGTACTGCGCGAGGGCGACCTTCCCGTCCGGCCCGACGACGACGGTCGAGCGGATCACGCCGACGTACGTCTTGCCGTAGTTCTTCTTCTCGCCCCACGCGCCGTAGGCCTCGAGCACCTCGTGGTTCGCGTCCGACGCGAGGGGGAAGGTGAGCGAGTCGCGCTCGGAGAACTTCTCGAGCGCACCCAGGTCGTCGGGCGAGACCCCCACGACGACGTAGCCGGCGCCCTGCAGCGACGCGAGCGAGTCCCGGAAGTCGCATGCCTGCGTCGTGCAGCCCGGCGTCATCGCGGCCGGGTAGAAGTACACGACGACGCCGGCCCGGCCGGGCTCGGCGAGCGCCTCGGCGAGCGAGAGCTCGCCGGTGGTGCGGCCGTCGCCGTCGGGCAGGACGGCGGGCAGGGTGAAG
>JAPSLD010000181.1 GCA_031181105.1 Isoptericola sp. | reverse complement strand
AGCGCTGGGCCGAGCTCGTCTACGACGGCATGTGGTTCTCGCCGCTGAAGAAGAACCTCGACACGTTCGTCGACGAGACGCAGAAGTACGTCTCGGGCGACATCCGCATGGTGCTGCACGGCGGCCGTGCGACCGTCACGGGCCGCCGCTCGGAGGCCGCGCTCTACGACTTCAACCTCGCGACCTACGACGAGGGCGACTCGTTCGACCAGTCCCAGGCCAAGGGCTTCATCGAGATCTACGGCCTGTCGGCCAAGCTCGCCGCCGCGCGCGACGAGAAGTTCGGCAACGGCGTCGACTTCGGCGTCGGGACGCTGTGATGGGTGACGTCGACCGGCCCGCGCCGGGCACGGTCGGGCCGACCGGCGGCGGGCAGCAGGTCGCCGCCGGGACGCCCGCCGCGCTCTGGGGCGGCCGCTTCGCCGGCGGACCCTCCCCGGAGCTCGCCGCCCTGTCGCAGTCCACCCACTTCGACTGGAAGCTCGCGAGCTACGACATCACCGGTTCCAAGGCGCACGCCAAGGTGCTGCACGCGGCGGGGCTGCTCACCGGCACCGAGCTCGAGGAGATGACCCGTGCGCTCGACCGCCTCGCGGTGGACGTCGCGGCCGGCGACTTCTTGCCGGTGCTCGAGGACGAGGACGTGCACACCGCCCTCGAGCGCGGCCTGATCGAGCGTGCAGGGCCCGACCTCGGCGGCAAGCTGCGCGCCGGCCGGTCGCGCAACGACCAGATCGCGACGCTCGTCCGCCTGTACCTGCGCGACAACGCACGGCTCGTCGCGCGCCAGGTGGTCGACGTCGTCGACGAGCTCATCACGCAGGCCGAGTCCGCGGGGTCGGCCGTGATGCCGGGGCGCACGCACCTGCAGCACGCCCAGCCCGTCCTGCTCGCGCACCACCTGCTCGCGCACGCGTGGCCGCTGCTGCGCGACGTCGACCGGCTCATCGACTGGGACGTGCGGGCGGCCCGCTCGCCGTACGGGTCGGGCGCCCTCGCAGGGTCCTCGCTCGGCCTGGACCCGTCCGCCGTCGCGACCGACCTCGGGTTCGACGGTCCCGTCGAGAACTCGATCGACGGCACGGCGGCACGTGACGTCGTCGCCGAGTTCGCGTTCGTCGCGGCGATGATCGGCGTCGACCTGTCGCGCCTGTCCGAGGAGATCATCCTTTGGAACACCAAGGAGTTCGGGTTCGTGCGGCTCGACGACGCCTGGTCGACCGGGTCGAGCATCATGCCGCAGAAGAAGAACCCGGACATCGCCGAGCTCGCGCGCGGCAAGGCGGGCCGGCTCGTGGGCGACCTGACCGGCCTGCTCACGACGCTCAAGGGCCTGCCGCTCGCGTACAACCGCGACCTGCAGGAGGACAAGGAGCCGGTCTTCGACCAGGTCGCCACGCTCACGGTCCTGCTGCCGGCCTTCGCGGGCATGGTGCGCACCCTGACGTTCGACACGGACCGCATGGCCGAGCTGGCGCCGCAGGGCTTCTCCCTCGCGACCGACGTCGCGGAGTGGCTCGTGCGGCAGGGTGTGCCGTTCCGCGTCGCCCACGAGGTGGCCGGCGCGTGCGTGCGCACCTGCGAGGAGCGCGGGATCGAGCTGTGGGACCTGACCGACGCGGACCTCGCCTCGATCTCCGGGCACCTGACGCCCGAGGTGCGCTCCGTGCTCACGGTCGAGGGGTCGGTGGCCTCGCGCGACGCCGTCGGCGGCACGGCCCCGGCCCGCGTGGCCGAGCAGCTCGAGGCGGCCAAGGCGCGCGCGACCGAGTACCGGTTCTGGGCCGAGGGCTGACGGTGTGACGGTCGCCCCGTCGGTGCTGGACCGGCTGGTGCGGCGCGTGCACGACGCCGCGCCGCGCCTGCCGGGTCCGGGTGCGCCCGAGCCGTGGCGCCGGACGAGGCTCGTGTGCGTCGACGGGCCGGCCGGGTCCGGCAAGTCGACGCTGGCGACGCAGCTGGCCACCGAGCTCGCGTGCCAGGTGGTCCACCTGGACGACCTCTACGAGGGCTGGGAGGCGGGGCCCGACGGCGGTGCACGCCGCCTGGGGGAGTGGGTCCTCGGGCCGCTCGTCGAAGGACGTCCGGGACGCTACCGCCGGTACGACTGGGTCGCCGGCGCCTACGCGGAGGAGCACACGGTCGACCCGGGTGCGGCCCTCGTCGTCGAGGGGTGCGGGTCCGCCGCGCGCCAGGTCGACCCGTGGGCCTCGCTCGTGGTCTGGGTCGAGGCCGACGACGACGAGCGGCTGCGGCGCGGTCTCGAGCGCGACGGGCACGGCGCGCGCGAGCACTGGCTGCGGTGGATGGACGACGAGGCCGCGCACTACGCTCGCGAGCGGACCAGGCAGCGGGCGGACGTCCTGCTGGACGGGTTCGGTCGTGAGCTGGGGCGGGAGGTGAGCGTGCCGTGAGCGCCGCGGTGCCGGACGACCGTTCGCCGGTCGAGCCGTGGCGGGTGCCCGGGCGGGGCTGGTACGACCGCGACGTGCACGACGTCGCACGCGAGCTGCTCGGCGCCCACGTCACGCGCCGCACGCCCGAGGGCGAGGTCACGGTGCGCCTGACCGAGGTCGAGGCGTACGCCGGTGCGGTCGACCCGGCCTCGCACGCCTACCGCGGGCGCACCGAGCGCAACAGGTCGATGTTCGGTGAGCCCGGGCGTCTCTACGTGTACCGCCACCTGGGCCTGCACCACTGCGTCAACGTGGTGTGCGGGCCGCCGGGCCGCGCGTCCGCGGTGCTGCTGCGCGCCGGCGAGGTGGTCGCCGGGGCGGACCTCGCGCGGGCGCGGCGGACCGCGACCGGTCGCTGCGACTCCGACCGGCAGATCGCGCGCGGCCCTGCCCGGCTCACGGTCGCGCTCGCCCTCGACCGCGACGACGACGGGGCGGACGTCACCGACGCGACGGGCGCCGTCGTCGTGCACCTGCCCGCGGACCGGCTGCCGGGGACCATCGCGAACGGGCCGCGCGTCGGCGTGAGCGGCCCCGGCGCGAGCGCCGAGGAGTACCCGTGGCGCTACTGGCTCGTCGACGAGCCCACCGTGTCGGCGTACCGCCCGGTGGGACGCCGGATGCGCTGACCGCGACCGGGGCGGCGCCGTCGGGCGTCCGTCGTCGGGCAGACTAGGACCGCGGCCCGGCCGGGCCGCGATCGCACGCGAAGGAGTACCACGGTGACCGACGTTCTCGACGAGCTGCACTGGCGAGGCCTGGTGGCGCAGACCACCGACGAGGCCGCGCTGCGCGACGCGCTCTCGGAGGGCCCGGTCACGTACTACACGGGTTTCGACCCGACCGCGCAGAGCCTCCACGTCGGGCACATGGTGCAGCTGCTCAACATGCGGCGCATGCAGCTCGGCGGGAACAAGCCGCTCGCGCTCGTGGGCGGGGCGACCGGGCTCATCGGCGACCCGCGCCCGACGACGGAGCGGTCGATGCAGTCGCCAGAGGTCGTCGCGGGTTGGGTCGAGCGCATCCGCGCGCAGATCGAGCCGTTCCTGGACTTCGAGGGGACGTACGCGGCGCGGATGGTGAACAACCTCGACTGGACCGGGGAGATGTCGGCGATCGACCTCCTGCGCGACGTCGGCAAGCACTTCCGCGTGGGGACGATGCTCTCGAAGGACATCGTCGCCCGGCGCCTGCGCTCGGACGAGGGGATCAGCTACACGGAGTTCAGCTACCAGGTCCTGCAGGGCATGGACTTCCGAGAGCTGTACAAGCGCTTCGGCTGCACCCTGCAGATGGGCGGCAACGACCAGTGGGGCAACCTCCTGGCCGGCGTGGAGCTCATCCGCAAGACCGAGGGCGTGGCCGCCCACGCGCTGACGTCCCCGCTCATCACGAAGGCGGACGGCTCGAAGATGGGCAAGTCGGAGGGCGGCGCGGTCTGGCTCGACCCGGAGCTGACGAGCCCGTACGCCTTCTACCAGTTCTGGCTCAACACGGCGGACGCGGACGTGGTCCGGTACCTCAAGGTCTTCACCTTCCGGACGCGCGAGGAGATCGAGGGGCTCGAGCAGGAGGTGGCCGAGCGCCCGTTCGCCCGGGAGGCGCAGCGGACGCTCGCCTCGGACGTCACGACGCTGGTGCACGGCCAGGCAGCCACGGACGCGGTCGTCGCCGCGAGCCAGGCGCTGTTCGGGCGCGGGGAGCTGGGCTCGCTCGACGCCGGCACGCTCGGCGCCGCCGTGGCCGAGCTGCCGCGGACGACGGCGAAGGCCGGCGACCTCGTCGTCGACGCCCTGGTCGGCTCCGGCCTCGTCGCGTCCAAGGCGGCCGCGCGCCGCGCGATCGCGGAGGGCGGCGCGTACGTCAACAACGTCAAGGTGGCCTCCGAGGAACAGGTCCTGGAGCCGGCGGACCTGCTGCACGGGCGGTACGCCGTGCTGCGCCGGGGCAAGAAGACGCTCGCCGTCGCCACGACCGGCTGAGGAGCCCGCGCTCGTGACCGCCGAGACCCCTGCGCCCGCCGGCGCGGGGGTCTCGGGCCCTGCGGGGCCAAAACGCGCGCTGACCTGCGGACTTGTGCCCTCAGCGAGGGCGTGTGTAATGTTCTCGTCGTTCGCCCGACAGGGAGGAACGGACACCGCGGAGACGGCCGATCGGCCGGGTACGGGTGGCCGGTCCCGAGGCGAGCCACCCCCGGACTTCAGCACCACGGACGCCGTGCGCGCCCGCGGTCGGGGAACGCGACTCCGGTCGCTCCGCAGCCGGCAAGCAGTGGTTCACACCACCGCGAGCGGGTTTTGACGCAGAGCGCAGGAGCGGGTAAGTTTGGAGATCTGCCCCGGACGGTTCCGAGCCTCGCTGGCTCGGTCTGGATGGTGTGCGTCGGTTGTTTGAGAACTCAACAGTGTGCTTGATAGTCAATGCCAAGTTTGTTTGAACCTCGTGCCCTGTGTTGTGCAGGGTGTGGGATTCCTTTGGATGGATCGAGCCAGTTT
>JAPSLD010000180.1 GCA_031181105.1 Isoptericola sp. | reverse complement strand
GAGATCGTCGTCGTGACCACCCCGCAGGCGGCGGCCGCGGAGGTCGCCGAGCGTGCCGGGTCGGTCGCGACCCAGACGTCGCAGGGCGTGGTGGGCGTCGTGGAGAACATGTCGTGGCTCGAGCAGCACGACGGCACGCGGCTCGAGGTCTTCGGCTCGGGCGGCGGGCGGCGGGTCGCCGAGCGCCTGTCGGCGACCGTGGGCACCGACGTGCCGCTGCTCGGCCAGGTGCCGCTCGACGTCGCGGTGCGCGAGGCCGGCGACGACGGCACGCCCGTCGTCCTGTCCGCGCCCGACTCCCCCGGGGCGCGCGTGCTGCGCGACGTCGCCCGGTCGCTCGCGTCCCGCTCGCGAGGCCTGGCGGGGATGCAGCTGGGGATCTCCCCCGTCTCGCGCTGACTCCCGTCTCGGCACGAGGCCGCCTCGGCGCCCGCCGGCGCGCGTGCGCGATACTGCCGCCATGACGTCCCCCGACTGGCTCGAGTCCTGGTCCACCGAGGAGGGCGCCCGCCGCGTGCAGGCGCTGTTCGCCGAGGCGTTCGACGGCGCGGCACCCGACGGCGTGTGGTCGGCTCCGGGGCGCGTCAACCTCATCGGTGAGCACACCGACTACAACGCCGGCCTCGCGCTGCCGATCGCGCTCCCCCACCGGACCTACGTGGCGCTGCGCCGGCGCGAGGACGACGTCGTGCGGCTCGCCTCCGCCCAGGCGCACGGCGAGACGTGGACGACCCGCCTCGGCGACGTCGCCCCGGGCGCGGTGAGCGGCTGGGGTGCCTACGTCGCCGGCGTCGCGTGGGCCCTGGCCCAGGACGGGCACGTGGTCCCCGGCTTCGACGCCGTCGTGGACTCCTGCGTGCCGTTCGGCGCCGGCCTGTCGTCGTCCGCGGCGCTCGAGTGCGCGTTCGCGGTGGCGCTCGACGAGGTCGCCGGCCTCGGCCTGGCCGGCGACGACGCCGGGCGCGCCGAGCTGGTCGCCGCCTGCGTGCGCGCCGAGAACGAGATCGCGGGCGCCCCGACGGGCGGCATGGACCAGGCCGCCTCGCTGCGCTGCTCGGTGGGACACGCGCTGCTGGTCGACTGCCGCCCGGGCCTGCCGGCTCTCGAGTCGGCGACCCGCGTGCCGTTCGACCCCGCGGCGGCCGGGCTCGTGCTCCTCGTGGTCGACACGCGTGCGGAGCACCAGCTCGTCGACGGCCAGTACGCCGCCCGGCGCGCGGCCTGCGAGAAGGCCGCGGAGCTGCTCTCGGTCGGCTCCCTGCGCGAGATCCCGGCCGACGGCCTGCCGGAGGCGCTCGACGCGCTCGCGCCGCACGACCCCGACGGCGTCCTGCGCCGCCGCGTCCAGCACGTGGTCACCGAGATCGAGCGCACGGCCCAGCTCGCCGACCTGGTGCGCGACGGGCGCGTCGACGAGGTGGGCCCGCTCATGCTCGCCTCCCACACCTCGCTGCGCGTGGACTACGAGGTCTCGGCGCGCGAGCTGGACCTCGTGGTGGAGGCCGCGGCCGGGGCCGGCGCGCTCGGGGCGCGCATGACCGGCGGAGGCTTCGGCGGCTCGGCGATCGCGCTCGTCCGCGAGCGTGACCTCGAGACCGTGGTGGCGGCCGTGCAGGCGGCGTTCGACGACGCCGGCCTGCGCGCGCCCGGGTTCCTGCTCGCGCCGCCGTCCGGCCCCGCCGCCTGACGGCGGGCGGCCGCCGACGCCGGCGACGTGCGGGCTACCGCGGCTGGCCGGGGAAGCGGAGCTCGGTGATGACCTCGTCGAAGAACCCGCGCACCTCGGTCCACCTGACGGTGGCATGCGCGAGGTACTCGGCGAGCCGGTCCACCTCGGCGTGCTGGGCCGCCTCGAGCCGGTGCTGCTCGAGCTGGCGCCGGAGCTCGGCCACCCGGGCCTCGGCCTCGCGCAGGATCTGCTCGAGCTGTTCCTCGACGGGCGGGACGACGCCCGGCGCCCGGTCCTCGCCGGTCACCAGACGACCGTCGCGACGATGAGCAGCGCGGGAACCAGGACGAACACGCCGAGCACCCACGCCGCGGCCCAGAGCTTGTTCACGCTCGCGACGCCGCCGAGCCAGGTCGCCGCACGCAGCGGCAGCTCGCGGATCACCGGCAGGCCGAAGATCACGAGCGCGGCGTACACGTTGAACAGCAGGTGCACGTACGCGGCCTGCAGGGCGACCTCGGCCTCCGCGCCCCCGAACGCGAAGGCCGCGATGAGGGCCGTGACCGTCGTGCCGATGTTGGCGCCCACGGTGAACGGGTAGATCTGGCGCAGGGAGAACGCGCCGGAGCCGGCGAGCGGGATCATCAGGCTCGTCGTCGTGGACGACGACTGCACCATCACGGTCAT
This sequence comes from Isoptericola sp., assembly GCA_031181105.1. GTDB lineage: Bacteria > Actinomycetota > Actinomycetes > Actinomycetales > Cellulomonadaceae > Isoptericola. The sequence continues at coordinate 2,605 of JAPSLD010000180.1, read as the reverse complement.
CGCGGCACCGCTGGCGACGCCCGAGAGAGGGCCGCGGCCGATCGCGGCGTGCAGAACGGTCGCTGCCCGGCCGACCATGAGCGCCTTGAGCAGGCGGCCCAGGAAGTTGATGACGGCGAGGATCAGCGCCACGCCGATCACGATCATCACGATGCCGTGCCAGGCGCCGGGGACGAGCTCGGTGCCGTGCTTGACGGCGTCGGACAGCGGCTTGGTGCCCGCCGAGATGACGTCGCCCAGGCCGCCGAACACGGTCGCGAACAGCCCGCCGTCGGTGCCCGCCGACCGGTCGGCGACCCACGCCGACGTGCGCTGCAGCAGGCCGAACGCGAGCTCGAGCGGGAGGAAGATCGCCACGGCGATGAGGTTGAAGAAGTCGTGCACCGTCGCGGCGGAGAACGCGCGGCGGAAGCTCACGCGGTCGCGGACCATGCCGAGGCTCACGAGCGTGTTGGTCAGCGTGGTGCCGATGTTGGCGCCGAGGAGCATCGGGATCGCGATCTCGATCGGCAGGCCGCCCGCCACGAGGCCGACCGTGACCGACGTCGTCGTCGAGGACGACTGGGTCGCGGCGGTGACCAGGATGCCGACCATGAGCGCGACGAACGGGTTCGAGGCGAACGCGAAGAGCGTCTCGGCGGAGCCGCCGGTCGCCGTCTTGAAGCCCGAGCCGATGAGGTTCACGGCCGTGATGAGCAGGTACACGCCGGCGACGACGCCGAGCCAGTTGGCGGTCTGCAGCGCCCGGCCGCGCAGGCCGAGCCGCTCGAAGGGGCTGACGAGCCGGGGGGTGCTCGGCGCCTGCTCGGGGACCGTCGTCGACTCGGGGATGGTGGTCGAGGCGGCGGACGTCCGAGTGATGACGTCGGTCATCGGGTGCTCCCGTCGTGAGGAGGGCACCCGGTCGGCGCCCAGCGACTCCTCTTACGACAGCGAGTAGAGCAGCGGGGGGTGAACCGGCGACCGATCGAAGGTTACGGGAAGATGAACAACCCCGGTTGCGTGCATCACACGTTCACCTTGGTGTCCCGACGTCGCAGGGCGTGGTCACAGGTCGTAGGTCGCGACGACGGGCGCATGGTCGCTCCAGCGCGCCTCGTACGTCGGCGCCCGGTCGACCTCGACCTTGACCGCGCGAGGCGCGAGGGCCGCGTTGGCGAGCTGGTAGTCGATGCGCCAGCCGCGGTCGTTCGTGAACGACTGGCCGCGCCAGGACCACCACGTGTACGGGCCGGGACCCTCGCCCCCGTGCGCCCGGCCCAGGTCCGTCCACCCCAGCTCGTCGAGCCAGCGGTCGACGTAGGCGCGCTCCTCGGGCAGGAAGCCGGCGTTCTTGAGGTTGCCCTTCCAGTTCGCGATGTCGACGTCGCGGTGCGCGATGTTGACGTCGCCCGCGACGAGCGCCGGGTGCTCGGCCGCCGCGAGCTCGGCCATGCGCGCCGTGACCTTCTCCAGGTAGGCGTACTTCTCGTCCATGCTCGGGGTGCCCGCGGTGCCGGAGTGGAGGTACGTCGAGACGACGGTCAGGACGCCGCCCCCGGGCAGCTCCAGGTCGGCCTCCGCCCAGCGCCCCGTGTCCCCGGGCGGCTCGGCGACGCCCGCGGGGCCGTAGCCGCCGAGGCCGAGCCGGACGGCGCGCACCGGGAGGCGCGACGCGACCGCGACGCCGGCCCTCCCCTTGAGCTCGCACGCCTGGTGCACCACGTGCCAGCCGTCGAGGTGGTCGTTCACGATCTCGGCAGGCGCGCGGCACTCCTGGAGCAGCAGGACGTCCGGCGTCCGGGTGGCGATCCAGGCGTCCATGCCGCGGCGGAAGGCGGCCCGGATCCCGTTGACGTTGGCGGTGGCGACGGTCAGCACGCCCGCTATCCCACCACACGTCACCCACGCCCGGACCCGACGGGGGCGTGCCTGTCGCCGACGCCACACCCCCGACGCGAGCGGGTGGCCTCACTCGCCGCGGTACGCCGCCTCGAGCGCCGCGATGTCGATCTTGCCCATCTGGAGCATCGCCTGCGCGGCCCGCTTGTTCGCGTCCGTGGTGTAGTCGCCGCACAGCTCCTCGAGCCGCTTGGGGATCACCTGCCACGAGACGCCGAACCTGTCCTTGCACCAGCCGCACGGGCCGGGCTCCCCACCGTCGGACGTCAGAATCTCCCAGTACCGGTCGACCTCGTCCTGGGTCTCGACGTCGAGGTAGAACGAGAACGCCTCGTCGAGCCGGAAGGTCGGTCCGGCGTTGAGCCCGATCACGGGCAGGCCCGCGACGGTGAACTCGACGATGAACTCCGCACCCGGCTCGACGTCCGGGATGCCGTCAGGCGCGGTGATGACCCGCCCGACCGACGAGCCCGGGATGTGCTTGGCGTAGAACTCGGCCGCCTCGTGGGCCCGGTTGTCACCGAACCACAGGTGCGTGCGCACGGACACCATGACTGCCTCCCTCCGGCGCCCTCGCGTCTCGAGGGCTCTGAGAGGTACGACCCCGCCGCGCGCCGGGACTCATCGCTCGCCGAGGTAGCGCGTTCTCGCGCGAGGTAGCGCGTTCCTCGCCGAGGTAGCGCGTTCCTCGCCGAGGTAGCGCGTTCCTCGCCGAGGTAGCGCG
>JAPSLD010000010.1 GCA_031181105.1 Isoptericola sp. | reverse complement strand
CCCGGGAAGACGCGCAGCGCGTCGCCGGAGGCCGTGGCCGTGCGCACGTCGTAGGCGTGCACCTCGCCCGACCCGGCGTCCACGAAGAGGCCGAGCCCGTTGGCGTCACGCCGCTCGACGCCGTCGGACGGGTTGTTGAGCACCGACGTCGCGGCGTCGCCCGGCAGGCGGGCGTTCATCTGCGACGAGCCGCCGCCGTCGAGGTTGAGCGCGTCGTCGGCCCCGATCTGCGCCATGAACCGGCCGAGCTCGGGCAGGCTCATGCCGATGCTCTGCGCCTGGCGTCCGTCGACCACGACCAGGTACGCCGTGGTCCCCGACGCGTCGAAGCCGATCGCCGTGCGCGGGTGGCGCAGCCGGGCGAAGTCGCCGGTCGCCGTGGTGACGTCACCGTCCTCGAGCAGCCAGTCGGCGGGGTCGCCGCCGATCGCCACCGCGACGTCGCCGGCGTCCTCGCGCAGCCCGTACGCGAGCGTGACCTCGTCGCCGGGCGCCAGGGCGGCGAGCGCGTCGGCGGCCGCACCGGGACGGGCCACGACGGCGCGCACGCCGTCGGGCAGCCGCCCCTCCCCCGGCTCCCCGACGCCGACGACCGTGCCGGACGTGCCGTCGCCGGCCATCTCGACCTGCACCTCGACGCCCTGCTCGCCCGCGGCGAGCGGGCGGGTGCGCGCGACGTCGCCCCAGGCCGCGTCGAAGACGGCGACGCCGCCCGCCGGGACGCCCGTGACGTTGAGGCCGTCCACGGCGATCTCGCGGCTCGCGCCGCCGGACGGGATCGTGATCGAGCCGCTCAGGAAGAGCTGGGCCAGCCGGCCCATGCCGTCCGAGCCGAACACGACCGCCTTGTTCCGGCCGGGCGCGGGGGACTTGAGCAGCCGCCCGTCGTCGACGGCGGCGCCCAGCGCGGCGCCCGAGTTGTTGATGTCGAAGAAGTCGCCGTTGACGGCGGCGACGGCGCCGCGCGCCTCGGCCATCTCGGTGACCGTGGCGTTGCCCGCGACGTCCGGGGCACCGACGTAGCCGAACCGCGCGGCGCCGTCGTCCAGGTCGACGACGAGCACCTCGCCGCTGAGCCAGCCGTCGGCGGACACCCGGGCGAACGACGTGTGCTCGAGCCCGGGGGCGATCAGCCGCTCCTCGTGGCGCGTGACGATCGCCGCGCCGGCGTCGTCCAGCGGGAGGTCGGCGACGTCGTCGGACAGCGCGAGCGCGCTCGACGGCGCCCCGGCGGCGCTCGGGGCCGCGGCGGCGGACGCCGCGGACGCCGCGGGCGCCGCGAGCGCCGCGAGCGCCAGGGCCAGCACGCCGGCGGGCAGCGCGACGGCGAGTCTGCGGACGGGCGGCACTGCTCGGCGCATGGGTGTTCCTCCAGGGCAGGATGGGGCGGACGCCGTCGTCAGCCTCCCGTCGCCAGGTTGCCAGGAACTTTCCGGATGTCAACCGTCAGGGAAACTTCTCTCCACGGCACGGGGTCGACGACTACGATCCCGGGGTGCCCCCGCTCCTCGGTCCCCACGACGACGTCGCCCAGGTGCTCGGACGACGGCCGCGCCGCGTCCTGGTCGCGGGAACCTCCGGATCGGGCAAGACGACCCTCGCCGGCCGCGTCGGTGCGCTCTGGGCCCTGCCGCACACCGAGATCGACGCGCTCCACTGGGGGCCGGGCTGGACGTCGCGCCCGCAGTTCGCCGACGACGTCCGCGCGCTCGTCGCGACCGACGCGTGGGTCACCGAGTGGCAGTACCGCGAGGTGCGCCGACTCCTGCTCGAGCGCGCGGAGGTCCTCGTGTGGCTCGACCTGCCGACCGTCGTCGTGATGCGGCAGGTCGTCGTCCGCACCCTGCGCCGGCGCCTGGGCAGGATCGAGCTGTGGAACGGCAACGTCGAGCCGCCGTTGTGGTCGGTCTTCGGCGACGCGGACCACATCGTGCGGTGGGCGTGGCGGACGCGGCGGAAGCTCGACGGGCTCGACGCCAGGCTCGCCGACGTCGCGCCCGGTCTCCTCGTCGTGCGCCTGCGCAGCCGCCACGACGTCGAGCGCTGGCTCGCGACGCAGGCCCCGGACCGGGACCGCGCGCCCCGGGCGTGAAGATCCCCCTAGCCAAATCCGTCGCTCCGGGTGACCGTGGTGTACACCGACATCCCGGTCCGAGGAGAAGGCTATGGATCACCGCAGCTCCACCCGCTCCGCCCGCAGGCCGCTCACGGCGGCCCTCGCGGCCACGCTGACCGCCGGTCTCGCCGTGACGACCGCCGTCGCGCCCGGCCTCGCACCCGCCACCGGCCCCGCGGCCGCGGCACCACGCCACGAGGACAAGATCCCCATGGCGGTCGGCTACGGGGGCGCGATCAGCACCGTCGACCCCGAGGCGAGCCGCATCGGGCTCGAGGTCCTGCGCAAGGGCGGCAACGCCGTCGACGCCGCGATCGCCGCCGCCGCGGCGCTGGGCGTCACGGAGCCCTACAGCGCAGGCATCGGCGGGGGCGGGTTCCTCGTGCACCACGACGCCACCACGGGCGAGGTCGCGACGATCGACGGCCGCGAGACCGCGCCCGCGGCGATGCCGACCGACGCGTTCATCGACCCGGCCACCGGCGCGCCCTACCGCTTCTCCCCCGACCTCGTGACGAGCGGGGTCTCGGTCGGCACGCCGGGCACCCCCGCGACGTGGGAGCTCGCGCTCGAGGAGTGGGGCACGCTGTCCCTCAAGGAGGCCCTCAAGCCCGCGACCCAGCTCGCTCGCCGCGGCTTCGTCGTCGACGAGACGTTCCGGAGCCAGACCCTCGACAACGCCGAGCGCTTCGCCGCGTTCCCGGCGACGGCCGACCTGTTCCTGCCCGGCGGCGACGCGCCCGCCGTCGGGACGATCTTCCGGAACCGCGACCTGGCCGACACCTACGACCTGCTCGCCAAGCACGGCACCGACGCCTTCTACACGGGCGACCTCGCCGCAGAGATCGTCAGCGCGGTCACGGACCCGGTCACCGACCCGCGGACCGACCTGCCCGTCCCGCCCGGCTTCCTGGCGCTCGAGGACCTCGCGGGCTACGAGGCGCTGCTCCAGGACCCGACGCACGTGCGGTACCGCGGCTACGACGTGTACGGCATGGCCCCGCCGTCGAGCGGCGGCTCCACGGTCGGCGAGGCGCTCAACATCCTCGAGACCTTCGACCTGCCGGGCATGTCGGAGGCCGACTACCTCCACCACTACCTCGAGGCGAGCGCGCTGGCGTTCGCCGACCGCGGTGCGTACCTGGGTGACGCGGCGTACGTCGACGTCCCGCTCGAGACCCTGCTCTCGGACGACTTCGCCGCCGAGCGCGCCTGCCTGATCGACCCGACGACGGCCCTGCCCAAGCCGGTCGCGCCCGGCGACGTCGACGCCGGCTCGAGCGCGTGCGGCGAGACCGTCCCGCTCGTGGAGGCGGACACCGAGAACATCTCGACGACGAACCTCACCGTCGTCGACGGCGAGGGGAACGTCGTCGAGTACACGCTCACGATCGAGCAGACGGGCGGCTCGGGCATCGTGGTGCCGGGCCGCGGGTTCCTGCTGAACAACGAGCTCACCGACTTCTCGCTCGTCTGGGACGCGGACGACCCGAACCGGATCGAGCCGGGCAAGCGCCCGCGCTCGTCGATGGCGCCCACGCTCGTGCTGCGCGACGGCGAGCCCGTCCTCGCCCTCGGCTCGCCGGGCGGGTCGACCATCATCACGACCGTCCTGCAGACGCTGGTCAACCGGCTCGACCGGGGCATGGACATCGCCGAGGCGCTCTCCGCCCCGCGCGCGACCCAGCGCAACACCGCCACGGTGCTCGCGGAGCCGGAGTTCATCGAGCTCTACGGCGATGCCCTCGAGGAGTACGGGCACACGCTCGTGCCCTCCGGCGACCAGTTCACCAGCGCCGCCGAGATCGGTGCCGCGACGGCGATCGAGATCGGCCCGGACGGCCTGCTCACCGCGGTGTCGGAGCCCCGGCGGCGCGGCGGCGGCGCCGCCATGGTCCTGGAGCCGGTCGCGCCCTGACGGCTCACGCTCCGAGCAGGACGACGGCACGACGACGGCGGTACGCACCGAGATGCGTACCGCCGTCGTCCTGCCGTGCTGCCTCGACAGGCTGTCAGCCGGCCGCTCAGCCGGTCGTCAGCCGACCGTCAGCCGGTCAGCCCTGCGGGGCCTGCCCGACACCCGCACCGCGGAAGGTGAGGCTGTCGATCGTCGCGCCGCCGCGAGACGTGACGTAGAGCGCGCCGGTCTCGGTCGGTGCGGCGCCGGCGATCTGCGCCACCACGTCCTGCCAGCCCTGGTTCGGCCGGAGGGTGACCGCGGCGAACGGCTTGGCGGTCCGCGAGCCGAACCGCAGCTCGAGGCGCCCCTTGCCGGAGGTGCGGACCACGACGTCGTCGATGTTCTCGAAGCTCACCGGGTCCCACCGCAGGGTGTCGCCCGAGCCGAGCTCGACCACGCGGCCCGCGCTCGCCTCCGCGTCCTCGACCACCTCTCCGCCACCCAGGTCGGTCGCGAACTCCGCCTCCTGGAGGAACGGGTTGAGGCGCGCCGTGGCCTCGCCCGTGGCCGGGGGCAGCCCGTTGGCACCCTCGTCGGTGTAGGTCACGACGACCGCGCCGTACAGGTCGGCGCCGTCACCGTGCTGCGGGGAGTTCGGGTCGGTCGGGAACACGCCGGTGCAGCCGGTGCCCGAGACCTCGGGGTGCGCGTGCTCGTCGTGCCCGAGGCCGTACGTCCACCGGACCCGCGAGCACACCGTCTCGTCCCCGTCCTCGGCGTCGTGCGTCGTGATCTCGAACGGGACCTGGTCGCCCCACTGGAAGAACCCGCCGTTCGCCGGGAACTCGATGGTGACCTCCGGCGCGGTGTTGCCGACGGAGATCTGCTGCGTGCTCAGCGAGAACTTGCCCTGCGGGTCCGTCACACGGAGCCGGGCCGTGTAGACGCCGAGCTCGGTGTAGGTGTGCTCGGCCTCGACGCCCGTGGCGTCGAACCGGCCGTCACCGTCGAAGTCCCAGTCGTAGGTGAGCTCCGAACCCTCGGGGTCGCTCGACCGGGAGGCGTCGAAGGTCACCGTGAGCGGGGCCGACGACGACGAGATCGCGGACGCCGTGAAGGCCGCCTGCGGGCTGCGGTTGTCCTGCGCGTAGGCGATGCGGTGCAGGCCGGCGTCCGGGTTCGGCCGGAAGAAGCCGTCGCCGTACTCGAGGACGTACAGCGCGCCGTCAGGACCGAACTCGAGGTCGATCGGGTTGTCGATGCGCGGCAGCCCGGCCGGCTCGATCACCGCGTTCGGCATGAAGTCCTCGATCGCCGTGACGTCGTAGGTCGACCAGTCGACCGTGAAGGCGGCGATGTAGTCCTGCGAGAACTCGCCGAAGAACGCCTTGCCGTCCCAGTACTCCGGGAGCTTGGCGGTCGACGGGTTGGCGGCGTCGTAGTGGTAGACCGGTCCGCCCATCGGACCCTGGCCGCGGCCCGAGCCGAAGTTCACGAGCTCGTCCCACTCCTGCTGCCCCGGCTCGTCGCCGTAGTAGACGGTGGCGGCCCGCGCAGGCGGGAGCTCGGTCAGCCCGGTGTTCCAGCGCGAGTTGTTGACCGGGGCGTCGCAGTCGAAGAACTCGCCCGGGGTCGCCGTCGCGAAGTCCCACTCGTTGTACGCGGCGTTGGGCCCGTGGCAGTACGGCCAGCCGGCGTTGTGCGGGTCGTCGAGGCTCACGACGTTCCACTCGACGTAACCCATCGGGCCGCGCTGCGGGTTCGGCTGTCCCGCGTCCGGGCCGTAGTCGCCCCACGAGAGGCTGTTCGTCTCCGGGTCGACGTCGATGCGGAACGGGTTGCGCACGCCCATGACGAAGATCTCGGGCCGCGTCCCTGGCGTCCCCGGCTCGAAGAGGTTCCCCTCCGGGATGGTGTAGCTGCCGTCCTCCTCGACGTGGATCCGCAGGATCTTGCCCCGCAGGTCGTTCGTGCTGCCCGCACCGCGGCGCGCGTCGAAGCCCGGGTTCATCCCCGGCGCGTCGTTGTTCGGCGCGTAGCCGTTCGCCCCCGGGGTGCCCGCGGGGGTGTTGTCACCGGTCGACAGGTACAGGTTGCCGTCGGCGTCCCAGTCCATGTCCGCGCCGACGTGGCAGCACTGCCCGCGCTGCACCTCGACGTCGAGGATCGCCTGCTCGGTCGAGAGGTCGAGTGCCTCACCGGTCCACTGGAAGCGCGCGAGCCGGTTGACGCCGACCCACCGGTCCCAGTAGCTCTCGTCCTCGCCCGCGGGGAGCGTGTTCGGCGCCGAGCCGGTCGGGGTGTCGGCCACGCCGTCGCCGTCCGCGTCGCGCGGCGAGTACACGAGGTAGACCCAGCCGTTCTGCTCGAAGTCGGGGTCGATGCCGATCCCCTGCAGGCCGTCCTCGGAGTTGGCGTAGACGTCGAGCTTGTTGACGATCTCGGTGATGCCCGTGGCCGGGTCCGTGAGCCGGACCTCGCCGTTGCGGGCCGTGTGCAGGATGCGGTTGTCGGGGAGGATCGCCATGTCGATCGGCTCGCCGACGTCCGTCGTGACCGTGGTGCGCTCGTAGTTGGTCCAGTCGAGCGCGGGTTCTTCGGCCGCCTGGGCCGGGCCGGCGACAGCCGCCAGCCCCGACCCGACGAGGGTGAAAGCCGCGATCGCGCCCGCGATCGGCCTGCCCCCTCGGGAATGCCGCTGGGTACGCTTCATTCTGTGGTGCTCCTGTCCGGTTGACCGCCTGTCAGGGTTCATCACGGACCGGGTCACCCGCCGTCGCGGCAACGACGGCACGCGGTGGCCCGGTCGTCTTTCGCGCGCTCGGCGCGCGCCGCCACCTCCTCGCTCGTCGTCGAGCCGGCGTCGCCGCTCAGCGGCGCATCGCGCGGTGCTTGTGGTGCAGTCTGCGTGTGGTGCAGTCAGGTGCGACGGGCCCGGAGCAGTCGTCGCCGTCGTCGGCGCCGGTGCCGTTCGAGCCGTCGTTCCGCATCCTACGTCACTTCTGACGGCTGTCAATCAAAAGTTGCAGCCCGTCCGGCGGTTCACCGCCCGGGCGCGGCGACGTGCTCGACCAGGGCCTCGACGATGCGGACGTCGCCCTCGAGCCAGTCGAGCGCGGGCGAGGAGGCGACCGGCAGCCACCGCAGCCGGTCGTGCTCGACGAGCGGCCGCGGCTCGCCCCGCGTGACGCGCGCGAACCACAGGCGCAGCACGTGGCGGTCGGTGATGTTCCAGCCCCCGTCGTCGGGTCCGACGAGCTCGTGCCCGAGCTCCACCCCGACACCGAGCTCCTCGTCGAGCTCGCGATGGAGCGCCTCGAGCGGCTCCTCCCCCGGGTCGACCTTCCCGCCGGGGAACTCCCAGCGCCCGGCCAGCGCGGCCGGGCGGCTGCGCCGCGCGGCGAGCAGCACGGCCGGCCGGGCGAGGTCGTCGACGATCGCGGCTGCGACCACGAGGCGGCGGTCCGTCATGCCGCGAGTCTGCCATCCCGAGGTGACCGGGCCGTGTCGCGCACGTGTCCGGCGGCGCGCGCCGACCGGTGCCCCCTGCACGCACGGCGAGGCCCCGCCGCCGGCAGCCCCCCTGCCGGCCGACGGGGCCTCGTCAGCGCTCGTCGTCAGCCGGTGTAGAGCCCCGCCCGGCGAGCCCAGGCCACCGCTTCGGCGCGGTTGGAGACTCCGAGCTTCCGGTAGACGCTGCGTACCTGCGACTTGACGGTGTTGCGGGTGACGAACAGCTTCGTGGCGATCTGCTCGAGGGTGACGTCCTCGGACAGGTTCGACAGGACGATCTGCTCCCTCCGGGTCAGGATCATGCCCGGGTGCACGGGCGACAGAGTGTCCAGATCCATGATGCTCATGTCTCGTTCCTCCTCGCGGCCGCCGACCGTGACGTGGCCGGCCTGGGGACTGCCGCTACGAGTGGGGACGGCGAGGTCACGGATTCATGACGCCCGTCACGCCGACCTTTCACGGTGCGACGCAGCCGCGCGGACGGTGCGCACGGCGATCGGCACGCGCGGAGGAACGTTTGCGCAGGTCAGGGACCTGCGGTGTGACCCTGGCTGCCGCGCTGCAGCAAAGGTCACAATGTGATAACGGTCGGCCCGGGCTCCCTCAGCCGGTGTGGGCCGCGTACTCCTCGGCGCTGAGGAGGTCTCCCGTCCCGGTCACGTCGACCTTGAAGAGCCACCCGGCGCCGAACGGGTCCGAGTTGACCAGGGCCGGTTCGTCGACGGCGGCCTGGTTGACCTCGACGACCGTCCCCGTGACGGGCGAGTAGAGCTCGGAGACCGACTTGGTGGACTCGATCTCCCCCACGACGGCGCCCGCCTCGATCGTCGAGCCGACCTCGGGCAGCTCGAGGTAGACGACGTCGCCGAGCGCGTCGGCGGCGACGGACGTGACGCCGACCGTCGCCGGGGTTCCGTCGTCGACCCACTCGTGCTCGACGGAGTAGCGCAGGGTGGCGGGGAAGTCGGCCATGGGATCTCTCCTTCGTGAGGTGGGTCGCCGCGTGCGGCGGGTCGCCGTGCGGGCGGGCTGTCGCGATCGTCCGGTGATCGTCCGACGGAATCGTCGGTCGTTCGTCGGACGATCGTCCTACGAACGGGTGTAGAAGGGCAGGGGGACGACGACGAACGGTTCCGCGCGCCCACGGACGTCGACCGCGAGCTCGGTCCCCTCGGCCGACACCTCGGGCGTCACGTAGGCCATCGCGACCGGGCACCCGAGCGTCGGCGACGGCGCGCCGGACGTCACGGTGCCGACCTCGACGCCGGCCGAGCCGTCGGGGCGGCGGACCACGACGTCGTAGCCCGCGCGGGCCGGGCGCCGGCCCTCGCCCCTGAGCCCGACCAGGACCCGGGCGGGCTGGCTCTCGCTCCGGGCCTTCAGCGCGGCGCGGCCGACGAACTCGATCGGGGTGCCGTCGTCGGACACCTTGTCGAGCTTGACCACGCGCCCGAGCCCGGCCTCGTAGGGCGTCGTGGTGGTGTCGAGCTCGTGGCCGTAGAGCGGCATGCCCGCCTCGAGCCGCAGCGAGTCGCGTGCGGACAGGCCGGCCGGCACGAGGCCGTGCCCCTCCCCCGCCGCCAGCGCCGCCTTCCACAGCTCGGCCGCGCGCTCGGCGGGGACGAAGAGCTCGAAGCCGTCCTCCCCCGTGTAGCCCGTGCGCGCCACGAGCGTCTCGACCCCGGCGACCGTGGCCCGGGTCGAGGCGTAGTACCTCAGGGTCCGGACGGCCTCGACGTCCGCGTCGTCGGTGAGCGACGCGACAATCTCCTCGGCGCGCGGGCCCTGCACCGCGACCAGCGCGGTGGCGTCGGAGCGGTCGTCGACGACGACGTCGAACCTCGCCGCGCGCTCGGTGAGCTCGCGCGCGACCAACGGTGCGTTGCCCGCGTTCGCCACCACGAGGAAGTGCTCGTCGGCCAGGCGGTAGACGATGAGGTCGTCGAGCACCGACCCGTCCTCGGCGCACAGCATCGAGTACCGCGCGCGCCCCACGCCGATCGCCGTCGCGTTGCCGACGATCGCGTGGTCGAGCGCCGTCGCGGCCTCCGGGCCGACGAGGTGGATCTCCCCCATGTGCGACAGGTCGAACAGGCCCGCTGCCTCGCGCACGGCACGGTGCTCGGCGAGGTCGGACGTGTAGCGCAGCGGCATGAGCCAGCCGCCGAACCCCGTGAGGCTGGCGCCGAGCGCCACGTGCTCGTCGTGGAGCGGGGTCTTCTTCTGCTGCGGGTCCTCGGACAACACGGCTCCAGTCTGCTCGTCGGGATCAGCGGGTCTCGGCGAAGGCCTCGGGCGGCGGGCAGGCGCACACGAGGTTGCGGTCGCCCTTCGCGCCGTCGATGCGACGCACCGGCGACCAGTACTTGGCCCGGCGCAGGCTCGCGACGGGGAACGCGGCGAGCTCGCGCGGGTAGGGCCGGGTCCACTCGTCCGCCATGACCGACGCCGCGGTGTGCGGGGCGTTGCGCAGGGGCGAGTCCTCCAGTGGCCAGCGGCCGGCCGCGACGGCGTCGATCTCGCCGCGGATGGCGATCATCGCATCGACGAAGCGGTCGAGCTCCGCGAGGTCCTCGCTCTCGGTCGGCTCGACCATGAGGGTGCCCGCGACGGGGAACGACATCGTCGGGGCGTGGAAGCCGTAGTCGATGAGCCGCTTCGCCACGTCCTCGGCGGTCACGCCGGTCTCGGCCGTGATCTGGCGCAGGTCGAGGATGCACTCGTGCGCCACGAGGCCGTTCGCGCCCGAGTAGAGCACGGGGAAGTGCCCGTCCAGGCGCGACGCGACGTAGTTGGCGGTGAGGACCGCGGCCTTGGACGCCTCGGTCAGGCCGTCCGGGCCCATGAGCGCCAGGTACGCGTAAGAGATCGGCAGGATGCCTGCCGAGCCGTGCGGCGCCGCCGAGACCGGCGGCGTGCTCCCCGGCGCGGGGTCGCCGGCCCCCGGCGTCGGGTCGCCGGGGAGGAACGGGACCAGGTGCTCGGCCACCGCGACCGGGCCCACGCCCGGGCCACCGCCGCCGTGCGGGATGCAGAACGTCTTGTGCAGGTTGAGGTGCGAGACGTCGCCCCCGAACTCTCCCGGCCGCGCCAGGCCCACGAGCGCGTTGAGGTTCGCGCCGTCGATGTACACCTGACCGCCTGCGGCGTGTACAAGGTCGCAGACCTCGCGCACGTGCTCCTCGTAGACCCCGTGTGTCGAGGGGTAGGTGATCATGATCCCGGCCACCAGCTCACCGTGCTGGTCCAGCTTGGCGCGCAGGTCGTCGAGCAGGATCTCGCCGTCGTCCGCCGTGGCGACCACCTCGACCCGCAGGCCCGCCAGGGCGGCCGACGCCGCGTTGGTGCCGTGCGCGGAGGCCGGGATGAGGACGATGTCGCGTGCGGACTCGCCCCGCGACGCGTGGTAGGCCTTGATCGCGAGCAGCCCCGCGAGCTCGCCCTGCGAGCCGGCGTTCGGCTGCACCGACACGGCCGCGTAGCCCGTGATCTCGGCCAGCTGCGCCTCGAGCCGCTCGACGAGCTCGGCGTAGCCGCGCGTCTGGTCGGCCGGCGCGTAGGGATGGATGTCGGCGAGCTGGGGCCAGCTGATGGGCTCCATCTCCGCGGTCGCGTTGAGCTTCATGGTGCACGAGCCGAGCGGGATCATCGTGCGGTCGAGCGCCAGGTCCTTGTCGCTGAGGGAGCGCAGGTAGCGCAGCATCGACGTCTCGGAGCGGTGCTGGTGGAAGACCGGGTGGGTCAGGTAGCCCGTGGTCCGCAGGAGCGCCTCGGGCAGGCCGAGGTCCTCCGCGGCGTCGCCCGCCGCGGCGCCGAAGAGCGCGAGGACGGCCTCGACGTCGGCGCTGGTGGTCGTCTCGTCGCACGCGATCTGTACATGATCAGCGTCGGCGATGTACAGGTTGTACCCCGCCTCGACGGCCGCCGCGCCGATCGCGGCGGCGCGGCCGGGGACGGCGACGCGGACGGTGTCGAAGAAGACGTCGTGCTCGACGGCGGTGCCCGCGGCCCGCAGGCCCGCGGCGATCGTCACCGCGTGCCCGTGCACGCGCTCGCCGATCGCGCGGAGGCCCTCGGGGCCGTGGTAGACCGCGTACATCGACGCGACGATCGCCAGGAGCGCCTGGGCGGTGCAGATGTTGCTCGTCGCCTTCTCGCGCCGGATGTGCTGCTCCCGCGTGGCGAGCGCGAGGCGGTAGGCCGTGGCGCCGTCGGCGTCGACCGACACGCCCACGAGCCGGCCGGGCAGCTGCCGCTCGAGGCCCTTGCGCACGGCCATGTAGGCCGCGTGCGGTCCGCCGTAGAACAGCGGGACACCGAACCGCTGCGCGGACCCGACGGCGACGTCCGCCCCGAGCTCGCCCGGCGAGACGAGGAGCGTCAGCGCGAGCGGGTCGGTCGCCATGGTGACGAGCGCGCCGCGCTCCTTGGCCTCGGCGACCACGGCCCGCGCGTCGAGGACGCGCCCGGACGCGCCGGTCTGCTGGAGCACGACGCCGACGAGGTCGCCCTCCGGGAGCTCTCCGCCACCGGCCACGAACGCCTCGAGGCCGGCGGCGAGACCGTCGTCGAGAGACGTGACGACCACGGGGAGCCCGATCGCCTCGGCGCGGCCGCGCGTGACGGCGAGGCTCTGGCCGAACAGCTCGGTGTCGAGCACGACGTAGCCGCTCCTGGCGCGCGACGCGCGCCACATGAGCGCGACGGCCTCGGCGACCGCGGTGGCCTCGTCGAGCAGCGAGGCGCCCGCGATCTCGAGGCCGGTCAGGTCCTCGACGACCTGCTGGAAGTTGAGCAGCGCCTCGAGCCGGCCCTGCGAGATCTCGGGCTGGTACGGGGTGTACGCGGTGTACCAGGCGGGGGACTCGAGGACGTTGCGGCGGATGACCGGGGGAGTGACCGTGCCGTAGTACCCGAGGCCGATCATCTGCCTCTTCACCTGGTTCTTCGCCGCGATGTCACGCAGGTGGTCGAGGACCTCGGCCTCGCTGCGCGCCGCGGGCAGGTCGAGCGGGCGGTCGGTGCGGATGGTCGTGGGCACCGCCGCGTCGACCAGGTCGTCGAGGCTCTCGTAGCCGAGCTGGTCGAGCATCGTGCGGACCTCGCGTCCGCGCGGACCGACGTGACGGTCGGCGAAGACGTCGGGGTCGTACGCGGAGGGTCCCGCGGGGGAGTGGGTCACGTCGAGCGCTCCGTGTGGGTCGGGCCGGCAGGCGGGCGGGGACGAGCAGTCCCTCCCCGCTCTGTCATCGGACCGCGCCGGGCGGGAGCCCGGGTCGCACGTCGACCTGAGAGATTTGTCGGTCCGCCTGGACGGGGCGCGCCGACTTGCACCGTCGGTGGGCCCGCCGGCGTCGTACGACGTCGGACGGGCCGCTTTCCAGAGTTGCCTCGCCACGACGGTACGGGGGCCTGAGAGATTCCCGGGGAGGGGCTTGCTCCTTCGGCGCCGACGGCCCTGCTGCCAGGTCCGCCGGACTCTCCCGTCGCGGTTCGAGCGGCGTGTTGCGTTGTGAGGTGGATCCTACCCGCCCGCCGGCCGGGGAAGGGCCCGGGCATGGGTACACCCCGCGCACCGGGGGCGGGCGCGCGGGGTGCCCCCACCGCGCGGACCGACCGGGGGCCGGTCCGCCGACCTTGGGCCGAGCGAGGCGCTACTCCTCGAGCTCGACGGTACCCCGACAGGCGTCGCCAGGGCGGGGGAAGAGCTGCTGGGACCCGCTCGTGGCGTCCGGCACGGCGGGCTGGTTCTCGAGCGTTGCTCCCACGTGCACCTCCTCGTCGGGCGGGGCGGTCGGGCGGGGCGGCCCGGCGAGTCGGTCGAGCCGGTCCGTCCCTCGTCCGTGAACGTACGCCCGCGCGGGCCGCTCCGGGGCGGCCGGCGACCCCTTTCACCCCGCCCGCCCGGGAAGTTCACCCCGGCGTCACGGGTCCGCTAGACCAGCTCGAGGTTGCGTGCGACGTCGAGCATCGCGTCGACGACGGCGCGCACCGCGCGGCTGGGCTCGTGCCGGGTGGCACGGTGCCGCACGACGAGACGCCGGGTGCCGAGGCCGGCGAGGCCGACGACCTCGACGCCCTCGAGGCTCTCACCGCCCTGCAGGGCGAGCGCGGGCAGCATGGCCACGCCCTGGCCCGCGGCGACCAGCGCGAGCGCGGTGTCGAAGTCGAAGTAGGCGTGACGCGTCGCGAGCGTCGTCCCGAGCGTGCGCGAGAGGCGGCGGAGCGCACGGTCGGCCGCCGTACCGGCCTCCGGCCCGAGCCACGTCGCGTCCCGCAGGTCGTCGATGCGCTCCGGGGTCGGCATGGAGGCCGGGATCACGAGCCGCCACGGCTCGTCGAGCAGCGGCACGTCGTGCGCCCCTCGCGGCGCCGGCGCGTCCACGTCCACGTCGCGCTCGAGCAGCACGACGTCGAGGTCGCCGGCACGGAGCATGCGCTGCGCCTCCGCGGGCTCGTGCTCGCGGACGTCGACCTCGACGCCGGGGTGCACCTCGGCCAGACCGGTCAGGGTGGGCGCGACGACCGCCCGGATCGCCGTCTGGAACGCGCCCAGGGTGACGCGGCCCGTCACCCCCTCGCCGAGCGCGGCGATCGCCTGCCGTGCCTCGATGAGCTCCGCCTCGATGCGCTCGGCCACGTCGGCGAGCACCCGGCCGGCGGCGGTCAGGGTCACGCCGCGCGGCCCGCGGTCGAGGACGGCGTACCCCTCCTCGGCCTCGAGCCGAGCGATCTGCTGCGACACCGCGGACGGGGTGACATGCAGAAGATCTGCTGCCGCGAGCACGCCTCCGGCGCGGTGCACGGCAAGGAGGAAGGCAAGTCTGCGTGGGTCGGTTGCCATGTAGCAATGCTAACTGGCTGGATGCAGAAGGATTCGATTGCGCTGAAGCGATCGTGTGCCGCACCATGGTCGTGGCGCCGCCCGGGGTCCACCACCCACAGGGTCCGACGGCGTCACCTCATCCCGTTCCTCCCCGTGACGCGCGCAGGCGCGCCACGACGTCGTGCTGCCAGGAGGCTCGCATGTCGTTCACGATGCTGACCCTGGTCACCGCCCTCGGCTGGCTCGGTGCGGTCGCCGGGCTCGTCGCCTACGGCATGGTCACCCGGGGCCGGTGGTCGCCCAGCTCGCTGCCGTTCCAGGTCGCGAACATGTGCGGCGCGACGCTGATGTTCCTCGTCGCGGCGGTCAACGGCGTGTGGCCGTCCGCGGCGGCGAACGCGGCGTGGATGCTCATCGGCACCCAGGCGCTCGTCGCCATCGCCCGCGCCCAGCGCGAGACCCGCGCGCGGACGACCGAGCGGCCGGAGCACCCCTCGGAGGACCGGCCGGAGCACCCGTCGGAGCAGCGACCGCTGCCCGTGACGGAGCTGGGCCGGCGCGACGACGCCGCACCGGCTCCGGTCGACCTCGCCGCCTGACGCCGCCTGACGACGCCGCACCGTCCTGGTGCGGCGGCGCGCCGGGCGCGGCTCAGCTGCGCCGGCGCACCAGGACGGGCACGACCGCCCACAGGAACAGCAGGACCCCGAGCACCGACGCCCCCACGACCAGCCCCGCCGTGCGGTCGACGACGACGTCGAAGATCAGCAGCACCGTGCCGGTCATCACGAAGGCGAGGAGCACGATCGCCACGCGCGTCATGCGGTCCCCGCCCGTGACGGTCTGGGGCTTGAGGTGCTTGCGGAAGAGCGCCCGGTGCAGCGCGACGGGGGAGACGAGCATGCCGGTCGTCCCCACGGACAGGACCACGAGCACCAGGTAGACCGAGCGCTGGTAGGAGTCCAGGTCCGTGAAGCGGGGCTGGAAGGGCAGCGTCAGCAGGAAGCCCGTCAGGATCTGCACGCCGGTCTGCATGACCCGCAGCTCCTGGAGCAGCTCGACCCAGTTGCGGTCCGAGCGCTCCTCGACGGTCTCCCGCCTGCCCTGCCGGTGCGAGGGCCCGCCCGTCCCCGCCACGTCGTCCGCCATCGGGCTCCTTCCGTCGTCGTCACCGGCCGACCGCCGGTCCCGGGGGTGCCGGTCCGAGAGTGCATGGTGCACCCACCTCGTCCCGCACGCGCGCCGGGAGAAGCGCTTCTCGTGCGAGTGGGCAGGAGCGGGCCGAGAGTGACTCTGCCGGTCGAGATCCGGCCGGCGAGCGTCTCGAAGGAGCGGTACCGTGCGCAGATCACTGCCGTCGACCGTCGTCGCCGCCACGGCGGCGCTCGCCCTCGCCGCCTGCGCGCAGGGCACGCAGGCCGAGGACGACGCCGAGGGGGTCGACTTCGCGGCGGACCCGGGTGACCGCCTGTCGATCATGGGGTTCGGCACCGGGGACGAGATCGCGCAGGTCCGGTACGACCGCGCGGTCGAGGCGCTGGGCGACGTCGACGTCCGGCTCGCCGAGGGGGAGCTGGACATCCAGGCCTTCCTCTCGGCCGTCGCGTCCGGGAACCCGCCGGACGTCGTGTACGCGAACCGCGACCAGATCGGCACCTTCGCCTCGCGCGGCGCGATCATCCCGCTCGACGAGTGCGTCGAGGCCCACGACGTCGACGTCGACGCCTACCGCGACGCCGCGCTCGCCCAGGTCACCTTCGACGACCAGGTCTTCGGCATCCCGGAGTTCAACCAGATCCAGGTCACGATGGCGAACGCCGACCTCCTCGAGGCCGCCGGCTTCACCGTCGAGGACGTCAACGGCTCCGACCGCGAGGCGATCCAGGCGGCGAGCGAGGCGATCGCGCAGGACGACGGCGGCCGGCTCAGCGTCATCGGCTACGACTCCAAGCTCCCCGAGTTCCTGCCCCTGTGGGCCAAGACGGCCGGCAAGGAGCTGCTCTCGCAGGACGGCCGGACCGCGCAGCTCGACGACCCCGACGTCGTCGAGGCGCTCGAGTTCGCGGTCGGCATCTACGACGCCCAGGGCGGGTTCCCGGCCGTCAAGACGTTCCGCGACTCGGCCGACTTCTTCGGCGCGGGGAACCAGTTCGCCTCCGGCGCGCTGGGCGCCATGCCCATGGAGCAGTGGTACATCAACGTGCTCAACGAGGTCTCGCCGGACGCCCCGCTCGCGTTCGACGCGTTCCGCGGGCCCGACGGCGAGGCGATCGCCTACGCGACCGGTTCCGCCTGGGCGATCCCGCGCGGCAGCGCCAACCCGCAGGCGGCGTGCGCGTTCGCCAAGACCATGACCGAGACGGAGTCCTGGCTGGCGGCCGCCGAGGCGCGTGCGGCCGACCGCGAGCAGGACGGCCTGGTGTTCACCGGCGTCCTGACCGGCAACGAGGAGGCCGACCAGCGCATCCGGGACGAGCTCGTGCCGTCGGACGCGCCGCAGCCGTGGGCCGACGCGATCGACGCGATGTACGAGGCCAACGACGCCGCGTTCACCCTCCCCGCGAACCCGGCCGACGCCGAGTTCGAGACGGCGTGGCAGGACGCCGTCAACCGCGTGCTCAACGGTCAGCAGGAGCCGGCCGAGGCGCTCGCCCAGGCGCAGGAGGAGGCCCAGTCCGCCCTCGACGCCGCCTGGGCGAAGTGGGAGGAGGACGCCTCGTGACGTCGGCCGCCGCCGCTCCGGCGGCGGCGCCCGCACCGCCGTCGCGCCGCCGCAGGGCGTCCCCGAGCGCACGCCGCGAGCGCAACGCGGGGCTGCGGTTCATCAGCCCCTGGATCGTCGGGTTCCTCGTGTTCACCGCGTGGCCGATCCTGTACAGCGCGTACCTGTCGCTCACCGACTACGACGTGCTGACCGACCCGACGTTCGTCGGGACCGAGAACTACGAGCGCATGGCCACCGACCCGAAGGTGCGGCTCGCCCTGTGGAACACGCTGCAGTACACGATCATCCAGGTGCCGCTCTACGTCGTCGTCGCGCTGGCGCTCGCGCTGCTGCTCAACCAGGCGGGCCGCTCCGCCGGCTTCTTCCGCACCGCGTTCTTCATCCCGAAGATGACGCCCCCGGTCGCGGTCGGCGTGCTGCTGCTCCTGCTGTTCAACGGCCAGTACGGCCTGGTCAACGAGGTGCTCGGGGTCTTCGGCATCGACGGGCCCTCGTGGACCACCGACGCGGCGTGGATCAAGCCCGGCCTCGCGCTCATCAGCCTGTGGAGCGTCGGGTCGTCGGTCATCATCCTGCTCGCCGCCCTGCGCGACGTGCCCGCCGAGCTGTACGACGCCGCGCGCGTCGACGGCGCCGGCTGGTGGCGCCGCACGCGCACGGTCACGCTGCCGATGATCAGCGGCGCGCTGTTCTTCGTCACCGTGGTCAACACCATCGCCGCCTTCCAGATGTTCACCGAGGCCTACTCGGCGTACTTCGGCGCGGGCAACTCGACGTACTCGAACGACGCCGCGCTGTTCTACGTGATCTACCTGTTCCGCGAGGGCTTCGAGCAGCTCCACATGGGGTACGCGTCGGCGCTGGCGTGGTTGCTCTTCGTCGTCATCATGCTGGTCACGGCCGTGCAGCTGGTCGTGTCGCGCCGGCTCGTCTACTACGAGGGGGAGCAGCGATGACCGCCGTCCCGGCCGCCGCCACCCCCGAGGTCGCCGTGGCGCCCGGCGCCGCCGAGGGCGCCGGTCCGCGCCGGACGCAGCCTGCCCGCCGCCGGTGGACCCGCGCGATCGTCGTCACCACGCTCGTCGCGCTCACGGTCGTCTTCATCTATCCGCTGATCTGGCTGCTCTCGGCGTCGTTCAAGCCGCGCGCCGAGGTGTTCGACAACCGGCTGATCCCCGCCACGCCGACGCTCGAGAACTACGTGACCGTCTGGCAGGAGGCGCCGCTCGCGCTCTGGCTGGTCAACACGCTCGTCGTCACGGCTCTCGCCGCCGGGACGGTCACGCTGTCCTCGGCGCTCGTGGCGTGGGGCTTCGCCTACTTCCGCTTCCGCGGCCGCGGCGCGCTGTTCGGGCTGGTGCTCGCCACGATGATGCTCCCCGGCGCGGTCACGCTGATCCCCACGTTCCTCATCTGGAACGCGCTCGGCCTCGTGGGCACGAACGTGCCGCTGTGGGCGGGCAACATGTTCGGCTCGGCGTTCTACATCTTCCTGCTGCGGCAGTTCTTCCTGGGGCTGCCGCGCGAGCCGTTCGAGGCGGCCAAGCTCGACGGCGCGAACAACTGGGTGATGTTCTGGCGGATCGCCGTGCCGCTGTGCCGTCCGGCGATCGTCCTCACGTTCCTGTTCGAGGCGCAGGCGTCCTGGACCGACCTCATGCGCCCGCTCGTCTACCTCCAGGACTCGTCCACGTACACCATCCCGCGCGGCCTCAAGGCGCTGATCGACCAGTTCGGGCCGGGCGGCGAGTCGCAGTGGGAGGTCGTGGTCACGGCCTCGGTCATCACGACCGTCCCGATGATCGTGCTGTTCTTCCTGGGCCAGCGGCACTTCGTCCAGGGCATCTCCACCACCGGATCGAAGGGATGACCATGCGCGCGCTGACGTGGCAGGGCCGGGAGCACGTCTCGGTCGAGGACGTGCCGGACCCCCGCGTCGTCGCGCCGGACGACGCGGTCGTGCGGGTCACGTCGACGGCGATCTGCGGGTCGGACCTGCACCTGTACGGGGTCCTGGGGATGTTCCTCGACCCCGGCGACGTGCTGGGCCACGAGGCGATGGGCGTCGTCGAGGAGGTCGGGCCCGAGGCGGGAGACCTGCGCGTCGGCGACCGCGTCGTCGTGCCGTTCAACATCGCGTGCGGCGCGTGCTTCATGTGCTCGCGCGGGCTCCAGTCGCAGTGCGAGACCACGCAGGTGCACGAGCACGACAAGGGCGGCGCGCTGTTCGGCTACACCCGCCTGTACGGCTCCGTGCCGGGCGGCCAGGCGCAGTACCTGCGGGTCCCGCAGGCCCACTACGGACCGATCGTCGTGCCCGACGACGGCAGCCCGGACGAGCAGTGGCTCTACCTGTCCGACGTGGTGCCGACGGCGTGGCAGGCCGTCGAGTACGCCGACGTGACCCCTGGCTCGACCGTCGTCGTGCTCGGGCTCGGGCCGGTCGGCCAGATGAGCGCCCGGATCGCGCTGCACCGCGGCGCCGGGCACGTCGTCGGGGTCGACCAGGTGCCCGAGCGCATCGCCATGGCGGCGCGCCACGGCATCGAGGTGCTCGACCTGAACCGCACCGGCGACGGTGACCTGCTGGAGGCCGTCCGCGCGGTGACCGACGGGCGCGGCGCGGACTGCGTCATCGACGCCGTCGGCATGGAGGCGCACGGGTCGCCGCTCGCGGAGCTGACCCAGAAGGCCGTCGGGTTCCTGCCCGACGCCGTGGCGGCGCCTCTGGTCGGCAAGGCCGGGGGCGACCGCCTCGCCGCGCTCTACACCGCGATCGACGTGGTCCGGCGTGGCGGCACGGTGTCGGTCAGCGGCGTGTACGGGGGAGCGAAGGACCCGCTGCCGCTCCTGCAGCTGTTCGACAAGCAGGTCACCGTGCGGATGGGCCAGGCGAACGTGCGCCGCTGGCTGCCCGACGTGCTGCCGCTGGTGCAGGACCCGTCCGACCCGCTGGGCGTGCTCGACCTGCGCACGCACCGGATGCCCCTCGAGCAGGCGCCCGAGGCCTACCGCATGTTCCAGAAGAAGGAGGACGGCTGCATCAAGGTCGTGCTCGACCCCTGGGCGTGAGCGTCAGGTCGACGACCACCGCGCGGTGGTCGCTCAGACCCAGGTCGAGCGCCCGCGCCGGGGCCGCGGCGTCGACGTCGCCGTCGGCCAGCACGTGGTCGATCCGCAGGAACGGCCGCGTCCGGGGATAGGTCGGCACGTGCACGAGCTCGCGCCACCCGGTGATGCGGGCGGGGAGCTGGCCGCGCACGTTGAGGTCGCCGGCGAGGACGAGCGGGCGGGGCGCCGCCCGGAGGCGGTGGCGGAGCGTCCACAGCTGCGCCCGGTTCCAGCGCCGCCACGACGACAGGTGCGTGCCCACCACGGTGAGCGGCCCCTCGGGGGTCTCGACGACGGCCGCGAGCGCCGCGCGCGGCTCGTCGGGCCCGAGCTGCCGGCCCGCGAGGAACGGCGACGCGGCGGGCAGGCGCAGCCGTCGCCACGCGCTCACGGGGTGCCGCGACAGGACCGCGATGCCGTACCCGGGCTCGCCCGTCTCGTCGCCGCGGGCCCGCCGTCGTCCGGACCACGCACCGAGCACCCGGGACGCCGCCGGGCGGGCCTGCCCGTCCTCCGGCGCGCGCAGCCCCACCTGCCCCGTGAGCGTGGGCACGAACCGGGCCTCCGCGGTCCCGAGCGCCTGCCGGACGGCCTGCAGCAGGTCGGTGCCGCCGGACCGGTCCTGACCGCGGTCCACCTCCTGGAGGGCGACGACGTCGGGGGCGAGCGCCGCGACGGCGCCGGCGAGCCGCTCGGCGTCGACACGGCCGTCGTCGTCCCGGCCGTGCCGGACGTTGAACGTGACGAGCCGGATCACGACGGGTCCCCGCAGGCGACCTCGGCCACGAGCGCCCGGTGGTCGGACGTGCCCGTGTGCACCGCGCGGCCCGGGACCACGGCGTGCACGGGCCCGGTGCCGAGGATGTGGTCGATCTGGTGCCGCGGGTCCTCGAGGGGGAAGGTCGCGTCCTCGGCGAGCGGCCGCCAGCCGGTCAGGAGCGCGGGCAGGCCGCCGCGCAGGTTGAGGTCGCCGGCGACGACGAGCGGGCGCGGCAGGTGGCGGCACGCCCACCGGAGGCGGCGGATCTGGACCGCGTTCCAGCCCGGCAGGAACGTCAGGTGCGTCGAGACGACCGTCAGCGGTCCGCCCGGCACGTCGATCGTCGCGGCGAGCGCGGCCCGCGGCTCGTCCTTGACCAGGACCGGCGGCCCGTCCTTGACCATGAGCGGCCAGCGCACCGGCAGCGCGGGCAGCGCGAGGCGGCGCCAGCGCAGCACGGGGTACCGGCTCACGATCGCGATGCCGTACTCGGACACGCCCGGCTGCGCCTCACCGGTCGCGGCGTCCCAGACGCCGGGCTCGCCGTGCAGCGTGGCCGCGAAGTGGTGGTACGGGGCGCCGGCGGCGTCCGCGGCGACCGACGTCAGGTCCGCCCCCGTCGAGCGAGGCTGGTCCCGGTCGACCTCCTGCATGGCCAGGATGTCCGCGTCGAGCCCCGCGACGGCCCTGCCGAACCGCCGGAGGTGCACCTCGCCGTCGGACAGGGACCGGCCGTGGAGGATGTTGAACGTCGCGATCCGCAGGCTCGTGGTCATCACTGCGATTCTGGGTGGGACCGCACGTCGTCGCACCCGATCGCGGCCGCCGGACGGCACGCGGCGAGCGCGGACGATCCCGTGCACCATGGATCGGTGACCAGGGAGCACACATGGCCCACCTGAGCCTGGAAGAGCGCGAGCACCTGCGCGACGCGGTGCGCCTCGGCGCGGTCGCCCTGCGCGAGGCCGGCATCCCGTACGCCCTGTGCGGCGGGTACGCCGCGTTCGCCCGCGGCGGCCCGGAACCGCACCACGACGCCGACTTCGTGATCCGGCCCCGCGACGCCGACCAGGCCCGCGAGGCGCTGTCGAAGGCGGGCCTGGAGCTGCGCGAGCCCGCGGAGGACTGGCTGTTCAAGGCCTACCACCACGAGGCGCTCGTCGACATCATCTACGTGCTCGGGGGCGAGCCCGTCGACGAGGAGCTGCTCGCCTCCGCCGAGCAGATCGAGGTGCTCGCGGTGCGCATGCCGGTGCTCCGCGCCACGGACGTGGTCGCCAGCAAGATCGCGTGCCTCGCGGAGCACGACTGCGACTACAGCCACCTGCTGCCGATCGTGCGCGCGCTGCGCGAGCAGGTGGACTGGGAGTACGTCCGGCGCCGCGTCGACGGCAACCCGTACGCCGAGGCGTTCCTCTACCTCACCGACCGCCTGGGCGTGACCTCGCTCCCGGTGCCGGAGCCCGGGACGCCGGTCCCGCCCGACCGCCAGCGCTGACCCACGGGCTGATCGACGGCCCGCCCCGCGCCGCCTACGTCCCGTCCTGGCCGGCGTCGAAGACCTCCTCGTAGAGGTCCCGCGCCTCGCGCACGACGTCGTCGGGGACCTGCGCGACCGGCTCGACGTCGGCCAGGAGCGGCTCGCAGTCCGGGCCGCGGCCGACCTCGCGCCCCACGAGCACCCACGCGTACCGGCCCTCCTCGCCGAGGTGCGCGTACTGCACGAGCTGGCGAGCGACCCAGTGCAGCACGGGACGGTCGAACCACGGTTCCGGGTTGAGCGGGTTCACCGACAGGCCGGGCAGCTCGCAGCCCGACTCGTGGTCGCGGCTCGCCTCGGAGGCGTCGGCCTCCGGGCCGGCGCTGAACCGCACGTACAGCGGCGCCCGGGAGGTGGCCAGCTCGGCCACCTCCCCGAGCGACCCCACGGTGTCCACGGCGGCGGCCCGTCAGAAGACCGGCTTGCCGCCGGTCACGCCCAGCACCGTGGCCGAGACGTACGACGCCGTGACGTTCGAGGCGAGGAACACGAACGCCGGCGCGAGCTCGGCCGGCTGCCCCGCACGCCCGAGCGGGGTGTCGGAGCCGAACTTCTCGATCTTCTCCGGGTTCTGCGTGGCGGGCTGCAGCGGCGTCCAGATCGGGCCCGGCGCGACCGCGTTCACGCGGATGCCGCGCGCCCCGACCTCGGCCGCCAGGTTGACGGTGAAGTTGTTGATGGCCGCCTTGGTCGAGGCGTAGTCGAGCAGGGTGGTCGACGGCTCGTACGCCTGGATCGACGAGTTGTTGACGATCGCGCCGCCCTCGCCCATGTGCTCGAGCGCCTCCTGCGTGATCCAGAACAGCGCGTAGAGGTTGGTCTTGAGCACCCGGTCCAGGTCGTCGGTCGTGATGTCGGCGATCGACTCGCGGCGCGCCATCTGGAAGCCCGCGTTGTTGACCAGGACGTCGAGGCCGCCGAGCTCGCTCACCGCCCGGCGGACGGTCTCGCGCGCCGTCTGCTCGGACGTGATGTCGCCGGGGAGCAGGACGCACCGGCAGCCCGCCTCCTCGACCCAGCGGGCCGTGGTCTCCGCGTCGGTCTGCTCCTCGGGCAGGTAGCTGATCGCCACGTCGGCGCCCTCGCGGGCGAACGCGATGGCGACCGCGCGGCCGATGCCGGAGTCCCCTCCCGTGACGAGCGCGCGGCGTCCGGTGAGCTTGCCGGACCCCTGGTACGACGACTCGCCGTGGTCGGGCTGGGGGTCCATGGGTCCCGTGAGCCCCGGGGGCTCCTGCTGCTGGGCGGGGAATCCCTGCTGGTCACCGGGCTGCGTTGACATCTCATCCTCCAGGAGCGCGACGTCGAGTGGCCGTTCCTCGAACGCAGGTTCACGCTAGGAGGGCGGGCACCCGCTCGCACGAGGTACCTTCTGGACGCCCGTTCAGGTGTGCGGTGCACGCATCGGTTACTGTTCGGGCACCCCACCGGGTCCGGCGCGCCGAGGCTCGGCAGCCTGCCCCCCGCACGGAGCCGAAGCCCCGGTTCCTCGATCGCGACCCGCCGAGGGAGACGACTGTGAACGAGAGTGCCCCCTTCGACGAGGCCGTGGAGGCCGCGCTCGCGTCCGGTGCGAAGCCGCCCGT
This sequence comes from Isoptericola sp., assembly GCA_031181105.1. GTDB lineage: Bacteria > Actinomycetota > Actinomycetes > Actinomycetales > Cellulomonadaceae > Isoptericola. The sequence continues at coordinate 8,809 of JAPSLD010000010.1, read as the reverse complement.
CGGCCGGTACCGGCTCGACCTGCGGACGGGCCGGTGGGCGTGGTCGGACGAGGTCTACGTGATGCACGGGTTCCAGCCCGGCGAGATCGTCCCGACGACGGAGATGATGCTCTCCCACAAGCACCCGGAGGACCGCGCCCGCGTGGACGGCGTGCTGCGCACGGCGGCGGCGACGGGGGAGCCCTTCAGCTCGGTCCACCGCATCTACGACGCCCACGGCGAGATCCGCACGCTCGCGGTGACCGGCCAGGGTCGCCAGGACGCGGAGAGCGGCGAGGTCACCGAGCTGGTCGGCTACTTCATCGACGTGACGGAGGCGAACCGCGAGGCCGCGCAGCGTCAGGCGACGGAGTCGATCCGGGCGTCCGCGGAGCGGCGCGCCGCCATCGAGCAGGCCAAGGGCGTGCTCATGGTCGCGTTCGGCGTCGACGCCGAGGGCGCGTTCGACCGCCTCCGCGCCGCGTCGAACCAGCTGAACGTCCCGGTGCGCGAGCTCTCCGTGTGGCTCGTCCACTGGTTCAGCCGGCCAGAGCTCACCGCGTTCCCCTCCGCGGCCGAGATCGACGAGTTCCTCGCCGCACCCGTGCCCGCGCCGTCCGGGCCGGAGGACGGTGCCGGCACCGGTCGCGGGGTGCTCGCGGCGGGCTGACCCGTCGCGCAGGTCAGAGCGTCTGCTGCCAGGCGATGATGCGGTCGACCGCGCGCGCGACGACCTCGGGCGCCGCGGCGAACGACAGCCGTACCCAGTCGCGCCCGCCGACGCCGTCGAAGTCGCTCCCCGGCGTGATCGCGACGTCGGCCTCGGCGAGGAGGCGGGCGCAGTACTCGACCGAGTCGCCACCGATCCGCTCGCAGTACGACGCGACGTTGCCGTACAGGTAGAACGCGCCGTCGGCGGGCGCGACGGGCCGCCACCCCAGCTCGGGCGCGCGGTCGAGCAGCGCCTGGCGGGAGACGGCGTACCGCGCCACGTTCTCGGCCGCCGCGGCGTAGCCCTCGGGGCTGAACGCGGCGATGCCCGCGTGCTGCGCGAGCGCGGGCGGTGACAGCGCGACGTTCCCGGCCAGCGCCCCCACCGGGGCCACGAGCTCCTCGGGCAGCACGAGCCACCCGAGCCGCCACCCCGTCATGGCCCAGTACTTGGAGAACGAGTTCACGACCACGGCGCCCGCGTCCGTGTACATCGCCGCGGTGGCCTGTTGTACGTCGTCGCCGTACGAGATCCCGTGGTAGATCTCGTCGCTGATGAGCCGCACGCCGTGCTCGCCGCACCAGGTCGCGACGGCCGCGAGCTCGGCGGGGGCGATCATCGTGCCGGTCGGGTTGGCCGGCGACGCGACGATCACCCCGTCGAGGCCGCCCCCGTAGTACGCCTCCATGAGCTGCGAGACGGTCGGCTGGTAGCGCGTCTCGGGCCCGCAGTCGAGCTCGACGACCTCGCAGCCGAGAGCGGCGAGGATGTTCTTGTACGCCGGGTACCCCGGGCGTGCGAGCGCGACCCGGTCGCCGACGTCGAACGCCGCGAGGAACGCCAGGACGAACCCGCCGCTGGAGCCGGTGGTGACCGCGATCCGGCCGGGATCGACGCCCAGGCCGTACCACCGGTCGTAGTGCGCCGCGATCTCCGCGCGCAGGGCCGGCACGCCCATCGCCTCGGTGTACCCGAGGTCGGCGGTCCGCAGCAGCTCCGCCGCGCGCGACCGCACGACGTCGGACGCCCCGGTCGAGGGTTCCCCCGCGCAGAGGCTCAGCACGTCGTTGCCGGCCGCCCGACGGGCGTTCGCCGCGGCGAGGATCTCCATGACGGCGAACGGGGGGACGTGGCTGCGGCGCGACACCTTCATGCGCCCATCATGCCCGGGCGACGCCTGTCCGGTGCTGGTGCGGCGGTGCTGGTGCCGCGACGGGTCGCTAGCGTGGACCCATGGGAGGCGAAGACCACGACGACGACCCGCTGCGCCGGGCCGCGCAGTACCGCGTCGACCGCGAGGCCGAGCGCGAGCGCGCGGGCCACGCCGGGGCGAGCGGCGACGTCGCGCAGGAGGAGGACGAGCGCGACCGCAGGCAGCGCCGCATGGACGACCGGGCGCTGTGGGTCGACACGGTCGTCGACCAGGCGATCCGCCGTGGCGAGTTCGACGACCTCCCGCTCCAGGGCAAGCCGATCCCCGGGCTGACCGGCACCTACGACCCGGACTGGTGGCTCAAGAGGCTCGTCGAGCGCGAGCAGATCACGGGTGTGCTGCCGCCGGCGCAGCTGCGCAAGGACGACGCCGAGCTCGACGCGACGCTCGACCGCGAGTCGTCCGAGGACCGTGTCCGCCAGGTCGTCGAGGACTTCAACGCGCGGGTGGTCGACGCCCGGCGCCAGCTCCTGGGCGGCCCGCCGGTCGTCACGCCGACGCGCGACGTCGAGCGGGAGGTCGAGCGGTGGCGCGAGCGCCGGGCCGCGCTCGGCATCCGCCCGTCGGGCCGGTCCGGCACGGACGGGGCGGGCGGGACCACCGCGGACCGTCCCGGGCGTGCCGAGGACGGACCGGACCGCGGCAGCGCACCGCGCCGCCGCTGGTGGCGGCGCTCGTGACGGCGCGCGGGACGGTGCCCGGGACCGGCCGGGCCGCGCCCACGGCGCGCGCCCTGGTCGACCTGGCCACCGCCGAGCTCGGCGTGCCGGCGCGCTCCGCGACGGTCGACGGCATCGTCGCGGGCGACCCGTCCGCCGTCGTGCGCGGCGTCGCGGTCACGACGCTCGCGACCCTCGAGGTCCTCGAGCAAGCCGCGCGCGCCCGGGCGAACGTGGTGGTCACGCACGAGCCGCTCTGCTACGACCACCTCGGCGGCGCGGAAGCGGAGCTCGAGGCGGAGGACGACCCCGTGCACCGCGCGAAGCACGCGTTCGTGCGCGAGCACGGCCTCGTCGTGTGGCGCCAGCACGACGCCTGGCACGACCGGCGGCCGGACGGGATCGACGAGGGCGCGGCCCGCGCGCTCGGATGGACGCTCGAGCCCGGCGAGGCGGCCGCCGGCACGTCCGTCGCCGAGGTCGCGCCCACCACGCTCGCCGCGCTCGCCGCGCACGTCGCCACCACGCTGGGCGCCCGCGCCCTGCGCTACGTGGGAGACCCGGAGCTGCCGGTGCGGCGGGTCGGCCTGGACCTCGGGTTCCGCGGCTTCGGCCGCAACCGGCGCCTGCTGCGCCGCGGCGACCTCGACGCGGTGCTGGTGGGGGAGGCGCACGAGTGGGAGTCCGGCTCCTACGCGGCCGACGCCGCGCACCTGGGCGGGACGGGTCTCGTCGTCGTCGGTCACGTGCCCTCCGAGCAGGCCGGGATGCGCCTCTTCGCGAACTGGCTGCGCGACGTCGTCGGCCGCCACGCCCCCGGCGTCGACGTCACGTTCGTCCCCACGCCGGACGCCTACACCGCCGTCTGACCGGACCGCTGCGAGTGGCCTCGCCCCCACCTAGCGTGAGGCGCACACCCCGGACGTCCGGACGGGGGAGGACGCCCCGCGACGCGGTGCACGAGTCCCCCGCGACGAGGCGAACCAAGGAGGACACCATGACCGTCGAACCGATGCCCACGCCCATGCTGGAGCGGCGCGCCGAGGCGATCGAGGAGGAGCACGGCCTCGACCCGATCGCCGACCGCCTCGAGCGCATCGCCGGGAAGATCCTGCCGGGCGGGCGCCTGCTCGAGGAGCTGCGCGGACGCTCGATCGGGCACGCGCTGCACCCCGTCCTGACAGACCTGCCCCTCGGCTGCTGGACCGCCGCGACGGTGCTCGACCTCACCGGCGCGGAGAAGCACGCGGACGCGGCGCGCCGGCTCGTCGGCACGGGCGTGATGCTCGTGGCGCCGACCGCGCTCTCGGGCCTCGCGGACTGGGTCGGCCTGCGCAGCACCGCCTCGCGTCGGGTCGGCGTGACGCACGCGATGCTCAACGTGGTCGGCGGGAGCGTCTTCGCCACCTCGTGGGTGCTGCGCCGGACGGGCCACGTGCGCGCGGGCGTGATGGCGGGCCTGCTGGGCAACGCCGTCGTGATGGTCAGCGGCTACCTGGGCAGCCACCTGACGATGCGGCGCAACGAGCCCTCCGCGAGCGCCATCGACCTCGACTGACGCGCCCACCTGGGCGCGCACCGTCGTCGTCGGGGAATACGGTCAGGGCGTGAGCGACGCCGCACCCACCGACGCACCGACCGACGCACCGCCCGACGGGCCGACCGGGGGACGGCCGGCGAGCGCCGGGGAGTGGGTCGCCGACCTCCTGCCCGGCTTCGAGCGGCGCACGCTCGAGCTCGCCGAGGACTTCGAGGGCCCGGTCGTCGCCACGCTCGTGCGCCGCGCACCCGCCGCGGCCCGCACGGACGTGCCGGACGCCGGCGTCGACGTCCTGTACGTGCACGGGTGGACCGACTACTTCTTCCAGACCCACCTCGCGGAGTTCTGGGAGTCGCTCGGCGTCCGCTTCCACGCGCTGGACCTCCGCAAGTTCGGGCGGAGCCTGCGCGAGCACCAGACGCCGGGGTTCGTGCTGTCGCTGCGGACGTACGACGAGGACGTCGAGGCGGCCCTGGCCGTGCTGGGCCACGGCCCGGAGCCGACGACGGACCGGCGGCTCGTGCTCATGGGCCACTCGACGGGCGGTCTGGTGCTGAGCCTGTGGACGGCGTACCACCCGGGCCGGGTCGCCGGGCTCGTGCTGAACAGCCCGTGGCTCGAGTTCCAGACCCGTCAGGTGGGCCGGCGGATGCTCGAGCCGGGCGTGCGCGCCCAGGCCGCGCTCGCCCCGCGCAGCCACCTGGTCAACGTCGACCTGGGCTACTACGTGCGCACCATCTCGTCCCGCCTCGAGGGCGAGTGGGACATCGACCCGGCCTTCCGGCCCGACGCCGGCTGGCGCGCGACGCCCGCCTGGCTCGCCGCGATCTTCCGCGGTCAGGAACGTGTCGCGCGCGGGCTGGGGATCGAGGCGCCCGTGCTCGTGCTGCTCTCGGCGGCGTCGACGCCGCCGGTGCGGTGGAGCGAGGCGATGCGGCGCACCGACACGGTGCTCGACGTCGTGGGGGTCGCCCGCCGCGTGCCCGCGCTGGGCGGCGTCGTCACGCTCGTGCGCCTGGAGGGCGCGCTGCACGACGTCACGCTCTCGGCGCCCGACGTGCGCGACGCGCTGTGGCGCGAGACCGCGCGCTGGTTCCACGGCTACGTGGGCGCCCGACGAGTCCCGGCCGCCGACAGCGGCGCCGGGGCCGGGCCCGAGTGGCTCGTGCGTCTGCGCGCGTGGCTCACAGGGCGCGCGTCATCTCCAGCTCCTCGCCCGCGTCGCTCCTGAAGCCCCGGCCGGTCGGGGCGAACCCGAGCCCGACGTAGGCCGCCCGCGCCCGGGCGTTGTCGACGTGCACGAACAGCCGCGCGTGCTCGACGCCGCGCCCGCGCGCCCACGCGAGCGTGGCGTCGGCGAGCCGCCCGAGCAGCCCGTGGCCGCGGTGCCCCGGGTTGACGTACACCCCGACGAGGTGCGCCTGGCGCCGCTCGACCTGTCCGCCGGCGAGGTCCGCGCTCCCGGGCTCCTCGAGCAGCCCGGTCACGGTGCCGACCCACCGGTCGCCCTCGCGCGCCACCGCGACGACCTGCACGACGTCGTCGCCCCGGGCCGCGTTCCGCGTGCGTGCGCGCCAGAACTCCGCGGGGCGCGACGTCGCCGTCTCGAGCGTCTCGAGGAACGCGAGCGGGGCGACCGGGTCGGCGAGCGCCTCGAGCCGCAGCTCGCGGGCCCGGCGCCACTCGTCCGCGCGGACGCGGCGCACCTCGTACGGGTCGTCCGCCGTCACGCGGCGCCCTCGCGGCCGGCGAGGCGGGCCCGCACGTGCTCGACGACGCCGTCGGCGGCGGACTCGATCTCCGACAGGGTCGTCTCGAAGCCGGCCTGATCGCCGTACCACGGGTCGTCGACGTCGAGCACGTGCTCGCTCTCCCCGGGCGCCACCCGGGGCGCGGCCGGGTCGAACGACCGGTACATGCGGACGTCGGCGTCGGGCGCGAGCCGGCGCAGCACCCGGGCGTGCTGCGCGGTCATCGCAAGGACGAGGTCGCGCTCGCGCAGGTCCTCGGCGCGCGCCTGCCGGGCGCGGTGCCCCTCGCCCGTCGGGTAGCCGTGCGCGGCCAGGACGCGCACGGCGCGCGGGTCCACCGGGTTGCCGTGCTCCTCGTCGCTGACACCGGTCGAGTCGACCGCGACGCGGTCGGCGAGGCCCGCGGCCTCGAGCCGGTCACGGAGCACGATCTCGGCCATGGGGGACCGGCAGATGTTGCCGGTGCAGACGGTCATCACGCGGTACGTCTCGGAGGTCACCCGCCCATTGTGTCCCTCCCGGCGGGCCGGGGGCGGCCGGCCGCCCTAGCGTAGGGGCCATGGTGAGGTGGTCCGCCGACGGGGTGGTCGCGGTCACGGGCGCCGCCGGGCGGCTGGGGTCGCGGCTCGCGTTCCGCCTGGCCGCCGAGGGAGCGCGGCAGAAGCTCGTGACGCGCAACCCCGACCACGTGCCGCGGCTCGACGACGGGCGCCCGCTGCCGGAGTCCCAGGTCGTCGCCGTCGGCGGGTACGACGACGCCGAGGGCATGCGGCGCGCGTTCGACGGCGTGCGCACGGCGTTCCTCGTGAGCGCGGCCGAGACCGCGGACCGGGTCGAGCAGCACACCGCGGCGATCGACGCCGCCGTCGCGGCCGGCGTCGAACGGCTCGTGTACGCGTCGTTCGTCGGTGCGGCGCCCGACGCCGTGTTCACGTTCGCACGGCACCACTGGCACACCGAGGAGCACCTGCGGTCCTCGGGGCTGCGCTGGACCGTGCTGCGCGACAACGTCTACCACCACGCGCTGACCACGTTCGTCGGGCCGGACGGCGTCATCCGCGGCCCCGCCGGCCAGGGGCGCGTGGCGTCGGTCTCGCACGACGACGTCGCCGACGTCGCGACCGCCGTCATCCTCGACGAGAAGCCGCGGCGCCACGACGGCGCCACGTACGAGGTGACGGGACCGGAGGCGCTGACCCTGCACGAGGTCGCGCACCTGCTGTCCGAGGCCGCCGGGCGCACGATCGTCTACGAGCCGCAGACCGTCGAGGAGGCGTACGCCTCGCGCGCGGACCTCGGGGCCGAGGACGACGTCGTGCAGGGGTGGGTCTCGTCCTACGAGGCCATCGCCGCCGGCGTGCTGGAGCACGTGTCCGACGACGTCCCCCGGCTCGTCGGCAGGCCGGCCCGGTCGCTGGTCCAGTGGCTCGACGACTACCCGGCCGAGTGGGCGCACCTCCTCGCCACCGGCGACGGCTGAGCCGAGGGCGAAAAACCTTGGCGCGGCAGCGCGGGCGGGCGTAGCGTCGTCGGCACATGAGAAGGGAGGTGATCCGAGCAGTGAAGACTCTTCGGACCCATGAGGTGGTCGCGCGCTAGGTCGCGCGTCTGACTGACTTCGCGCCACCAGGCGCGTGGACCGGTTGCGATTCCCACGCGACCACCGGAGCCCGCGGGTGCCGTGCCCTCGTCCAGCACGGCAGCAGGAGTCACCCTGCAGCCCGCGGGCTCTTTCCTGCCCTCGTCGCCGGATCCTGGTAGACACGGCGGTGCGTCCACCACCCCACGGACACGACGAGGAGAGCCATGGCCTACTTCCGCCGCACCGGCGCGACGACGTTCGAGCCCACCGAGCACGTCTCGGGCGCCTGGAGGACCGACGAGCAGCACGTCGCACCGACGCTGGGACTGCTCGCGCACCTGGTCGAGGTCGACCGCGACGAGCGCGGCCGGGACGACCTCGTCGTCACGCGGTTGTCGTACGACATCTGGGGCACCTACCGGCTGGAGACCATGCACACCGACGTGCAGGTCGTGCGCCCCGGCAAGGGGGTCGAGCTGGTCGAGGCGACCGTGTCGTGCGGCGGGCGGCGCGCCGTCACGCTGCGCGCCTGGCTCGCGCGCCCCGGCGACACCGCGGCGTTCGCCGCCGACCCGCTTCCCCGGATCCCGGCGCCCGAGGAGACCCCGCCGGTCGACCTCGCGAAGGACTGGCCTGGCGGCTTCATCACGACGGTCGAGGCCCGCCGGGACCAGGCCGAGCCCGGGCGCGCGACGGCGTGGCTCCGCACCGACGTGCCGCTGGTCGAGGACGAGAAGGTCAGCCCGCTCGCCCGCGCCGCCGGGCTGCTCGACGTCGCCAACGGGCTGACCGTGCGCCGGGACCCGCGCGAGGTCGTCTTCCCTAACCTCGACCTCGCCGCCCACCTGTACCGGCTGCCGGAGAGCGAGTGGCTCGGTTTCGACACGACCGTCTCGTTCGGGCCGACCGGCGTCGGGCTGAGCAGCACGGTGCTGCACGACCAGCACGGGCCGCTCGGCACCGTCGCGCAGGTGCTGGTCGTCCGGCCACGCGTCGGGTAGACGGTGAGTCGCGCTGCAGCGGCTGGCCGGCCGTCGTCCGCTCACGGCCGACCAGCCGCCACGTCGGCGGTCGCTATCCCGCGTAGGTCTCGAACTCGGCGACCCGGGGCGTCCCGCTCGACCCGGTGATCTCGAAGGTGATCTTGCGCAGCGTCGTCGTGGGGAAGCTGATGACGCCGGCACCGCTGCCGGTGGCCAGGACCGCGCCGTCGTCGTGGTTCACGACCCGCCAGGACCCGATGTTCCCGACGGCGCCGGCCGCCTCGCGGATGACGATCGTGGACACCGTGGTGTCCGACCCCCACTTGATCGAGATGCGGCCCGTCGAGCCGGTCGGCGACCAGAACGTGCTGAGGTCGCCGTCGCGCACGT
>JAPSLD010000009.1 GCA_031181105.1 Isoptericola sp. | reverse complement strand
CGTCGATGTCGGGGTTGTTCTCCTTGATCGGTGCGAGCGCCCACACCCCCTGCAGGAGCATCGCGGACTCCCCGGCCGCGAACGCCGCGTTCCCGTCGTCGTAGGCGCGGCCGCGGTAGCCGTCCTGCGCGAAGGAGTAGAGCTGGGCGAGCCGCTCGAGCGTCTGCGCGTAGTCCTGCTCGAACGACGCGGCCGAGCCCGGCCCCGTGTCGGTGCCCTGCTCGCGCATCGTCTCGAAGAACCCGTCCTGGGCCGCGTAGGCCCCGATGCCGTTGAACGCGGGCAGCGCCGTCCACGCGTCGGCGAGGGTGCCGTAGAAGGGCGTGACGCCGGCGGCCTCGAGCGTCTCGCAGACCTCGATGAGCTCGTCCCACGTGGTCGGCGGCTCGAGGCCGTGGTCGGCGAAGATCGCGCGGTTGTAGATGATGCCGTCCGCGTTGCTCACGTAGCCGAGGGAGCTCACCTCGTCCTCGAACGTCCCGAGGTCGGCGACGACCTCCTGCACGGCGGGGTTGATGCGCTCGAGGAGCGGGTCGCCCGTGAAGTCGTGGAAGACGCCGGCCTCGGCGAGCTGCCCGTACGGCCGCGCGCCGTTGAGAGTGATGACGTCGGGCGTCTTGTCCTTGACCAGCAGCGTGCGGATCGCGGTGTCCGCGTCCGGTGCCGCGTTCTGGACGACGCGGATGTCCGGGTTCTGCGCCTCGAACTCCGCGATGATCTCGTCGAAGGCACCGACGGCCTCGCCCTTGAACTGGAAGAAGTCCAGCTCGACGACGCCGTCGGCGTCCGCGGGCGCGCACGCGGCGAGCCCCGCGGCGAGCGCGACGGCGGCGGTCGCGGCGAGCGGGCCGCGGCGCCGGGGTGGGTGGACGTGCATCTGCGCCTCCTTGCGCTAGGTGGTGCGGGAGGGTCGTGCGGCTACGACGTGAGCTCGAGGACGACGAGCCGGCCCGGGTGCAGGACCGGCGCCTGCAGCCCGACCCGGCCGAGCTGGCGGCCCGTCAGCGTGACGGGGCGTCGCGCCCACGCCAGCGGGGACTGGCCCGGTCCCTCGTCCACGCTGCCGGCCACGACGCGCACGGTGTACCGGCGGTCGGGGTCCAGCCCCGGCACCGTGAACCGTCCGGGCGGGTAGGTGACCGACGTCGTCACCTGCGTGTACGTGACCACCGCCCGGTCGCGCCCGCGCGCGACGACGCCGCGCACGTCGCGGTCCGGCGGGGTGTCGGCGTTGACGACGACGCCCGAGTGCAGCAGGTCGCGGTACCGCTTGTGCAGCGCGACCCATGCGGCGACGTCGGCCAGGCCGGCGGCGTCGAGCGTCGTGAGGTCCCACTCGATGCCGAGGTGGCCGGGCAGCGCCACGCCGGCGGAGAGGTCGAGCGCGACGGTGCGGCCGGTCGAGTGGACCGTGGGCGAGGTCAGGTGCGCACCCATGAGCTCGGGCGGCAGGAGCAGGCCGGTCCACCGCTGGATCTGCAGGCGCTCGACGGGGTCGAGCGTGTCGGAGGTCCACACGCGGTCGGTGCGCTCGAGGATCCCCAGGTCGACGCGTGCGCCGCCGGACGCGCAGGACTCGATCTCCAGGTTCGGGTGGCGACGCCGGAGCTCGTCGAGCAGCCCGTAGAGCGCCTCGACGTTCTCGTGCACGCGGGCGCGGCCGTCGTCGGCGGAGCCGGCCTCGAGCAGGTCGCGGTTGTGGTCCCACTTGAGGTACGCGACGTCGTGCTCGGTGAGCAGCGCGTCGAGGCGTTCGAGCAGGTACGTCTGCACGTCGTGGCGCGACAGGTCGAGCACGTGCTGCTGGCGGGCGGGAACGGGCAGCTCCGACCGCCCGCGCAGGATCCAGTCCGGGTGGGCCCGGGCGAGGTCGGAGTCGAGGTTGACCATCTCGGGCTCGACCCAGAGGCCGAACTCCATGCCGTGGCCGCGCACGACGTCGATCAGCGGGCCGAGGCCGTCGGGCCACACCGTCTCGTCGACGTACCAGTCGCCGAGCCCGGCGGTGTCGTCGCGGCGCCCGCGGAACCACCCGTCGTCGAGCACGAACCGCTCGACCCCGACGGCGGCGGCGCGCTCGGCCAGCGCCGCGAGCCGCTCGAGGCTCTGGTCGAAGTAGACCGCCTCCCACGTGTTGAGCGTGACCGGGCGGGGACGGCGCGGGTGGTGCGGGCGGCCGCGCAGCTCGTCGTGGAACCGGCGCGCCAGCTCGTCGAGACCGTCGCCCCACGAGCCCAGCGCCCACGGCGTGCGGTAGGACTCCCCGGCGCCGAGCACGACCTCGCCGGGTGCGAGGAGCTCCCCCGCCCACAGGAAGGACTCCGACGTCGGGGTGCGCTCGGCGAGGAGCCGGTGGTTCCCGCTCCAGGCGACGTGCACGCCGTGCGCGAGCCCGCGCTCGAAGCCGAAGCCCCGGCGGCCCGCGAGCAGCAGCAGGCTGGCGTCGGCGCCCGGCCGGCCGCGGCGGCTCTCGCGGACGTGCGTGCCGACGGTGAACGCGTGCCGCTGGGGCGACCGCTCGCGCAGGTGACGGCCTGTGGTGTCGGCGAGCTCGTCGGCGCCCGCGGGCAGGGGGAAGGTGAGGCCCAGGGCCTGGAGCTCGTACACGTCGTCGGCGAGGTTGGTCAGCGTGACGCGCTGACGCAGCAGTCCCGCGTCCGTGACCTCGAGCTCGAGGTCGGCGGCGAGCCCGGCCTCGTCGTCGGCGGCCCGGACGACGACGGCGGTGAGCCGGCCCGCGCGCCCGGAGGCCTCGAGGTCGCGGGTCCGCAGGAGCGTCGAGAACCCGCTGCCACCCGGCCGGTGGCCGGTCAGTCCCGGCGTGCCGAACCAGCCGGAGGACTCCTGCGGCAGCAGGGTGAGCGGGGCCGGCTCGTCGATGCCGCCGGAGACGCGCTGCGGCCGGGCCGCGGTCGCGAGGTCCTCGAGCTCGACCTCGGTGAGGTCGCCGAGGTCGGCCCCCCACCAGACGATCACGGGGAGCGGGTGGTCGCGGGCGTCGACGACGACGCTGGTGCCCCCGTTGCGCAGGTGGAGCACGGCTGAGTGCTGCATGGGTTTTTTTCTACAGCGGAAATAACCCGCGTGTCAACGGCCCGTTCCTGGGAGAATGAGCGGGTGCCACGCTCAACCCCGGCCCTGCCTGCGACGACGCCCTCCCCCGGGACGACGTCGGGCGAGCTCGCGCGCCTCGTCCTCGTGCACGGGCCGATCTCGCGGGCGGAGCTCGGCCGGCGGCTCGACCTGTCGCCGGCCAGCCTGACCCGGCTGAGCAAGCCGTTCCTCGAGCGCGGGCTGTTCGTGGAGTCCGCTGCCGAGCAGGGGGCCACCGGCCGCCCGACGAGGCCGCTCGACGCACGGGTCGACGCCGCCCGGTTCGCGGGCGCGAAGGTCACGGGCGACGCCGTGTTCGCCGTCGTGACCGACCTGCGGGCCACGCCGCTGGCGAGCGCCCAGCGCACGCTCCCCGACCACGACGTCGGCACCGTCGTCCGCGTGCTCGCCGACCTGGTGACGGAGCTCGTGGCCACGCTGGACGGGGCGCAGGACGGCGGGACCGGTCGTCAGACCCGCGGTGAGCCGGGGCCGGCCCCGCTGGCCGGGCTCGGGGTGAGCGTGGGCGGCAAGGTCGAGGGCGGCCGCGTGGTGACCCGCGCCCCGTTCCTCGGCTGGCGGGCCGTGCCGTTCGCCGACCGGCTCGAGCAGGCGACGTCGCTGCCCACGACGGTCGAGAACGACGTCACCGCGCTGACCACGGCCGAGCTGTGGTTCGGCCCGGCCCGCGACGCCCGCTCGTTCGCGGTCGTGACGGTCGGCGCCGGCGTCGGCTACGGGCTCGTGGTCGACGACCGCGTCGTCGTCACCCCGGACACCGGCCTCGGCCTGGGCGGGCACGTGCCGCTCGACCCCGGCGGTCCGCGGTGCCTCGACGGTCACGTGGGCTGCTCGTCGGCGATGCTGGCGTCGCCCAGCATCGTCGCGTCGGTCACGCGGGCGCTCGGCAGGGCCGTGACCTACGACGAGGTGCTGCGGCTCGCGGCCGCGGGAGTCCCCGAGGTGGTGGCCGTGACGGACGCGGCCGGCCGCGCGCTCGGCCGGCTGCTCGGGTACATCGCGAACCTCGCGCTCGTGGACACGATCGTGCTCTCGGGCGAGGGGCTCGGGCTCTGGGACGTGGCCGGCCGAGCGGCGCGCGCGCAGCTCGAGGCCGACCGCGACCCGGAGGCTACGCCCGTCACGCTGCACGTCGACGACTCGGGGTTCGTCGCGTGGGCGCGCGGCGCCGCCGCGACCGCCATCCAGTCGGCGGTGCACACCCTGCGGCTCCCGGGCGCATGACGGCCGGCCGCCGCCGATAGGGTTGCGGTATGCCGAGCCCCACGCCGCCGTCCGCGACCCGCGCCGGACGTCCCGCCGGGCTGCCGCGGACGGGAGTCCTGGGCGGACGCCTGGCCGAGCTCGCGCGCTTCGGCTCGGTCGGCCTGCTCGCCTTCCTGGTCGACATCGGGGTGTTCAACCTGCTGCGGTTCGGCCCGGGCGAGCTGCTCGAGCACAAGCCGCTCACGGCCAAGGTCGTGTCCGTGGCCGTGGCGACGCTCGTCGCCTGGCTCGGCAACCGGTACTGGACGTTCTCGCGGCAGCGCACCCGCAGCCGCGGCCGTGAGCTCGCCCTGTTCGTGCTGGTGAACGTCGGCGGCATGGCCATCGCCGTGGGCTGCCTCGCGGTCTCGCACTACGTTCTCGACCTGAGGTCCCCGCTCGCGGACAACGTCTCGGCCAACGGCGTCGGGCTCGTGCTGGGCACCGCGTTCCGGTACGTCATGTACCGGCGGTTCGTGTTCACCGGCACGCCACGCCCGCCGCTCTGACACCCTGCGCTCGCCGAGCCCGCGGCTCAGTCGTGCCCAGGTACGCCTGAGCCCGCGGCTCAGTCGTGGTGCAGCCAGCCGCGGCGCCGGCCACGCGACGAGATGGTCGTCCCCGGCGGCAGCACCACCCTGGGGTCCAGGGTGCGCGGCACGCCGGCCAGGAACAGCGCGAACACGGGAGGGCGGCGCTGCGCCAGCTCGAGCCGGCCCCCGTCGGCCGCCGCGAGGTCGCGCGCGAGCGCGAGGCCCAGCCCGGTGCTCCCGCCCGTCGTCGTGCCGCGCTCGAAGATCTTGGGCGCGATGTCGTCGGGCACGCCCGGCCCCTCGTCGGCGACCTCGATCGCGACGGCCCCGGTCGGACCCGACGGGCGCGACCGCACGGTCGTCGTGCCGTCCCCGTACTTGAGCGAGTTCTCCAGCAGCGTCGCGATGATCTGGGCGAGCGCGCCGGGCGTCGCCAGGACACGCGTGTCGTCCGGGACGTCGATGACGAGGCGGCGGCCCGCGCGCTCGAAGGTCGGCCGCCACTCCTCCTCCTGCTGGTGCATGACCTCCCACAGGTCGACCGCCTCGGTCGTGCCGCCCTGGGACCGGCGCGACGCCGCGAGCAGGTCGTCGACGACGCTCACGAGCCGCTCGACCTGCTCCAGGGAGATGCGCGCCTCCTCCACGACGTCGGGCTCCTTCGAGGAGAGCATGATCTCCTCGAGCCGCATCGTCAGCGCGGTGAGCGGCGTGCGCAGCTGGTGGGAGGCGTCCTGCGTGAACTGCCGCTCGGCGGCGAGGCGCCCCGCGAGCCGGTCGGCGCTCCGTGCGAGCTCGGCCGCGACGAGGTCGATCTCCTCGACGCCCGAGGGCTCGAGCCGTGGCCGCACCTGTCCTGAGCCCAGCTGCTCGGCCGACGCCGCGAGGTACACCAGCGGCGCCGCGAGCCGGTTGGCCTGCCACACCGCGACGGCCACGCTCGCCGCCACGGCGACGACCGCGGCGACCACCACCAGCACCACGGCCTGCGCGACCTTGAAGTAGGCGCCGACGGCCGAGGCCGTCATCACGACGCCGGCACGCGCCGGGGTCGTCGTGCCCCACTCGAGCACCGGTCCCTCGACCGGCTCGCCGTGCTCGATCTGGGTGCCGTCCGGCATGCTGACCGACACGTGCGCCGGGAGGTCGCCGCCGCGGCCCTGCGCGGCGTTCTCCAGCACGGCGTCCGAGGGGAGCTCGTCGCGCTCGATCGCCCGGTCGATCGTGTTGGCGAGCGCCGCACCACGGTCGTTGATGCGCTGCGCCTCGCCGCTGAGCACGAGCTGGCCCGCGAAGAAGCCGAGCGGGATGCCCAGCAGCAGCACCGCGACGGCGACCGCGGAGATGGTCGCCAGCAGGACGCGGCGGCGCACGTCTCAGCTCTGGCCGAGCTCGAACCGGAACCCGAGGCCCCGGACCGTGGAGACGTACCGCGGGGAGTTGGCGTCGTCGCCGAGCTTGCGGCGCAGCCACGACACGTGCATGTCGAGCGTCTTGGTGGAGCCGACCGGGTCCGACCCCCACACGTCGCGCATGAGCGTGTCGCGCAGCACGACGGACCCCGCGTTGGCGACGAGCACCTTCAGCAGGTCGAACTCCTTGGTGGTCAGGTGCAGCTCGCGCTCGCCCTGGAACGCCCGGTGCGCCGAGACGTCGACGCGCACGTCCTGCGCGTGCAGCTCCTCGTCCTCGGTCGTCTCGCCGTGGGTGCGGCGCAGCAGCGCACGGACGCGCGCGAGCAGCTCCGCGAGGCGGAACGGCTTGGTGACGTAGTCGTCCGCGCCGGCGTCGAGGCCGACCACCAGGTCGACCTCGTCGGCACGGGCCGTGAGCACCAGGACCGGCACCGCGAGCCCCTTGCCCCGGATCTCCCGCGCGACGTCGAGGCCGTCCATGTCGGGCAGCCCGAGGTCCAGGACGACGATGTCGGCGTTCCCGGCGTTGTCGACGGCTCCTTGACCAGTTCCTTGCACCACGACGTCGTAACCCTCACGCGTGAGAGCTCGCGCCAAAGGCTCGGCAATCGCCGGGTCGTCCTCGGCCAGCAGTACGTGGGTCATTCCCCCATGCTAGCCGTATCGACCCTGGTCCCGGAGTCGTCCGCACGACGGATCTCTTTGCCAAGTCGTCGCGTGCGGCGGACCGTACGACCACGGGCGCAGACCGCCGCCGCGCGCGTCCGCCCGCGGGCGGACGCGGGTGTGCGCACGCTGCGCATAGCCTCGCACCATGTCCTGGTACGACCGCACGGTCCGCTGGTTCGACGACCACCGGTTCGCCGTCGACGCCGTGCTCGCCGCGGGCTTCGGCCTGTTCGCCGTCGCGACCGCGACGGACGTCTTCCTGGGCGCCGGCCCGTGGGCGGACCGCGGCGCGATCATGGTGTGGTCCGCCGCGCTGTGCGTCCCGCTCGCGTGGCGCCGCACCCGCCCGGTCGGGTCGGCCGTCGCCGTGTACGCGGTCGCGCTCAGCCACCTGCTCGCGGGCTACCCCGTCCTGCTGGTCGGCGACGTCGCGGTGCTCGTCGCCCTCTACGCGGTCACCGTCCACGGGCCCACCTGGTCTCACCGCGTGGCGATCGCGTCGACGCTCGTGGGCTGCCTCCTGCTGCCGGTCGCGCTCGCGGTCCGCGCCGGCAGCCCGACGGCGGTGCTCGACGGCCTGCCGTTCGCCGTATTCTGCGGCATGTCGGCGCTGGTCGTGTGGGCGTTCGCGCTCGTGCGGCGCTCCCGGCGTGTCACGCTCGACGCCCTGCGGGACCGCGCGCGCCGGCTCGAGATCGAGCGCGACCAGCAGGCGCGGATCGCCACGGCCGCCGAGCGCGCCCGCATCGCGCGCGAGATGCACGACATCGTCGCGCACTCGCTGTCGATCGTCGTCGCGCAGGCCGACGGCGGCCGGTACGCCGCGACGTCGGACCCGGACGCCGCGGTGCGTGCGCTCGGGGTCGTCAGCGAGACCGGCCGTGCGGCGCTCGCGGACATGCGCCGGCTGCTCGGGGTCCTGCGGGCCGACGACGACGAGGGCACCGACCTCGACGACGCGCCGAGGACCCTCGCCGTCGGCCGGCCCAGGAGCGCCGCGGGCGCGCTGACGACCGGGCCAGGCGCGACGCCCGCGCGACCTGCAGCACCGGCGTCCGTCACCGCTCCCCTGGCCCCGCAGCCGGACGACGCCGACCTCGAGCCGCTCGTGGCCCAGGCGCGCGACGCCGGGATGCGCGTCTCGCTCGTGCGCGTCGGCACGCCGCGGCTCCTGCCGCCCGGCGCCGGCCTGACGCTGCACCGCATCTGCCAGGAGGCCCTGACGAACGTGCGCAAGCACGCCGGGCCGGACCCTCGCGTGACCGTCGTGCTGCGGTGGGCCGAGCGCGACGTCGAGCTCGAGGTGTCCGACGACGGGCGCGGCGCGGCCGCGGACGACGGGGTCGCCGGGCCCGTGGACCCGGGCTACGGGCTCCTCGGCATGCGGGAGCGCGCGACCGTCTTCGGTGGGTCGGTGACCGCGGGTCCGCGGCCCGGCGGCGGCTGGCGGGTACGGTTCACGATGCCGGTGCCGCCCGCGTCCCACGCCGGTGACAGACCGGGCGCGGCGCCCGTCGCCACCGCTCAGCCCGCCGAACCCCGCACGGAGGTGTGATGACCGACCCCGTCCGCGTCGCGCTCGTCGACGACCAGCAGCTCGTCCGCGCCGGCTTCCGGATGGTCATCGACTCCCAGCCGGACCTCGACGTCGTCGTCGAGGCAGGCGACGGGGCGCAGGCGCTGCGCCTGCTCGAGTCCCACCGGGTCGACGTCGTGCTCATGGACGTGCGCATGCCGCACCTGGACGGCCTGTCGGCGACGGCACGGCTGACCGCGGCGCAGGAGGCGCCGCGCGTCATCGTGCTGACGACGTTCGACCTGGACGAGTACGTCCTCGAGGCGATCCGCAGCGGGGCGAGCGGCTTCCTGCTCAAGGACGCGCCGCCCGAGGAGATGCTCGCGGCGATCCGGACGGTGCACCGCGGCGACGCGGTGATCGCGCCCTCGTCCACGAGGCGCCTGCTGGAGCACCTCGTGACCGCGCTCCCCGCGGACCAGGGCGCGACGCCGGAGCGGGCGGCGCTCGAGGAGCTCACCGAGCGCGAGCGCGAGGTGCTGGTGCTCATGGCCCGGGGACGCTCGAACGCCGAGATCGCCGCGGAGCTGTACGTCGCCGAGGCGACGGTGAAGACCCACGTCGGGCGCGTCCTGGCCAAGCTGGGCGCGCGGGACCGGGTGCAGGCCGTGGTGACCGCGTACGAGACCGGGCTGGTCCGCCCGGGCGCGTGACCTTCGTCGCACCACCGCGCACGCCTCGGCTGCGCACGACCCTCAGGCCCGGGTCGGGGTAGACCCCGGCCCGGGCCTGACGTCACCCGGGGTCCGGTCATACCTGGGTATGACGCCGGGCAGCGGCACAACCCTCCCCCGGGCCGACGCCGGCGCACGGGGCCGGTCCGTAGCGTCGTGGGTGTCCTGGGGAGCCTCGTACGGCGAGGCCCCCGGGGCACCAACCGCACTGATACGAGACCGGAGACCACCGTGGACACGACCGTGTTCGTCCCCGTCGCCGACCGCGACGCACCCGCCACCCCGACGCTCGCCGTCCGGGCGCGCGCCCTGACCAAGACCTACGGCAAGGGCGAGGCGCAGGTCCGCGCGCTCGACGGCGTCGACGTCGACTTCGAGGCGGGCCGATTCACCGCGATCATGGGGCCCTCGGGCTCGGGCAAGTCGACGCTCATGCACCTGCTCGCCGGCCTGGACTCCGCGACGAGCGGCCAGGCGTTCGTGGGCCGCACCGAGGTCACGGGCATGGGCGACAAGGCCCTGACCCAGCTGCGGCGCGAGCGCATCGGCTTCGTCTTCCAGCAGTTCAACCTGCTGCCGATGTTCACGGCCGAGGACAACATCACCCTGCCGGTCGAGCTCGCGGGCGGGACCGTGGACCGGCAGTGGCTCGAGGTGCTCGTGCGCACGCTCGGCCTCGAGAAGCGGCTGACCCACCGGCCGAGCGAGCTGTCCGGCGGCCAGCAGCAGCGCGTCGCGATCGCCCGCGCGCTGATCGCCCAGCCCGAGGTCGTGTTCGCCGACGAGCCCACGGGCAACCTGGACTCCCGCTCGGGCGCCGAGGTGCTGAGCTTCTTGCGCCGCTCGGTGCGCGAGCTCGGGCGCACGATCATCATGGTGACGCACGACCCGGCCGCCGCGGCGTACGCGGACCGCGTCGTCCTGCTCGCCGACGGCCGCATCGCCGGCGAGATCACCGACCCGACGCCCGAGGCGGTCCTGGCCGGGCTCGACGCGCTCCGCTCGCTCGAGGCCCCCGTGCACGACGGCGCCGCGAAGGCTGGTGCCTGATGCTGCGGATCACCCTGGCGCAGATGCGCCGGAGCCTCGGCCGGCTGACGGCCGCGGGCATCGCCATCGTCATCGGCACGGCGTTCGTCGCGGCGACCCTGCTGGCCGGCAACATCGTCACCCGCACCACCTACGACTCGATCGCCGCCCGGTACGCCGGCGCGGACCTCGTCGTGCAGGGGAACGACCCGTCCGTCACCGAGGAGGACGTCGCGGCGGTCCGCGACGTCGAGGGTGTCGCGGCGGCCGAGCCGCTCGCGCACACGTACCTCGAGCTGTCGGCGGGCGGCCGCACCATCTTCCAGGGCGCGATCGCCACGACGTCGGACCCCGACCTCATGCCGCTCGAGATCGCCGAGGGCGACTGGCCCGTCGGTGACGGGGAGGTCGCGCTGCCGCCCGAGGTCGCCGAACGCCTCGGCGTGGGCGTCGGCGACCCGCTGACGGTCACGCGCGACGTCGCCGAGCCGGACGGCGAGCTCGGGCGCGTCGAGGAGCAGCTCGTCGTGTCGGGCGTCGTCGAGGACCCGTTCAACGCGTACGCGGTGTTCGGCGGGGCGGCCGTCGTCGACGCGGACGTCGTCGCGCGGTGGACGGCCGATGCCGCCGGGCCGGGCGCGCCGACCACCTACACCGAGGCGCTCGTCGCGCTCGACGGGTCGGCCGACGTCGAGAGCGTCCGCGACGCGGTCGGCGCCGCGCTCGGCACGGGCCTCGAGGTCAGCACACCCGACGAGCACGCCGCGGAGGTGGCGGCGGAGCTCACGGGCGGCCAGGACCTCATGTTCCTCATCTTCGTGCTCACGTTCGCCGCGATCGCCCTCCTCGTGGCCGGGCTGGTCATCGCGAACACGTTCCAGGTGCTCGTCGCCCAGCGCACCCGCACCCTCGCGCTGCTGCGCTGCGTCGGCGCGAACAAGGCTCAGGTCGGTCGCGGCGTGCTCGTGGAGGCCGGGATCCTCGGCGCGGTGGCGTCCGTGGCGGGCGTCGTCCTCGGTGCGGTGCTCGGCCAGGCGGCGCTGTGGATCGCGAGCACCCAGGACCTGGAGGTCCCGCTGCCGACCTCGATCTCGCTCACGTGGCAGGTCGTCGTCGTCCCGGTCGTCGTCGGCACGCTGGTGACGGTGGTCTCGGCGCTCGTGCCGGCCCGCGTGGCCACCCGCGTGGCCCCGCTGGCCGCGCTGCGCCCCGCGGAGGCGCCCACGACGTCGCGCGGCGCGGGCCGCGCACGGCTCGTGCTGTCGCTGCTCGCGACGGTCGTCGGGTTCGCTCTGCTGGGCGCCGGCGCCGCGCTCGGGACGATGGCGCAGGACGCCGTCGTCGGGCTGCTGCTCGGCATCGCGGGCGGCGTGCTGTCGTTCGTCGGCGTGGCGGTCGGCGCGGTGTTCTGGCTGCCGCGCGTCACTGCGCTCGCGGGCCGGCTCGCCGGCACGTCGGGCCCGACCGCGCGCCTCGCCTCGGCCAACGTGCGGCGCAACCCGCGGCGCACGGCCGCGACGTCGACGGCGCTGCTCATCGGCGTCACGCTCGTCGCGATGATGTCGACGGGCGCCGCGAGCGCCCGCGTCTCGCTGACGACCGCGCTCGACACCAAGTACCCCGTCGACGTGTCCCTGACCGCGCAGACGTGGGACGAGCAGGGCAACCCCGTCGCGCTGCCCGAGAGCCTCGCGACCGAGGTCGCGGCGGTCGACGGCGTCGCGGCGGTCGCACCCGTGGCGACCTCGACGGTCACCGTCGCGGGCGGCGAGACGTCGCTCGGCGTCGACGGCGTCGACCCGGCCGCGGTCGCCCCGGTGCTGAGCTTCCCGGACGCGCTCGCCGAGCTCGCCCCCGGCACGATGGTGCTGTCCGCCTGGGACGCGAGCCAGGTCGACGTGGCCGACGGCGACACCCTGACGCTCGAGGGGCCGGCCGGGTCGGCCGAGCTCACGGTGGCGGTCACCGACGCCGAGCTGGAGCGCGCGGTGCTGACCCGGTCCGACCTGGCGGGGCTGGCCGAGGACGCCGCCGCGAGCACCCTCTGGGTCGGTCTCGACGACCCGGGCGAGGCGGGCGCCGTCGTGCCGCACGTCCAGGACGCCGTGGCCGACGCCGGCGACGCGGTGGGCGTCACGGGCGCCGCGGTCGAGCGCGCCGCGTACGAGCAGGTCATCGACACCATGCTCGGCATCGTGCTGGGGCTGCTGGGGGTCGCGGTCGTGATCGCGCTCATCGGCGTGGCCAACACGCTGTCGCTGTCGGTCATCGAGCGCCGTCGCGAGTCCGCGACGCTGCGCGCGATCGGCCTGTCGAAGGCGCAGCTGCGCGGCATGCTGGCGATCGAGGGGCTGCTCATCGCGGGCGTGGGCGCGGTGCTCGGCGTCGTGCTCGGGCTCGTGTACGGGTGGGCGGGCTCGGCCGCCGCGCTCGGCGTGATGGGCGACGTCGTGCTCGCCGTGCCGTGGCGCGAGATCGGGCTCGTGCTGCTCGTCGCCGCGGTGGCGGGCCTGGTCGCGTCGGTCGTGCCGGCCCGGACCGCGGTGCGGACCTCGCCGGTCGAGGCGCTCGCGACCGAGTAGCTGTCCACAGGCGGCTCACGGCCGCCGCCCGGAACGGGCACCCTGGGGAGCATGTCCGACTCCCCCGGGGTGCCCGTTCCCGTTCCCGCCGGCGGTGCGCCCGCGGGCGTCGTGCGGCTCACGGTGCACCCCGGCGAGGACGTCGAGGTGCGCGGCGGCGTGACGGTCGGCGAGCTGCGCGCACCGCTCGCCGCGCTCCTGCGCCGGCCGGAGCTCCACCGGGCGGCACTGGAGGCCGACGGGGTCCCGCTCGGCGACGGGGACGTCGTCGGGCGGCGGCCGCTGCTCGCGGGCGCGACCGTGCGCGTCGCCGCGCGGTCGCCCGGCGGTGCTCCGGAGGTCCCGGCGGCCGCCGCCGACGAGGTCGCCGTGCGCGCCGCGTGGGTCCTGTCCCGCGAGACCGGCCCGGCCGCGGGCGAGCTCGCGGCCCTGCGCGGGCCGACGACGCTCGCCGGCGGAGGCGCCCGGGTGCGTGTGCGTCCGGACGCGCGGCGCCCCGGACGGGTGCAGGTGCGCCGGGCCCCCCGCGCACGGGGCGCGGTTTCGCTCGTCGGCCCGCGCACCGGGACGGCAGCCGACGCCGGGACCCCGCCGGGCGCCGGCCGGCGCCGACGGGTCGGGCTGCTGCCCCGCCGGTGGCGGCCCGGCGCCGCCCTCGTCGTCGGCGGCACCGCGTACGGGCTGCACCGGTCCGGGGACGTGGTGGCGTGGCTCGCGCCCGACCCTCCGGCGACGGTCGCGTCCGCGCCCGGCACGGGCGTCCTGGCCGGGGCGGCCGTGCCCGTGGTCGGGTCGCTGGTGCTCGCCGCGACGCTGCGCCAGCCCGCGTACGCGCTCTTCTCGCTCGTGGGCCTGCTGGCGCTCGTGCCGCAGCTCGTGGGGCTGGCGCGACGCCGGCGCGCGGCACGCGCGGACGGTACGGCGCCGGCCGGCTCGTCCGCCGGCGGCGCCGCGCCGGGCGCGTCGGCACCGCCCGAGCCCGGGAGCGCGCCCGCCGCCCTGCTCGCGCGGCTGGTGGCGGCGCACCAGGCCTCGGACGGCGCCTGGCGGCGCGCGACCGCGGCGCACGCCTCACGCGCGCGGGCGGGCGCGTCCGGCGGACTCGGCGAGGTCGGCGGGGTCGGCACCGCCGCACCGCAGCTGCCCGACGGCGCCCTCGCGGTGCGGGGCCCCCTTGAGGCCGTGCGCGCGGTGGCACGCGCCGTCGTCGTGGACCTCGCGGCGCACGGGGCGTCGGTCGAGGTCACGGGCCCGGGCCGCGCGGCGTGGGAGTGGTGCCGGTGGCTGCCCGGCCACGCCGGCGGCCGGCTCGTCGTCGTCGACGTCGTCGGGGGCGTCGGGGGCGTCGACGGGGACGGGGACGGCGACGCCGCGAGCGCGCTCGCGGAGGCGGACGCCGCGCGTCGCCGCGGCGCGGACGTCGTGCTGTGCCTGCCGGGCGGTGCGACCCCGCCCGCATGGTGCCGCGCCGTCGTGACGGTGCACGGGGACGGACGCGTGCGGCGGGTGGCCCCCGACGGGACGGACACCGTGGCGCCGCTCGTCGGCGTCACGCCCGCGTGGGCCGAACGGGCGGCGCGCCGGCTCGCCGGGCTCGGGGCGCTGCGGCGCGGCCTGGCCGACCTCTCGGCCCCTTCCGGCCCGCCGGACCCCACCGGCACCGGTCCGACGGGCGACGTCGACCCGACCGACCCGCGCCTGCCGGCTGCCGTGCCGCTGCTCGGCCTGCTCGACGGCGTCGCCTCCCTCGGCGCGGCGTGGCGCTCCGCGAGCGGCTGGACCGTCCCGCTCGGCGTCGGCGTCGACGGGCGGCCCGTCGAGCTCGACCTGGTGGCCGACGGACCGCACCTGCTCGTGGCGGGCACCACCGGGGCGGGCAAGTCGGAGCTCCTGCAGACGCTCGTCCTCGGCCTCGCGCTGCGCCGCTCCCCCGCGGACCTCGCCCTCGCGCTCGTCGACTTCAAGGGCGGCGCCTCGTTCGGCGCGTGCGGTCGCCTGCCCCACGTCGTCGGGCAGGTGACCGACCTCGAGCCCGGGCTCGCCGGCCGGGCCCTGGCGGGGCTGCGCGCCGAGCTGCAGCGGCGGGAACGGCTGCTCGCGGCCCACGGCGTCGCGGACGCCGCGGACCTTCCGGCCGGCACGGTGCCGCGGCTCGTCGTGGTCGTCGACGAGTTCCGGGCGCTCGCCGACGACCTGCCGGAGTTCCTCCCCGGGCTCCTGCGCGTCGCGGCGCAGGGCCGCTCGCTCGGCGTGCACCTCGTCCTGGCGACGCAGCGGCCGGCCGGCGCGGTGAGCGCCGACGTGCGCGCCAACGTCTCCGCGCGCCTCGCCCTGCGGGTGGTGGACGCGGCCGACTCGCACGACGTCGTCGACACCGGCGCGGCCGCGCGGATCCCCGTGGGCACGCCCGGGCGCGCGGTGCTGCGCGTGGGCGCCGGCGCGCCGGTCGCGCTGCAGTGCGCGCACGCCGGCGGCCTGCCCGACGACGTCGGGCCGGTGGTGCGCCGGGCGACGCCGTGGTCGAGGGGGTCGGGGCCGGGCGTGCGCGCCGCGCCGGCACCGGCCGACCGCCGCCGTGCCGACCCGGCCGACGTGGTGACCGAGCTCGTCGGTGCCGCGCGGTCCACGGCGGCGCGGCTCGGCCTGGCCCCCGGAACGGCACCGTGGTTGCCGCCGCTGCCCGCCCGCGCGCGCCCGGGCGACGCCGACGGCGCCGACGGCGCGGATGCCGACCTGCCGCCCGGTGCGCTCCCGCTCGCGCTCGGCGACGACCCGGCGCGCCAGCGCCGCGTCGTGGTGGGCTGGGACCCGGTGCAGGGCCACCTCGCCGTGATCGGCCGCGCGCGCTCCGGCCGGACGACCGCCCTGCTCACGCTCGCGCGCGCGGCGCTCGAGCGGGGCTGGCACGTGCACGCGCTCGTCCCGCCGGCCGCGGCGGGGACGTTCGCGCCGCTGGTCGCGCATCCCGGCTTCGGGACGCTCGCCGGCCCCGACGACCCGCGACGCGCCGGCCGGCTGCTCCGGGTGGTGTCGACGAGCGCTCCCGCGGAGCCTTCCGGGCGGCACGGGACGCCCGTGCTCGTCGTCGTCGACGGTGTCGAGGAGCTCCGGTCGGTCCTCGCGGGCGCGGACCGGTGGGACCCGCTCACCACGGCGCTCGCCGCGGGTCGTGCCGCGTTCGCGCTCACGGCCGAGGGGGCCACCGTCGGCGGTGTCGCGTCACGCGTCGGCCCGCGGCTCGTGCTGCTGGGTACGGACAAGCACGCCGACGTGGTCCTGGGCGCGCCGTCCGAGCTGGCCGGCGCCGGCGGACCGCCCGGCCGGGGCGCCTGGCTCGGCACCGACGGCGCGCTGGTGTGCCAGGTGTTCCTGCCCGCGCTCGGCGCGCAGGACGGCTGGTCCTCGGAGTGCGGCCCGCTCCTGCCACCGCCGCGGCTGCGTCCGCTGCCGGCCGCGGTGCACGAGACGGACCTGGCCTCCGCCGGTGAGGCCCGGACGCCGGCACCGACCGAGGTCGTGGTCGGGCTCGGTGGTGACGACGCCGGGCCCGTGGCGCTGGACGCCGCCGCCGGGGCGCTCGTCGTCGGTCCGCGCGGCTCGGGACGCACGGCGCTGCTGCGCCTGGTCGCACGCCGGCTGGCCCGGACCGGCCGGCTCGGCGGCGTGGTCGCACGGGACCGCGAGCTGCTCGACGACGCGGCCGGGGTGCCGTCGTCGGACCACGCCGGCGCGGCCCTGCGCGACCTCCTCGCCCGCCTCGACGGCGCCCCCGGGGACGCGGGCGTGCTCGTCGTCGACGATCTCGACGTGCTCGCCCAGACCGCCCCGGTCGAGGCCGAGCAGCTCGGCGCGCTCGTCGCCCAGGGGTGGGCGGTGGTGGCGTCCGCGACGACGACGGGTGCGCTGCTGGCCCACCGCGGTGTGCTGGCCGAGCTCCGCGGCCGGCGTACCGGCGTCGTGCTCGCCCCGGGAGAGCGCGGGTCCGACGAGGTGCTCGGCGCCCCGCTGGCCGACGCCGTCGACCCCGGCCCCCCGCGGCCGGGCCGCGGCGCGCTGGTGCGGCCCGGCGCCGTCGTGCCGCTCCAGGTCGCGCTGCCCGGCGGCCCAGGCTCAGTGGTTGGTGGCGTCGACGACCGGACGGGTCATGACCAGGAGCAGCACCGCCGCGGCGACGAGCACGAGCGCGACGCCGCCCGCGACGGCCCAGAGCGGTCCGGCGCTCAGCAGCGTGATGCCGACCAGACCCTGCAGGATCTGCCACGTCACGACGGGCGCGCGCCCGCCCCGACGCCCCGCCCACAGGGTGCGGGCGGCCGCGAGCAGGACCGCCGCGACGCCGAGGAAGAACACGGTGAGGAAGAGGCTGACCGCCACCGAGCCGGAACCGCCGCCGACGAGCTCGACCAGCACCGCGCCGGCCGCGACGCCGAGGAGCACGGCCTCGAGCGCGATCGCGCCCATGACCAGGCGGAGGGCGACCGGGTGCGACGCAGAACCGGTGCCCGTAGGCTCGGAAGGGATGACAGCGGGGGACATCACACGCCACGATACGTGCGACCTGGGGTTTCACGACAGTGTGATCAAGGCCTCACGGTTCACTCCGGAGAAACTTCTCCGTAACCCCTTGTGCGCCGGTTCACGAGGCGTCACCCTGGACAGCAGATTCTGTTAATTCCTGAACGATCCGGCCTCGGTCGGGCATGCCCTGGCACGCCCAGGCGACGCAGTCGCCCCGAGGTCCGCGACGAAGGCTGAGGAGACTGACATGGACTGGCGCCACAAGGCCGCCTGCCTCGATGAGGACCCGGAACTCTTCTTCCCGATCGGCAACACCGGCCCCGCCCTGCTGCAGATCGAGGAGGCCAAGGCGGTGTGCCGCCGTTGCGAGGTGGTCGACACGTGCCTGAAGTGGGCCATCGAGTCCGGCCAGGACGCCGGTGTGTGGGGCGGCATGAGCGAGGACGAGCGCCGCGCGCTCAAGCGGCGCACCGCGCGCGCCCGCCGCGCCGGCTGACGCAGGCAGAGACGGAGGAACGCCCCGTCCGCTCCTCGGAGCGGGCGGGGCGTTCTCGCGTCCCGGCGCTACCTCGGCGGGACGCGCGCTACCTCGGCGGGGCGCGCGCTACCTCGACGACGCGGCGCCGTCGCGCAGCTCGGCCTCGAGCACGACCTGCGTACCGCCGCCCTCGCGCGGCTCCCAGCGGATGGTCCCGCCGAGCTCGTTCGTGACGAGCGTCTGGACGATCTGCGACCCGAGGCCGCTGCGCGACGCGCGCCCGAGGACGTCGATGCCGTCGGCCATCCCCACGCCGTCGTCGGACACGACCACCCGCAGGGAGGACCCCTCGCGCTGCACGTCGATCGCCACGACCCCGGCCTCCCGTTCGGGGAAGGCGTGCTCGACGGCGTTGGTCACCAGCTCGGTGAGCACGAGCGCGAGCGGGGTCGCGTCCTGCGCGGGCACCAGCCCGAACGACCCGGTCTGCTGGGTGCGCACCCGCGTCGCCGTCGAGGCGACGTCGGCCGCGAGCCGCAGGGCGCGGCGCAGCATGTCGTCCAGCTCGACCTGCTCCTCGAGCGTCTGGGACAACGACTCGTGCACGAGCGAGATCGTGGCCACGCGGCGCATCGCCTCCTCGAGCGCGGCGCGGGCCTCCGGCACGTCCATGCGCCGGGCCTGCAGCCGCAGCAGCGCCGCGACGGTCGCGAGGTTGTTCTTCACGCGGTGGTGGATCTCGCGGATCGTGGCGTCCTTGGTCATCAGCTCGCGCTCGCGCCGGCGCAGCTCGGACACGTCGCGGCACAGCAGCACGGCACCGATGCGCTGGCCGTGGTCCGTCAGCGGCAGCGCGCGCAGCGACAGCGCGACGCCGGCCGCCTCGATGTCCGTCCGCCAGGGTGCGCGGCCCATGACCACGAGCGGCAGCGACTCGTCCACGGTGCTCTGGTGCTCCACGAGGTCGGCCGTGACCTCGACCAGGGACTGGCCGACGAGCGGCCCGATCACGCCGAGCCGGTGGAAGCAGGACAGCGCGTTGGGGCTCGCGTAGAGCACCTCGCCCTCGGAGTTGAGGCGGATGAGCCCGTCGCCGACGCGCGGGGCGCCCCGCCGCGGCCCGGTCGCCGCGTTGGGAGCCGGGTACTCGCCGCGCGCGATCATCGCGAGCAGGTCGTCGGCCGCCTCGACGTAGTTGAGCTCGAGCCGGCTCGGGGTGCGCCCGGAGCCGAGGTTCGTCTGGCGCGCGACGACGGCGATCGGGCGGCCCTCGTGCACGACCGGGACGGCCTCCTCGCGCACGGCGTACGCGCCGAACCACCGGGGCTCGCGCGACCGCTGCGAGCGGACCTCGGCCAGCGCGGCCGCGAGCTGGGGACGCTGGCCCTCGGGCGCGGGCGAGCCGACGATGTCGTCGTAGTGCACCGTCGCGCCGGTGCTCGGCCGGCACTGGGCGATGGCGACGAACGCACCGTCGGCCGTCGGCAGCCACAGCACCAGGTCGGCGAACGCCAGGTCCGAGACGACCTGCCAGTCGCCGACGAGCAGGTGCAGCCACTCGACGTCGGAGGCCGACAGGTCGGCGTGCTTGGCGATCAGGTCACTCATGGCGGACACGGGCCCAGCCTACGGGCGCACGCGGTCGGTAGTGTTTGCGTGTGCACCTGACCGTGGAGCTCACGTATCCGGCCGACGTCGCCGAGGTCGCCGCCATGCTCGCGGACGAGTCCTCCGTGCGGTGGCGCGCCGTGCGCGGCACGACGGGCGGCACCGTCGAGGCCGCCGACGTCACCGGCAGCCTCGACTCGGGGTTCACCGTGGCCGTGCGGCGCACCCTGCCCGTCGACACGATCCCGCACCAGGTCCGCCACCTCGTCGGGGGCCAGGTCGAGCTCCGCCAGGTCGAGGCGTGGGAGGGGCCCTCGAACGAGCGCCGGGTGGGCACCGTCGCCCTCGAGATCGCCGGCGCCCCGGTCCGCGTCACGGGCACCATCTCGCTCGAGCCGCTGCCCGGCGGCGGCACGCGCCAGGTCTACGACGGCGAGGTCCACGCCTCCGTCCCGCTCTTCGGCTCGGTCGTCGCCGAGGCGGCCGCCGAGGCCGTGCGGCGCACGCTCGAGGCCGACGCCGCCGCGGCCCGCGAGTGGCTCGCCCGAGGTGGCTCCGAGGGCTGACGCCGCCGGACGGCCTGCGACGGCCTGCGCCGCGTCCGCGTAACGATCCGGTCACGCACTTGACGCGACCCCCGCCGCCCGGCAAGCATCTGACGCGGTCGTGGAAGCGCTACCACCATGGCGGTGGGAGCGCTCCCAACACATCCTCGATCGATCGTCCAGACAAAGGAGTCACCGTGCTCAGCAGCACTCGCCACGCCGGCCGGTCCCGCCGCACCGCCGCGGCCACCGCCGGTCTCGCCAGCATCACCCTCGCGCTCACCGCGTGCGGCAGCGGCTCCGACGACGGCTCGGGCTCTGGCTCGGGTGAAGAGAGCGGCTCGGGGGAGATCACGCTCACCGTCGCCACGTTCAACAACTTCGGCTACACGGACGAGCTCCTCGCCCGGTACGAGGAGGAGAACCCGGGCGTCACCGTCGAGCACGTCACCGCGGCCCGCTCCGAGGACGCCCGGACCAACCTGACCACCAAGCTCGCCGCGGGCGGGGAGGGCCTCGCCGACATCGAGGCCATCGAGGTCGACTGGCTGCCCGAGCTCACCCAGTACCCGGACCTGTTCACCGACCTGTCCGACCCCGAGATCGAGGGCCGCTGGCTCGACTGGAAGGTCGAGCAGGCCACCACCCCGGACGGCAAGCTCATCGGCTACGGCACGGACATCGGCCCGGAGGCGATCTGCTACCGCGCCGACCTGTTCGAGGCGGCCGGGCTGCCGAGCGACCGCGAGGAGGTCGCCGAGCTGCTCGGCGGCGCCGACGCCACCTGGGAGGACTACTTCGAGGTGGGCCGCCAGTTCGTCGCGAGCTCCGACGCGGCCTGGTTCGACGGCGCCACGCCCACCTACCAGGGCATGATCAACCAGGTCATGGACGCCTACGAGGACCCGGCGACGGGCGAGCCCAAGGACCTCGCGTCGAACACCGCCGTCAAGGACCTGTACGACCAGGTCGTCCAGGCCGCGGTGACCGACGGCCTGTCCGCGGGTCTCGAGCAGTGGAGCGGCGACTGGGACGCGGCGTTCCAGAACGACGGCTTCGCGACGATGCTGTGCCCGGCGTGGATGACCGGCCCGATCGAGGAGCGCGCGGGCGGCGTCGCGGGCTGGGACGTCGCCGACGTCTTCCCGGGTGGCGGCGGCAACTGGGGCGGCTCGTTCCTGACCGTCCCGGCCTCGGGCGCCCACACCGAGGAGGCCAAGCAGCTCGCCGCGTGGCTGACCGCGCCCGAGCAGCAGATCGCGGCGTTCGAGTTCGCGGGCACCTTCCCGTCGCAGGTCGAGGCGCAGGCCTCGGAGCAGGTGCAGTCGTTCACCAACGAGTTCTTCGGCGACGCGCCGGTCGGTCAGATCTTCTCGGCCCGCGCGCAGGCGATCGAGGGCGCCCCGTTCAAGGGCCCGAACTACTTCTCGATCCACCAGTCCGTGCAGAACGCGCTGCTGCGCGTCGACGTGACGAAGGAGCAGGACGCGGAGGCCGGCTGGCAGGGCGCGCTCGAGGAGTTCGCCTCGCTCGGCCTCTGAGCGCAGGTCCCGGGCCCGACCCCCGGGACCGCACCCCGCGCCGGGCCGGCCGCCCACGGCCGCCGGCCCGGCGCGGGAACCTCCGCCCTGCGACGACGCACAGGAAGCAGCTCATGGCCGTCCTCTCCCCCACGCAGCCCGCGCCCGCGCGCGGCCGACCGCCGGGCCGCCGGGCTCCCCGGCGGGTCGGGTTCTCCCAGCGGCTGGGCCGCTGGGACGTGAAGCTCTCGCCCTACCTGTACATCTCGCCGTTCTTCGTCCTGTTCGCCGTCACCGGCCTGTTCCCGCTCGTCTACACGGCGTTCGTGTCGGTCCACCAGTGGAACCTGCTGGGCGGCCAGGGCGACTTCGTCGGGCTGCAGAACTACGCGGACGTGCTCGACCAGCCGGTCTTCTGGCGGTCGCTCGTCAACACCGTCTCGATCTTCGTCCTGTCGAGCGTGCCCCAGGTCCTCCTGGCGATCACCATCGCCGCGCTGCTCGACCAGAACCTGCGCGCCGCCACCTTCTGGCGCATGGGTGTGCTCGTGCCCTACATCGTGGCGCCGGTCGCCGTCTCCATGATCTTCGGCCGGATGTTCGCCGACCAGTACGGGTTCGTCAACGCGCTGCTCGGCATCGTGGGGATCGACCCCGTCGGCTGGCACTCGGATCGGTTCGCGAGCCACCTCGCCATCGCCACGATCGTCAACTACCGCTGGACCGGGTACAACGCGCTCATCTTCCTCGCCGCGATGCAGGCCGTGCCGCGCGAGCTCTACGAGGCCGCGGTGATCGACGGCGCCGGCCGCGTCCGCCAGTTCTTCTCGGTCACCGTGCCGCAGATCCGGGCGACCATCATCTTCGTCGTCATCACCTCGACCATCGGCGGCCTGCAGATCTTCGACGAGGTCCGCATGTACGACGCCGCCGGGCTCGGCGGTCCCTCCAAGAACTGGATGACCACCGTCCTCTACCTGTACGACGTCGCGTGGGGCAACCAGAAGAACTTCGGCCGCGCGGCCGCCGTCGCCTGGATCCTCTTCGTGCTGATCATCGGCATCGGCATGATCAACTTCCTCCTCACGCGGCGGATCTCGACGTCGGGTCCCAGCACGCCCAAGGTCAGCCGCCGCCACACCCGGGCGCTGCTCGAGCGAGCCCGCGCCGCGGGGGCCGCCACGACCACCCCGCCCGCGGCCGGGCCCGCGCCCGGGACCGGCGCCCCGCCGTCGGGCGGCGCGCGAGCAGGCGCGGCCCGTGCCGGCACGACCCCCGAGGAGGACCGATGAGCTCCGTCGCCGTCACCGCGCAGACCGCGGGCAAGGGCGCGGCCAAGGCGGCCGCCCGCCGCCGCCAGCGAGGGTCCCGCGCGTCGCGCGCGGCGTCACGCCGGCCCGGGTGGGTCGTCTACACGCTGCTCGGGGTCGCGCTGCTGATCTCCGTCTTCCCGCTGTACTTCACCCTCGTGCTCGGCTCCTCCGAGCCGGTGGCGATCGCGCAGAACCCGGTCCCGCAGTGGCTGCCCGACTCGAGCCTGTTCCGGCAGTTCGCCACGGTCGTCGAGTCGACCCAGATCAACTTCTGGCGGGCCCTGCTCAACTCCGTGGTCATCGCGGTCACCGTCTCGGCCTCGGTCGTGCTGTTCTCGACGCTCGCCGGCTACTCGTTCGCCAAGCTGCGGTTCCGCGGGCGGGGGCCGCTGCTGGTGTTCGTCATCGCGACGATGGCGGTGCCGACCCAGCTCGGCGTCATCCCGCTGTACATCCTCATGTCGGAGATCGGCTGGATCGGCAAGGTGCAGGCCGTCGTCGTCCCGGGCCTCGTCGCGGCGTTCGGCGTGTTCTGGATGACGCAGTACCTGTCCGAGGCGCTGCCGTTCGAGCTCATCGAGGCCGCGCGCGTCGACGGCGCGTCGATGATCCGGACGTTCTGGTCCGTCGCGATGCCCACGGCCCGGCCCGCGGCGGCGATGCTCGGCCTGTTCACGTTCGTCCAGCAGTGGACCAACTTCTTCTGGCCCTCGATCGTGCTCAACCAGGACAACCCGACGCTGCCGCTCGTGGTCCGCTCCCTGCAGGCGACGTACTTCGTCGACTACTCGCTCGTCATGGGCGGCATCTTCCTGGTGACCCTCCCGCTCCTGGTGATCTTCGTCTTCGTCGGCCGCCAGCTCGTCGCGGGCATCATGGCGGGCGCCGTGAAGGGCTGACGACCACGCACGGCCCGCGGCCGGGCCGACCCGCCAGACCAGACCACCCGACCGCCCGGGCCCGGCACCAGCCGGCCCGGGCGCCACCCTCCACAGCATGGGAAGATCGCAGAGAGATGACTCTTCGTACGCCGGGACCCGGCCTCCGCCTCCCCGCACCCGGCACGCCGGTGCCCTTCATGCCCACCGCCCCGCTCGCCGGCGCGACCCCGCACGCCACCGGGCGCGTGCCGTTCCCCGACGGCTTCCTGTGGGGCACGGCGACCGCCGCCTTCCAGATCGAGGGCGCGGGCACCGAGGGCGGCCGCCAGGACTCGATCTGGGACGCGTTCTGCCGCGTCCCCGGCGCCGTGCGGGACGGCGACGACGGCCTCGTCGCCTGCGACCACTACCACCGGTACCGCGAGGACGTCGCGCTCATGCAGCGGCTGAACCTCGACACGTACCGCTTCTCGACGTCGTGGGCGCGGATCGTGCCCGACGGCAAGACGGTCAACGCCGAGGGGCTCGACTTCTACTCGCGACTCGTCGACGAGCTGCTCGAGGCCGACATCCTGCCGTGGCTCACGCTGTACCACTGGGACCTGCCGCAGGCGCTCGAGGAGCTCGGCGGCTGGCCCGCGCGCGACACAGCCCACCGCTTCGCCGACTACGCCGTCGCGGTCCACGAGGCGCTCGGCGACCGGGTGCGGGTGTGGACCACGCTCAACGAGCCGTGGTGCTCGGCGTTCCTCGGCTACACCTCCGGCGCGCACGCGCCCGGCAAGAAGTCCCCCGAGCTCGGGCTGGCCGCCGCCCACCACCTCATGCTGGGCCACGGGCTCGCCGTCCAGGCCCTGCGCGAGCGCGACCCGGAGGC
Source organism: Isoptericola sp. (assembly GCA_031181105.1). GTDB lineage: Bacteria > Actinomycetota > Actinomycetes > Actinomycetales > Cellulomonadaceae > Isoptericola. The sequence goes on along the minus strand of JAPSLD010000009.1, from coordinate 8,354 downwards.
GTCGCTCGGCATCACGCTCAACTTCACGGTCTCCGACCCGGTCGACCCCCGCGACCCGGCCGACGTCGACGCCGCACGCCGCGACGACGGCATGTTCAACCGCATCTTCCTCGACCCGGTCCTGCGCGGCGCCTACCCGCAGGACGTGCTCGACGACGTCGCGCACCTCGGCTTCGCCGACGTGGTCCGCCCGGGCGACCTCGAGGTCATCTCGACGCCGATCGACGTGCTCGGCGTCAACTACTACAACGGCGGCGCGGTGTCGGCGCGCCCGCAGCAGGCCGCGGGATCCCCGCAGGGCACCGCGGGCCCCGACGGCGCCCGCGAGACGCCGGCCGACGGACCGGTGCGGGAGACCCGCTCCCCCAACCCGGTCCCCGACGGGATCCACCACCACAGCCGTGGCCTGCCGACCACGGACATGGGGTGGGAGGTGCAGCCCGAGGGCCTGACGCGCGTGCTCGTGCGCCTGCAGCAGGACTACACCGGCCCGCGCGGCACCGCGCTGTTCGTCACGGAGAACGGGGCCGCGTACCCCGACGTCGTCCAGCCCGACGGCAGCGTCGACGACCAGGACCGGCTGGCGTTCATCGACGCCCACCTGCGTGCCGTCGCGGACGCGATCGACGCGGGCGCCGACGTGCGCGGCTACTTCGCGTGGTCGCTCATGGACAACTTCGAGTGGGCGCTCGGCTACTCGAAGCGGTTCGGGATCGTGCGGGTCGACTACGAGACCCAGGAGCGCACGGTCAAGGCGTCCGGCCGCTGGTACGCCGAGGTCGCCCGCGACAACGCCGTGCCCGCCCGCCGAGCCGGGCAGCACGCCGACGCCGCGGGCCAGTAGTCTCGCGGTCGTGACCACCGTGCACGGCGCCCCGACACTCGACGACGTCGCCCGCGCCGCGGGCGTGTCCCGGTCCACCGCGTCGCGCGCGATCAACGGCGGCGAGCGGGTCTCGCCCGAGGCGCAGGCCGCTGTCGACGACGCCGTCGCCCGGCTCGGGTACTCCCCGAACCGGGCGGCGCGCTCGCTCGTCACCCGGCGCACGGACTCGATCGCGCTCGTGGTGCCCGAGCCCGACGCGCGCATCCTGACCGACCCGTTCCTGGCCGGCGTGCTGCGCGGCGTCAGCGAGGGGCTGACCGGCACGGAGCTGCAGCTGGTGCTGCTGCTGTCGCGCCCCGACGAGCGGCCGGGCCACATCGCGCGGTACCTGCGCAGCGGCCACGTCGACGGCGCGATCGTGGCCTCGCACCACCGCGACGACCGGCTCGAGCCGGAGCTGTCCCGCTCGAACCTGCCCGCCGTGTTCGTCGGGCGGCCCTTCAGCCCCGAGGGCCTGCACTACGTCGACGTCGACAACGTCGGTGGCGGCCGGACGGCGACGCACCGGCTCGTGGAGCGTGGCTGCCGCCGCATCGCGACGATCACGGGGCCGCTCGACATGACCGCGACGCTCGACCGCCTCGAGGGATGGCGCGGCGAGCTCGCCGAGGCGGGCCTGCCGGCCGAGGTCGTGGCGCACGGCGACTTCACCGTCGCCGGTGGTGCCGCGGCGATGGAGCAGATCCTCGACGAGCACCCGGACGTGGACGGGCTGTTCGCGGCGTCGGACCTCATGGCCACGGGCGCGCTGGAGGTCCTGCGCGCGCGGGGCCGCTCCGTGCCCGACGACGTCAAGGTCGTCGGGTTCGACGCCCTCGGCGCCGCGGACCGCACCACGCCGCGGCTCACGACGGTCGAGCAGCCGCTCGTGCAGATGGTGTCCGCGGCGACGTCGACGCTCCTCGACCTGCTCGCCGGCACCCCCGTGCCCGGCGAGCCACGGATCCTCGCGCCGCGCCTCGTCGAGGGCGAGACTGCCTGAGCCGCAGGCGCAGCGCAGGGTGAGGGCCGAGGAACGAGGCACTCGCCCGCAGCGGAGCCGCAGGCTCGGGCGGCATCAAGCACCGCCTGAGCCGCAGGCGCAGCGCAGGGTGAGGGCCGAGGAACGTGGCACTCGCCCGCAGCGGAGCCGCAGGCTCGGGCGGCATCAAGCACCGCCGCCCGAGCCGCAGCGCCGGGCTCAGGCGAGGTGCACGTGCCCGTACCGGTGCCGCGTGCGGCTCACGGCCTGCTCGCGCAGGAACGTCAGCAGCTCGCGCCGGCCGGAGGCGAGCACCGGCCGGTCGAGCACCGTCACGGTGCCGAGGCGCCTCGCCGCGGCCTCGTGCAGGCCCGGCGCGTCGCCGATCACGCGGATCCGGCCCGTGACGCGACCCTCGGCCACGGCGGCGGCGAAGTCCTCGTGCGAGACGGGCGCCTCGTGCGGCACGCCCCACCCGGCGTCGGACACCGGCACGACGACGGTCGGCACGCCCGCGCGCCGCGCCGCGGCCAGCACGCGCATCACCTCGACGGGCAGCGCTCCGTCGCCGACGCGCACCGTGACCCGCTCGACCGGGCGGTAGCGGAAGGTGTTCTCCTCGACGCGCAGCCCGGTCCGGTCGTGCCCGACGCCGAGCTCGGCCTCCCACGCCGCCGCGTCGGACGCCTCGGCGAACCTCAGCCACCCGTCGGGGTCGTTGCCGCGCGACGGCACCACGACCGCGTCGTCGGACCACGAGCCCAGCTGTGCCACGTAGTTGGGGCCGCCGGCCTTCGCGCCCGGGCCCACGACGGAGGCCTTCCACCCGCCGAACGACTGCCGCTGCACGATCGCGCCCGTGATGTGCCGGTTGACGTAGACGTTTCCCGCCTCGACCCGGTCGAGCCAGGTGGCGATCTCGTCGGAGTCGAGCGAGTGGAGGCCCGCGGTGAGCCCGAACGAGACCTGGTTCTGCAGGCGGAGCGCCTCGTCCAGGTCCGCCGCCCGCATGATGCCCAGCACGGGACCGAAGACCTCGGTGAGGTGGAAGAACGAGCCGGGCGCGACGCCGTCGCGCAGGCCCGGGGTCCACAGCCGGTCGGGGTCGATGCCGTGCTCGGCGGCGACCTCGTCGAGGCGGCGCGGCTCGACGAGCCAGGACTCGCCCGGCTCGAGCGAGGTGAGCGCCCGCAGGAGCTTGCCCTGCGCGGGCTCCGTCAGCGGGCCCATGACGGTCGAGAGCGACGTCGCCGGGCCGACGGCGAGCGAGCGGACGGCGTCGACGAGCTGGCGGCGGAACCGCTCGCCCGTGACCGTCGTCGGGTCGCCCACCGAGCCGACGAGGATGACGAGCGACGCGGCGGAGCACTTCTGCCCCGCGTGCCCGAAGGCGCTGCGCACGACGTCGGCCACCGCGAGGTCGAGGTCGGCCGACGGCGTCACGACCAGCGCGTTCTTGCCGGACGTCTCGGCGAGCACGGGGCGCTCGGGCCGCCAGCTCGCGAAGAGCTCGGCGGTCTCGATCGAGCCGGTGAGGATCACGCGGGACACGTCGGCGTGCGTGACGAGGTGCTGGCCGAGCGCCCCGTCGGGCACGCGCAGGAGCTGCAGGACGTCGCGCGCGACCTCCGGGTCCAGCCCGATCTCGGGCGCCACCTCGTCGAGCGCGGCGTGCACCGCGTCGACCGCGAGCTCGAAGCAGCGCGGCGTCGGCGGCGCCGGCTTGGCCAGCACCGGCGAGCCGGCCGCGAGCGACGCGAGCACCCCGCCGATCGGGATGGCCACGGGGAAGTTCCACGGCGGCGTGACCAGCGTGACGCCCTCGGGGGCGAAGGTCGCGCCGTCGACGCGCTCCAGCGCCTCGGCCGACGCGGCGTAGTAGTTGGCGAAGTCCACGGCCTCGCTCACCTCGGGGTCGGCCTCGGCCACGGTCTTGCCGGGCTCGTGCACGGCCGCGGCCACGAGGTCCGTGCGGGCCGCCTCGAGGTGGCGCGCCGCGGCGCGCAGCACCGTGGCACGGTCGGCCGGCGCGACGGCGGCCCACGTCTCGCGGACGGCGACGGCACGGGCGACGGCCGCGTCGATCTCCTCGACGCTCGTCGTCTCGGGCGTCCGCACCGGCACGAACCCGGACTCGGGGCCCGTGACACGCTTCGCCCACTCGCGGTGGGCGGCGACCGCGGGATCGGTGTCGACGGCGTTGCGGAACTCGGGGGCGTCCTCCCACGGCTGGCGCGCGCCGAAGCGCGGGCGCCGGCGCGGGGCGACGTCGTCAGGCGTGAAGTGCACGCCGTGCGTGACCGATGCGCGGAACGCCGCCTCCTGGCGGTCCATCGGCGGGACGGCGCCCGACTCGGTGCCCCCGCCGCCGGCCGGCGCGAACGCGGCGTGCAGGAAGTTCTGCTCGGCGGCGTTCTCCTCGAGGCGGCGCACGAGGTAGGAGATGGCGACGTCGAAGTCCTCGTCGCGCACGACCGGCGTGTACAGCACCACGCGGCCGCCGTCCTCGGCCACCTCGGCCCGGACCAGCCGGGCCTCGATCGGCGCCATGCCCTGCAGCATCTCGATGTCGAGACCCTCCGTGACGCCGCGCGACCGCGCGAGCAGGACCGCGAGCGCCACGTGGAACAGGTTGTGCGAGGCGGCGCCGACCCGGACGGCGGCGGTGCGCTCCGGGGTCAGGTGGTGCTCGAGCAGCCGCACGTAGTTCGCGTCGACCTCGGGCTTGGAGGTGTAGGGGGCCTGCGGCCAGTCGTGCAGCTCGGCCTCGACCTGCTCCATCGCCAGGTTCGCGCCCTTGACGAGGCGGACCTTGATGCGGGCGCCGCCGGCCGCGACCCGCCCCTGCGCCCACTCCGTGAGCTCGTCGAGAGCGCCGAGCGCGTCCGGCAGGTACGCCTGGAGCACGATGCCGGCCTCGAGGCCGCGGAACTCGTCGCGGTCCAGGACGTCGCGGAACACCGCGGTCGTCAGCGCGAGGTCCCGGTACTCCTCCATGTCGAGGTTGAGGAACACGCCGTGGTCGCGCGCGGCCCGGTACAGGGGCAGGAGCCGCTCGACGACGCGCTCGCGCGAGCCCTCGAGGTCCCACGTGACGAGCTGTGCCGCGACCGAGGAGACCTTGACCGAGACGTAGTCGACGTCGGGCCGGCGCACGAGGTCGATCGTGCGCTGCAGCCGCGCCCGGGCCTCGTCCTCGCCGAGCACGGCCTCGCCGAGCAGGTTGACGTTGAGCGTGTAGCCCTCGGCCCGGGTGCGGGCGAGGTGCTTGCCGAGGCCGGCGCCGGCGTCGGCGACCAGGTGGCCGACGAGCTGGCGCAGGCGGACTCGCGCGGCGGGCACGACGACCGACGGCAGCGTCGGCGCGACGGCCGCCCCCACCTTGAACAGGGCGCGGTCCACGGGGCTCAGGAAGGACGCCGAGCCCGCGTCGGCGCCCAGGCGGGACAGGGCCTTGGCGGCCACGCGCACGTCCTGGGGGCGGGCGACGTCGTCGACGAAGCCGACGGCCAGCTCGAGACCGGCCGGGTCGGACACGAGCGAGCCGAGCCGCTCGGCGGTGGCGCGGGCGCGACGGTCCGCGCGGGTGGTGGGCGCGGCACCGCCGTCACCGGCGGCGGCGTCGATCCAGGTGCGGGCCAGCGCGACGGCGTCGTCGACGAGGCTCTCGGCACTCACGGGGGGCGCGGGGTGGTGCGCCGGGACGGGGGTACTCATGGTCCCAGGGTGCCCCGGATCGGCACCGCTCGTCTTGTACGATCGGGCGCGCGATGGGCGGAGTTTCGCACAACACGACGTGGCCCGAGGCGGACGCCCTCCTGGCCGCGATGGCGCCTGCCATGGTCGCGCTCATGGACGAGCTGAGCGGCGTGATGTTCTGCGCCAAGGACACCACCGGTCGCTACGTCCTCGTGAACCAGGTCTTCGTCCGCCGGACCAACGAGCGCTCCCGCCGCCACGTCGTCGGCCGCCGCGCCGGCGACCTGTTCGTCCCGGAGCTGGCCGAGCGCTACACGACCCAGGACGACGAGGTCCTGCGCACCGGCCGCCCGCTGCGCAACGAGCTCGAGCTCATCCGGCACGTCGGGGGCGTGCCCGGCTGGTTCCTCACGTCCAAGCTCCCGGTGCACGACGACGCCGGGGACGTCGTCGGGCTCGTGTCGGTCTCGCAGGACCTGCGCGAGGACGACGCCGACGACGCGACGATGGACGCGATGGCGCGCCTCGTCGGTGCGGTCGAGCGCCACCTCGACGCCACGCCGAACGTGTCGCTGACTGCGGCCGACCTGGCGCGCATGGCCGGGTGCACGACCGCGGTCCTCGACCGGCGGGTGCGGCGCGTGTTCGGGCTGACGCCGCGCCAGCTCGTGCTGCGCGCCCGCGTCGACCGGGCCGCGCACCTGCTCGCGTCGACCGGGACGCCGCTCGCCGAGGTCGCGTCCGCCGCGGGGTTCTACGACCAGGCCGCGTTCACGCGCACGTTCGCGCGCCTGACCGGCGAGACGCCGTCGTCCTTCCGCCGCCGCGCCCGCCGCGTCTGACCACCCGCGAGGTAGCGCGTTCCCCGCCGAGGTAGCGCGTCCCACGCCGAGGTAGCGCGCCGCGCCGCGAGGTAGCGCGTGCACGATCCCCACAACGGAACCGGCGGATGTTGCCGCCCACCCGCGCACGGGTGTGCGACACGCACAAACCGGGGCCGACCTTCGTTGGGCCTCACCCGCCCTGCCCCGCGGCGGGTCGCGCCCTAGCGTCGTGGCCATGACCGCAGCCGCCGCGATGCCCCTGCCCGCCGCCCACACCCGCCGCGTCCTGGCCGACCTGCTCCCACGGAGCGTGGCGCGCGACGTCGCGCTGGTCGTGGGCGTCGCGGCGCTCACCGCGCTCGCCGCCCAGCTCCGCATCCCGGTCCCCGGCCTCCCCGTGCCCGTCACGGGCCAGACGTTCGCCGTGCTCCTCGGCGCCGCCGCGCTCGGCCCGCTGCGCGGCTCGCTCGCCCAGGTGCTGTACGTCGGCGCCGGGCTCGTGGGCCTTCCGGTCTTCACGGGCGGCGCGTCCGGGTGGGACGTCGTGGCCGGCGCGAGCGGCGGGTACCTGCTCGGGTTCGTGGCGGCGTCCGCGGTCGTCGGCGCGCTCGCCCGGCGCGGGGCCGACCGGCGCGTGCTGTCGACCGTCGCCGCGTACGCCGCGGGCACCGCGGTGGTCTACGCCGTCGGCGTGCCGTGGCTCGCCGCCGTCGCCGGCATGCCGCTCGGCGCGGCGCTGACGGCCGGAGCCGTCGTCTTCCTGCCCGGCGACGCGGTCAAGGCCGCGCTCGCCGGCGCCCTGCTGCCGGCCGTCTGGCGCCGCGCCCGCTGACACCGCGCCCGCTGACACCGCGCCCGCTGACACCGGGGCGCCGGGGCTGCCGGTGCGAGGACCCGGCGTCGACCGTACGGTGCCTGGCATGACGACCGCCGCCCCCACCGTGCCCCTGTCCCACGGCACCGAGATGCCGCTGCTCGGCCTCGGCACCGCACGCATGGACGACGCCGAGGCGGCCGAGGCCGTCCGCACCGCGATCGAGGACGGCTACCGCCTCGTCGACACCGCGGAGAACTACGGCAACGAGAGCGGCGTCGGCCGCGGCATCCGTGACGCCGGCGTCCCGCGCGAGGAGCTCTTCGTCACCACCAAGCTCAACAAGCGGTGGCACAGCGTCGACGGCGCGCGCCAGGCCTGCGAGAACAGCCTCGAGCGGCTCGACCTCGAGTACGTCGACCTGCTGCTGATCCACTGGCCGAACCCGGACCAGGACCGGTACGTCGAGGCGTTCGAGGGCCTGCTCCGGCTCCGCGAGGACGGCCTCGTCCGTGCGGTCGGGACCTCCAACTTCAAGCCGCACCACCTCGACCGCGTCCTCGACGCGACCGGCGTGGCGCCCGAGGTCAACCAGATCAGGCTCAGTCCCTACGCCACGCGTGCCTCGACGCACGCGTACCACGTCGCCCACGGGATCGTCACCGAGGCGTGGAGCCCGCTCAAGCCCGCGACGATGCTCGAGGACCCGGTCATCGCCCAGGTCGCCCTGCGCCGCGGCTGCAGCCCGGCGCAGGTGGCGCTGCGGTGGCTGACGCAGCGCGGGATCGTCACCGTGCCGAAGTCGGGCTCGCGCGAGCGGCGGCTCGAGAACCTCCGGAGCGTCGAGGTGCAGCTCACCCCGAGGGACCTGGACGACATCAGCGGGCTGGACCGCGGCGAGGACCAGGTCACGGACTCCGACGAGTTCGGTCACTGACCACCCCCGGCCCGCCTCGTGGCTGGCGCGCACGAGGCGTTACGGTGGTGACGAGGCCCACAAACCCGGGCCGCGAAACCCATGCCGGCGCCCTCACGAAGGCCGTCGGCACCCGTCCTGGAGGACCCGTGACGACGTCGTCGATCACCACACCCGAACTGCCTGACGCACCCTTCGTCCCCCCTCGCCGGGCAGGCGCCCTGTCCACGGCGCACGAGCAGCTCGCCACCGCA
>JAPSLD010000179.1 GCA_031181105.1 Isoptericola sp. | reverse complement strand
ACCCTCCTCGACCAGGCCGGCCTCGGTGCTCGGGAACGTCTCGCGCCAGACCTCGGGGGTCGCGCCGCGCACGATGGCGGCGTCGTACCGCTCGCGCCCGGCGCGGGTGAGCGCGATGCCGCGGGCCTCGACCTCGCCGAAGCGGACCCGCAGCGAGTCCTGGACGATCTCGCCCGACGGCGTGCGGAAAGTGCGGGGCTCGGCGAGCGCGCGGAACGACGTCTGGCGCAGCAGCACGTCCGGTCCCTCCCACAGCGGCGGGCCCTGGATCGCGTCGATCATCCGGATCCCGCGCTCCTCCATGCGCCGGTAGAGGTCGTCGATGTCGAGCACGCGCGGCGTGAGGTGGTTGATGTGCGTCGACGCGACGCCGCCGATGTCGGCCGCGACGGCCGAGACCGCCTCCAGCTCGCGGTACCACGCCTGGTCGACGGGCTCGCGCGAGAGCTCGAAGGCGGCGGTCGCGAGCCGGAGGAACTCGCGGGCGTCGTCGTCGGCCAGCCCGCCCTCGGCCTCGGCCCTGTCGGCGAGCGCCAGCAGCTCTGGCGGGAACAGCGTCCGGGCGGCGAGGAAGCGCTCGAGCCGCTCCTGCAGGTCCGCGGTGAAGAACCGGCGGTCGCCCGGCACGAGCATCGACGTGAAGACGCGGAACGGGTTGCGCGCCAGCTCGGAGCGCTCGATCGGGCGGAACGCGGTCGAGATGACCGGGACCGAGGAGCTCGAGGCGTCCCGGAGGTCGTAGAAGCCGACCGGGTGCATCCCCATGGCGCCGAAGATCCGTGCGACCTGGCTCATCTCGGCGGGCGTGCCGACACGGATGGCGCCGTGCCGCTCGGCCGTCACCCGGTCGATCGACCCGAGGCGCTCGGCGTCGGTGCCCCGGGCCGCCACGACGTCGCGGTTGACCTCGTGGGACACCTCCAGCAGCGTCGTGTAGGCGGGCACCTCGCGGCCGTACATGTCGGACAGCGAGCGTGCGAACGCGGCGCGCAGGTGCCACGGCTCGTGGAACGTCTGCTCGGACGTCACGTCTGCTCCTTCCCGGCCCGGCGTCGTCGCCGGACCCCGTCGTGCGGGCCGGTGGGCCCCTGTCGTTGCGGTCCGTCGGTCAGATGATGTTGGCCTCGGTGCGCCGGGCGTGGGTGGCGAACCGTCCGGCGTCGAACGCGGCGACGTCGACGCCGTGCGCGGCGGGCGTGCCGGCCCGTCCCGCGTACAGGTCGGCGAGCGCCTCTCCCACGGCCGGCGCCTGCAGGAACCCGTGCCCCGAGAAGCCGCACGCGTAGAGCACGCGCCCGGCACCGGCCGGCGCCTCGCCGATCAGCGCGTCGTGGTCCGGCGTCATCTCGTACAGGCCGGCCCAGCCGCCGGTGAGCCGCGCGCCCGCGAGCGCCGGCGTGGCCCGTCCCGCGAGGTCACGCAGGAACGGCTCCCACGACGGGTCGTAGGCGGTGTCGAAGCCGGCCGGCGTGGCCGGGTCCGAGGCGCCGAGCAGCAGCGTGCGCGGGTCGTCGGCGTTGTGCAGGTAGAACGTCGTGCCGAAGTCGATGGTGAACGGGACGCGCGGCGGCGCGGGGTCGAGCGGGGCGGTGAACGCGATCTGCCGCTTGACGGGCTCCACCGGCAGGTCGACGCCCACCATCGCGCCGACCGCCCGCGACCACGCGCCCGCGCACACCACGAGCGCCGCGGCGCTCGTGGTGCCGCGCGGCGTCGTGACCTCGAGCCGGTCCCCGGCGGGCTCGACGGCGGTCACCGGGGTGTGCGTGCGCACCGCGGCCCCGAGCCGCTCGGCGGCCTCCGCGTATCCCCGCACGACGGCCGCGGGCCGGGCCCACCCGTCGCGCGGCGCGTACGCGGCGGCGACGTAGCGCGAGGGGTCGAGGTAGGGGTTGAGCCGGCGGGCCTCGGCGACGTCGACGACGCGGCTGTCGACGCCGCGGGCGTTCTGCATCGCGACCGACGCGGCGAACAGCTCGACGTCGGCGTCGGTCGGCAGCGCGAACAGGTAGCCGGGCTGCTCGAGGCCGATCGCCGCCCCGGGCCGGCGCGCGAAGTCCTCGTACGCCTCGAGGCTGCGCAGCCCCAGGTCGACGTTGGCCGGGTCGGAGAACTGGGCGCGCACACCGCCGATCGGCTTGCCCGAGCTGCCGCGGGCGAGCTCGCCGGCCTCCAGCAGCAGGACGTCGGCGCCCTGCTCGGCCAGGTGGAACGCGGCGGACGCGCCCATGACGCCGCCACCGACGACGACCGCCTCGGCCCGAGCGGGCACCGGCCGCGTGCTGCGCGCCACCCGACCTCCTCGTTGCGGCGAGACCAACCCTTCCGCCTCATCCTGTCCGGACGGGAGTGTGGAGCACCATCGAAGATTCGTTCGCGGAACCGTACAGCGCCGCTATACGATCTCGGGATGGACCCGGTGCCGCGCGACCTGTCGTGGTCGGGGCTGCGCGCCCTGGCGGCGCTGGCGGAGCACGGCACGATGACGGCGGCCGCGACCGCCCTCGGGTACACGACCGGCGCCGTCTCGCAGCAGCTGGCCGCCCTGACCCGGTCCGTCGGGGCCGAGCTGGTGCGGCCCCACGGGCGCGGGGTCGTCCTCACCGAGGCGGGGCTGGCGCTCGCGGGGCGGGCCGACGCGCTGCTGACGGCCCAGCGCGAGGCCGTGGACGCCGCGCGCGCCGCGACGCAGGGGGCGGCGGGGACGGTCCGCCTCGGTGCGTTCGCGACCGTCGCGGCAGGGCTCCTGCCCCGGCTCGTCGCCGGGCTCGCGGCCGCGCACCCCGGGGTGGTCCTGGCCGGCTACGAGCTCACGGTCGACGACGTCGCCGCGGCCGTGCGGCGGGGCGACGTCGACCTCGGGCTCGGCCTCGACTACCCCGGCGCGCCGATCCCGCGCATCCCCGGCACCGCGCTGCGCCCGCTGCGGACCGAGCGGTTCGCCCTGCTGTCCGCGCCGACGTCGGGTCTGCCGCGGACCATGGACCTCGCCGACGCGGCCGGCGTGCCCTGGATCCTGCCGCCCATGCCCACGCACTACGGTGCGGCCGTGCGCGGGGCGTGCCGCAGCGCCGGGTTCGAGCCGCGCGCCGCCCACGAGGTCAACGACACCTCGACGACGCTCGCGCTCGTCGCCCAGGGGCTCGGCGTGGCGCTGGCGACGCCGCTCATGCGCGGCATCCGCCCGGGCAAGGACCTGCGCACGAGCGCGCTGCGCGACGTCGTCGAGCGCGACATCGTGCTGCTGGAGCCGACGGGCGCGCCCCGCCGGCCCGCGGTGGCCGCCGTCGCGGAGGTGATCGAGCAGGTCGTCAGCACCGCCCACGTGCCCGGAAACCTGCCCTGACGTGCGAGCACGCGCCGGCGGGGCGAGGATCCGAGCAACGCGGCGCGACGGCGCGCCGCGACGACGAAGGAGGTCGGCGTGCCTACATGGCTCATCCTCGTCCTGGTCGGCGTCGTGCTCGTGATCCTGGGGGTCGCGACCGAGATCGGCCAGTTCCTCATCTGGATCGGCGTCATCGTCCTGGTGGTCAGCCTGATCCTCGGGTTCGTCGGGCGCAGGCGCACCTGACGGCCGCGACCGACCGGGTCGGCGGGCGCCGGCGCGGACGCCGGCGCCCGCGCCGTCAGGCGCCCAGGAGGTGCTGCGCGAGGTACCCGGCGACCTGGTCGAGGGCGACCCGGTCCTGCGCCATCGTGTCGCGGTGGCGGATCGTCACGGCCTGGTCCTCGAGGGTGTCGAAGTCCACGGTGACGCAGAACGGCGTGCCGATCTCGTCCTGGCGGCGGTACCGCTTGCCGATCGCCTGGGTCACGTCGTAGTCGACGTTCCAGTGACCGCGCAGCTCGCTCGCGAGCTTCTCGGCCGTCGGCAGGAGCTCGGCCGACTTGGACAGCGGCAGCACGGCCGCCTTGACGGGCGCGAGCCGCGGGTCGAGCCGCAGCACCGTGCGCTTGTCGACGCCGCCCTTGGTGTTGGGCGCCTCGTCCTCGGCGTACGCCTCGACGAGGAACGCCATGAGCGAGCGCGTCAGGCCGGCCGCGGGCTCGATGACGTACGGGTAGTACTTCTCGTTGGTCACCGGGTCGCGGTACATCAGGTCCTTGCCCGAGTGCTTCGCGTGCGTCGACAGGTCGAAGTCGGTGCGGTTGGCGACGCCCTCGAGCTCGCCCCACTCCGAGCCGGTGAAGCCGAAGCGGTACTCGATGTCCACGGTGCGCGTCGAGTAGTGCGAGAGCTTGTCCTGCGGGTGCTCGTAGAGGCGCAGGTTGTCCGCCGAGATCCCGAGGCCGGTGTACCAGGCCATGCGGGTGTCGATCCAGTACTGGTGCCACTGCGCGTCCGTGCCGGGCGCGACGAAGAACTCCATCTCCATCTGCTCGAACTCGCGCGTGCGGAAGATGAAGTTGCCGGGCGTGATCTCGTTGCGGAACGACTTGCCGATCTGCGCGATGCCGAACGGAGGCTTGCGGCGGGCCGCCGCCGCGACGTTGGCGAAGTTGACGAAGATGCCCTGCGCGGTCTCGGGCCGCAGGTAGTGCAGGCCCGACTCGTCCTCGACCGGGCCGAGGTACGTCTTGAGCATCATGTTGAAGTCGCGCGGCTCGGTCCACTGCCCGCGCGTGCCGCAGCTCGGGCACGAGATCTCGGCGAGCCCGCCCTCGGGCTCGCGGCCCTTGCGCTCCGCGAACTCCTCGATCATCTGGTCCTCGCGGAACCGCTTGTGGCAGCTGAGGCACTCGGTCAGCGGGTCCGTGAACTCGCCGACGTGGCCCGAGGCCACCCACACCTCGCGCGGCAGGATGACGGAGGAGTCGAGCCCGACGACGTCGTCGCGCCGCGTCATGGCGCGCCACCACTGCTGCTTGATGTTCTCCTTGAGCTCGACGCCGAGCGGGCCGTAGTCCCACGCGGACCGGGTCCCGCCGTAGATCTCGCCGGACTGGAAGACGAATCCCCGCCGCTTGGCGAGGGAGACGACGGCGTCGAGCTTGGCGGTCGCGGACGGTGCTGCCACGGATCACT
>JAPSLD010000178.1 GCA_031181105.1 Isoptericola sp. | reverse complement strand
TGGCCGGACGACCCCAACGCCGCGTTCGAGGCCGGCGACGTCACCTCGTACCTCGACTCGGCCGCGTACGTCGTCCACCCGCCGGTCGGCAAGTGGATGATCTGGCTCGGGATGGAGCTCGGCGGCGGCGCGACGAGCGCGTTCGCGTGGCGTCTCGCCAGCGCGGTCGCCGGCGTCGTGGCCGTCCTCCTCCTGGTCCGGATCGCGCGGCGCCTGTTCGCGTCGTCGCTCATGGGCGTGCTCGCGGGCTTCCTGCTCGCCGTCGACGGCGAGGCGATCGTCCACTCGCGCACCGCGCTGCTCGACCAGTTCCTCATGCTCTGGGTCCTGGTCGCGTTCGGCTGCCTGGTCGTGGACCGCGAGTGGGCCCGGCGGCGGCTCGCGTCCCGGGTCGCGGCGGTGCTCGACGCGGGCGGCACGGTCGCGCACTACGGACCGCGGCTGGGCATGCGCTGGTGGCGCCTCGCGGCGGGCGTCTCGCTCGGCCTCGCGTGCGGGGTCAAGTGGTCGGGCCTGTACTTCGTGGCGGTCTTCGGCATCCTCACGGTGCTGTGGGACCTGACGGCGCGCCGTGCCGCGGGCGTCGGCCGGTGGTGGGAGGACGCGCTCGTGGTCGACGCCGTCCCCGCGTTCGTGTGGATCGTCCCGACGGCGGCGCTCACCTACGTCGCGACGTGGTGGTCCTGGTTCGCCAGCCCCGGGGCGTACCTGCGCCGGTGGGCCGTCGAGAACCCCGGCGAGGGCGTCGGCTGGCTGCCCGCGCCGATGCGCAGCCTGTGGCACTACCACGGCCAGATGATGGACTTCCACACGTCGCTCGACTCCGAGCACGGGTACGCCGCGCACCCGCTCGGGTGGATCGTGCAGTGGCGGCCGACGTCGTTCTACTGGGAGCGGGTCGCCGCCGGCGAGGCGGGCTGCGGCGCGCAGGTCGCGGACGGCTGCGCGTCCGCCGTCACGTCGCTCGGCAACCCGGTGCTGTGGTGGGCCGGCGCGCTCGCCGTCGTCGCCGTCCTCGTGCTCGGCGTGACGCGCCGCGACTGGCGCGCTCCCGCGGTGCTCAGCGGCCTGGTGGCCGGGTGGGTGCCGTGGTTCTTCTTCGCCGAGCGCACGATCTTCACGTTCTACTCGATCGTGTTCCTGCCGTGGGTCGTGCTCGGGCTCGTGCACGTCGCGACGGTCGCGCTCGAGCGCACGGAGGGGCGGCGCGGGCGGCCGAAGGTCATCGCCGCGATCGTCGCGGTGACGACGCTCGTGGCGCTCGTGTCGGTGGCGTACTACCCGGTCTGGTCCGCGATGCAGGTGCCGTACGAGTACTGGCGCGCGCTCATGCTCCTGCGCTCGTGGATCTGACCGGCCGCGCCGGCTGACCTACCAGTCCACCTGCGGCGTCGGGTGGAACGCCCACCCCGCCGCGCGCCACGCCGCCCCCTGCGCGGCGACGCGCCGCCGGAACGACGTCCAGTCCTTGCGCGGCGCGTCGGTCCACGCCACCTCGGCCACCGCCGCGAGCCGCGGCAGCAGCATCGAGAACAGCTCGTCGCGGGTCGTGAGCGTCTCGGTCCACACCGCCGCGGACACCCCCTCGACCGCCTCGGGCGGGAGGCCCGGGACGACCTGGGTCGGCTCCCAGTCGTAGGAGTCGCGCAGCTCGACGCAGCCCGCCCAGTCGAGGCCGAGCGGGTGCTCGGGCGTGTACTTCATGTCGAGGTACGCCCGGTCCGCGGGCGACATGACGAACCGCGCGCCGGCCGCGGCCGCCGCGACGAACGGTGCGCCGTCGCCCCTCGGGTCCCAGTACTGCAGCACGGTGCCCGGCTCGAGCGGGCCGTGCGCGCCCTCCTGCCACAGCACGGGCGTCCGGCCCGCCTCGCGCACGACGCGGCACGCGAGCTCGACGAACCGGGCGTACTCGGCGGGGTCCATGGTCAGCACCTCGTCGCCGCCCACGTGCACGTACGGACCGTCGGTCATCCGCGCGACGTCGCCCAGCACGTCGCGCAGGAACGGCTCGGTCGCCGGGTTGTCGAACCACAGCCGCGAGAAGCCGACCTCGATGCCCTCGTACGGGTCCGTCGGGCGGCCGCCGGGCACGAGCTCGCCGATCGCGTGGGTCGCCGCGTTCACGTGCCCCGGCTGGTCGACCTCGGGCACGATCGTCACGAACCGCTCGGCCGCGTACGCCTGCAGCGCCCGGAGCTCCTCGACGGTGAGGAACCCGCCCCGGCCCCCGCCCACCTGCGTGCCGGACGAGCGCTCGGTCAGCTCGGGGCGCGACGGCACCTCGATCCGCCAGCCCTGGTCGTCGGTGAGGTGCAGGTGCAGCACCCGCAGCCGCAGCGCCCCGACGAGGTCCACGACGGCGCGCAGGTCCTGCGGCCCGAAGAAGTGCCGCACGACGTCCAGGCTCAGGCCGCGCCACGGGTACCGCGGCGCGTCGTGCACGACGACGGCGGGCACGACGGCGCCCGCTGCACCCGCGGCACCCGCCGGGACGAGCTGGCGCAGCGCGCGCACCGCGTGCAGCAGCCCGACGCGCTCCGGCGCCGTCGCGACCACGCCGTCGGCGGACACCCGCAGCGTGTACCGCTCCGTGCTCGCCGCCCCGGGCGGGCCCGAGGCGGGGTCGAGCCGCAGCGTCACGCCCACGGGGGCGCCGTCGTCGACCCGCACGCCCGCGGCGGCGAGCTGCTCGGCCGCGAGCGCGGCGAGCCGGGCGTCGGGCGCGTCGACGCGCACGATCGCGAGCGGCACGCCCGGACCGTCGAGGGGCTCGACGACGCTCGGCCAGGGGACGATCGGCAGCCGCGACGGGTCGACCGGGCCGCGGCCGGGCACGTCGGCGGAGAGGCTCATGACGCCGCGACCAGCACGGGGACCGCGGGCTCCGACGGCACGAGCTGCGCCGCGCCGTCGTGCACGCGACGCGGGCCCGACCAGCCGAGGCGCACGCCGGGCGGCACCTCCTCGGTGACCTGGTTCCACACCCACTCGCCGGTCGTCGCCCCGCCGGTGCGGTCGGCCGCGAGCACGATCTCCACCTGGGGCACGGGCCGCAGCGTGTCGCGGCCGGGGACGGAGTCGGGTCTGGTCTGGTGGACGACCAGGAGAGCCGGCGGCAGGCCCTCGCGCGTCGTCACCTCCGCGAGGTACTCCACGACCTCGGCGACCTCGGCCGCCTCCATCCGGGAGGAGCGCGTGTCCACGCCGTCGCCGCGCCGCTCCTCGGGACGGAGGGCGACCCCGACCCCGGGCGTCGCCAGCAGCGGCTCGAGGTCGCGGACCTCCTCGACCACCGGCCGAGGCCCGGCGGCCACGTCGAGGAGCACGTAGTGACCGGCCTCGCGCGCCGCCCGGACGAACGGCTCGAGGTCCTCGGTCGCGGCCTCCGTCACGTGGTCCCCGTCTGCCCCGGCCGAGCGCGACGGCGTGCTCGCGCGCACGACGACGGTCGGCACGACGGGCTCGCCGTCGACGGCGTACTCGGCCGCGTCCTCCGTGGCACGCGCGACGACGGCCTCCGGGTCGTCCGACCGGCCGGCCGACGTCGTGACGTACCGGGCGGGGAACAGGTGCTGGGTACCGGTCGGCAGCAGCGCCCCGTGCTCGGCGGTGAGCACCTTCCACGCGAAGGTCTCGGGGTCGCCGAACGTCGGCCCGACGCCCACGACCGTGAGGGCCTGCGCGTCGTCGATCATGGTGATCGCCTCCGGGAGCGCCGCGGGGTCGCCGCCCGGAACCTCGAACGTGACCGCGCCCGCGGCGCGGACCGTCGCGATCGCGGCCTCCTGCCCCGGCTGCGGGTCCGTCAGCGCGAGCACCTCCTTGAGCAGGACCGGCTCTCCCGTGGCGGGGAGCTTCCCGCGCAGCGTCTCGAGGTCGTCGTCGGCCAGCTCGCCGTCGTCCGTCACGACGCCGGGGTCGAGCCGCACCACGTCGACCTCCGCGTGCAGCGCCGCGCGGCCGGCCGGGCCGGGGTCCGCCCCGGGAGGCGGCGACGGCTCCACACGCTCGACGTCGTCGAGACCGGTGGCCGGCTCCACGACGACGGCCGTCGCGACGCCGAGGCGGTCGAGCTCGGAGGCGAGCGCGTCGTCCGAGATCCCGCCGCCGGCGAGCAGGGCCGGCGCGTGCAGCGCCGCGGCGGCGGCCGACGCCGTGGGCAGCGCCTGCTCGTCGTCGGCGGCGGCGAGGACGACCAGCTCCGACCGCTCGAACAGGACCTGGCTCGCCGTCAGCGCGAGCTCGGCCGGCTCGGAGGAGTCGAGCACCAGGGTGTGGGACTCGGGTTCACGCACCTCGAGCGGTGGTTCCTGCGGCGACGCGGAGCGCACCGGCTCGTCCGCGGGCGGCGCCGTGCAGCCCGTCGCGCCCAGCACGACGACGGCGGCGGCGACCAGGACAGAGCGGACGAATCGGGCTTTCCTGGAGTGCACACGTCATATCCTCGCGCATCCTCGGAGCCGGGTCGACGTCCGCATCGTCACAGCGGGACGACGCACCCGCCCACCGCTCGGGGTGGGCAACGTCACACCCCCCGTCTAGCCTCTGCGGCATGACAGCACGCATCGGCCGCACCTCCCTGCTCGCCCGCGACCCGTCCGCCACCGCGCAGTTCTACCGGGAGGCGTTCGGCTTCGAGACCCTGTACGACGGCGACATCGACGGCTACCGGCTCCTGCACGTCGGCCCCGGGAACCTGGCGGACGCGGGCCTGTGGATACACCCCGCACCCGAGGGCGCTCCGGTCGGCCGGCAGGCGGGCGACAGCCCGTTCCTCGTGCTGTACCTCGACGATGGCGCCGAGCTGGACGCCGTGCTGGAGCGGTGCAGGCGGCTGGGCGCCGGGCCGGAGGAGCCGCTCCGCGAGAGCGACGAGACGGCCGACCGCTACGCCCACGTGCGTGACCGCGACGGCAACGTCGTCGTCCTCGCCGTCCTCGCCGGCTGAGCCGGGGACCGGGCCGAGGCCGGGAACGACGAAGGCCGCCGTCCCGCAGGACGGCGGCCTTCGCTCCGGTGGAGCCAGGGGGATTCGAACCCCCGACCTTCTCATTGCGAACGAGACGCGCTACCAACTGCGCCATGGCCCCGAAGCGGTCCCAAG
>JAPSLD010000177.1 GCA_031181105.1 Isoptericola sp. | reverse complement strand
AGGACGGCGGCCTCGCCTGCCGACAGCATGCCCGCCAGCCCCAGGCACACGGCCGCGACGAGCGCGACCAGCAGGTCCGGTGCGTTCATCGGCCGGCGAGGAAGGTGAGCAGCAGCTTGCGCTGCAGGCCGAACATCTCCTTCTCCTCCTCCGGCTCGGCGTGGTCGTAGCCGAGGAGGTGCAGGATGCCGTGGGTCGTGAGCAGCAGGAGCTCCTCGACCGTCGAGTGCCCGGCGACGCGCGCCTGCTCGACAGCGACGTCCGGGCACAGCACGACGTCGCCGAGCGTCCCGGGCGCGGCGACCTCGCCGTCGCGGCCGGGGCGCAGCTCGTCCATCGGGAAGGACAGCACGTCGGTGGGGCCCGGCTCGTCCATCCACTGCTCGTGCAGCTCGCTCATCGCCTGGGTGTCGACGAAGAGGATCGACAGCTCGCTCTGCGGGTGCACGTGGAGCGTGTCCAGCACGAACCGGGCCAGCGCGGCGAACTCCGCCTCGTCGACGTCGAAGCCGGTCTCGTTGTTGACCTCGACGCTCACCCGCGCGCCCCCCGCTCGCCGCGGTCCCGGCGGTCCCGCCGGTCGGCCGGCGGGCGCGCGACGTCCCAGCGCGCGTACGCGTCGATGATGTCGCTCACGAGCCGGTGCCGCACGACGTCCGACGACGTCAGCCGGCAGAACTCGACGTCGTCGACCCCCGTGAGGATGTCCTCGACGACGCGCAGGCCCGACGTCGTGCCGCCCGGCAGGTCGACCTGGGTGGCGTCGCCCGTGATGACCATCTTCGAGCCGAAGCCCAGGCGCGTGAGGAACATCTTCATCTGCTCGGTCGAGGTGTTCTGCGCCTCGTCGAGGATGACGAACGCGTCGTTGAGGGAGCGGCCGCGCATGTACCCCAGCGGCGCCACCTCGATCGTGCCCGCCTCCATGAGCTTGGGGATCGCGTCCGGGTCCATCATGTCGTGCAGCGCGTCGTACAGCGGGCGCAGGTACGGGTCGATCTTCTCGGTGAGCGAGCCGGGCAGGTAGCCCAGCTTCTCGCCCGCCTCGACGGCCGGGCGCGTCAGGATGATGCGGTTGACCTGCTTGGACTGCAGCGCCTGCACGGCCTTGGCCATGGCGAGGTACGTCTTGCCCGTGCCGGCCGGCCCGATGCCGAACGTGATCGTGCTCGCGTCGATGGCCTCGACGTAGCGCTTCTGCCCGACCGTCTTGGGCCGGATCGTGCGACCGCGGCTGGACAGGATGTTGAACGTGAGGACCTCGGCCGGGCGCTGCGCCGTCGCGGCCGTGAGCATCCGGACCGACCGGGTCACGACGTCGGGCGTGAGCTGCGTGCCCGACTCGACGACCTCGACGAGCTCGTCGAGGAGCCGGGACACGAGGGCGACGTCGCCCGCCGGGCCGCTCACGACGATCTCGTTGCCGCGGGCGTGGACGTCCACGCCGGGGAAGCCGTCCTCGACGGCCCGCAGCACGGAGTCCCGGCTGCCGAGCAGGGCGACCATGGGCACGTGGGCGGGCACCACGATGCGGTGCTCTGTCGAGCGCTCGGCGGAACGCTGCGAGCGCTCGGTGCTGGGTGTCGATGTCATGAGCCGGCTGGCGCCGATGCACTCCTTCGCGAGACGGGTAGGGGCCGGGTGGGCCTGCCCCCGAGTCTATCGAGCCAGTCCGTCGCGCGGCACCCGGATTGTCCGCCGCCCGCGGCGCGCCCGGGCCTCAGGCCGGCGTCCAGCCGAGCTGCTTGCCCGCGACCACGTGCCCGTGGACGTGGAACACGCTCTGGCCGGCGCGCGGCCCGCTGTTGAAGATGAAGCGGTACTGGCCGTCCGCGAGGTCGTGGGCCACGCGGTCGGCGACCTCGACGACCTCGGCGAGCAGCTGCGGGTCCGCGGCCGCGAGCACCGACACGTCGCCGTGGTGCTCCTTCGGCACGACCAGGACGTGCACGGGCGCCTGCGGGTCGATGTCGCGGAACGCGATCACGCGGTCGCTGCGCGCCACGACGTCGGCCGGGAGCTCGCCGGCGACGATCTTGCAGAAGATGCAGTCGTCCTGCTCTGTGCTCGTCATGGGCGTCACGCTACCGATCGCCGCCGGCTCACGCCCAGCGTCCGAGCCGCTCGCTGAGCAGCGCGACCGCGACGGGCCCGGCCGTCGAGGTGCGCAGGACGTGCGGCCCGAGCCGCGCCGGGACCGCACCCGCCTCGGTCAGGGCGTCCAGCTCCGCGTCCGAGATCCCGCCCTCGGGCCCGACGACGACGAGCAGCTCGGCCGCCCCGCCCTGGTCCGGCTCGGCGGGCGCGGGCAGCGGCACGCCGGCGAGCGGCGTGGACGCCTCCTCGTGCAGCACGACGACGGCGCCTCCCGCGGCGACGACCTCGCCGGTGCGGGCGGCGAGCTGCCGGGTGGTGACGGCCTGCTCGACGGGCGGCAGCGACGCGCGCCGTGCCTGCTTGACCGCCGCGCGCACGGTCGCGACCCACCGGGCGTGCGACTTGGCCGCCCGCTGACCCCGCCACACCACGATCGAGCGCTCCGCCTGCCACGGCACGACCGCGTCGACGCCCACCTCGACCGCGGCCTCGACGGCGAGCTCGTCGCGGTCGCCCTTGGCGAGGGCCTGCACGAGCGTGAGGACCACGCCGGGGGCCGGCTCGCGGACCACCTCGGTCACCCGCAGCCGCAGGCCGTCGGGCACCGGCGACTCGACGACGCAGCGCACGCGCGTGCCCGCGCCGTCGACGACGTCGACGCGCTCGCCCGGCCCGCGGCGCTGGACCACGCCGGCGTGCCGGCCCTCCGTGCCGTCCAGAACGTAGGCGTCGCCGGGCGCGAGGGCGTCGAGCCCGCCGCCGTCGGCGAGGAAGACCGGCGCGCTCACGTCAGCGGCCGCTCAGCCGGTCCCGCAGGCGGGAGAACACCCCTGGGTGCGCGGCCGTGAGCCGCGGCTCCGGGCGCTCCTCGCCGCGCAGCCGGGCGAGCGAGCGCAGCAGCTCGGTCTGCTGCTCGTCGAGCGCGGCCGGGACCTGGACGTCGATGTGGACGTTCAGGTCGCCGCGACCGCCGGTGTGCAGGTGGCCCACGCCGAGCCCCTTGAGGGTCACGACCTGGCCGGGCTGCGTGCCGGGGCGCAGGTCGATCTCCTGAAGCCCGTCGAGCGTCTCGAGCTCGAGCACGGTGCCGAGCGCGGCCGCCGTCATCGGCACCTGGAGAGTGCAGTGCAGGTCGTCCCCGCGACGCAGGAACACCTCGTGCGGGCGCTCGCGGATCTCGACGTAGAGATCGCCGGCCGGGCCGCCGCCCGGGCCGACCTCGCCCTGCGCCGTGAGCTTGATGCGCGTGCCCGTGTCGACGCCGGCCGGCACGTTGACCGTGATGGTCCGCCGCGAGCGCACGCGCCCCTCCCCGGCGCAGTCGGCGCACGGCTCGGGGATGATCGTGCCGAACCCCTGGCACGCCGCGCACGGCGAGGTGGTCATGACCTGGCCGAGGAACGAGCGGGCCACCCGCTGGACGCTGCCGCGGCCGTGGCAGACCTCGCACGTGGTGACGGAGGTGCCCGGCCGGCACCCGTCGCCGCCGCAGGTGCCGCACACGACGGCGGTGTCGACCTGGATCTCGCGCTTGGCGCCGAAGGCCGCCTCGGCGAGGTCGACGTCGAGGCGCACGAGGGCGTCCTGCCCGCGCCGGGCGCGCGGCACGGGGCCCGTCTGCGCGGCGCCGCCGCCGAAGAACGTCTCGAAGATGTCCTGGAAGCCGAAGCCGTTGCCGAAGCCGCCCCCGGCACCGCCTCCGGGCGCGGTCGGGTCCACGCCCATGTCGTACTGCTGGCGCTTCTCCGGGTTGGACAGCACCTCGTAGGCGCGGGCGACGTCCTTGAACCGCTCCTCCCCCTCGACGCCCGCGACGTCGGGGTGCAGCTCGCGGGCGAGCCGGCGGTAGGCCTTCTTGATCTGCTCGGGCGAGGCGTCGCGGGGGACGCCCAGGATCTCGTAGTAGTCGGTCACAGGTCTCTCTCTGCGAGGCGTCGAGGTCGGTGGTCCGTCGGGCGGCGGTCGCTCAGCTCGGCAGGACGCGGGACAGGTAGCGGGCGACGGCCCGGACGGCGGCGATCGTGCCGGGGTAGTCCATGCGGGTGGGGCCGACGGAGCCGAGGATCGCCACGGTGTCACCGTCGGTGCCGTACCCGGAGGCGACGACGGACGTCTCGGCGAGTCCGTCGAGCCGGTTCTCGTGCCCGATGCGCACCGCCACCCCGTCCGCCGCCATCTCGGTCAGCAGGCCGAGCAGGACGACCTGCTCCTCGAGGGCCTCGAGCACCGGGCTGAGCCCCTGCTCGAACCGCATGTCGGCACGTGCGAGGTTCGCCGTGCCCGCCAGCACGATACGCTCCTCGACCTCCTCGCCGAGCGTCTCGACGACGAGGTCCGCAACACCCTGGACGACCGGGCGCAGCTCGGGCGCGACGGAGTCGAGCACCCGGGCGAACGCGGCCGACAGCTCCGAGAGCCGCTTGCCGGCCGCGGCGGCGTTGAGGCGCGCACGCAGCTCGCCGAGGGTCCCCTCGTCGAGCTCGAGGCCGTCGGACGGCCCGCCCGGCCCGGCGCCCGCCTCGAGGAACCGCTGCTCGACCCGGCCCGTGTCGGTGATGACCACCACGAGCAGGCGCCGGTCGCCCAGCGGCACGAGCTCCAGGTGGCGCAGCCCCGACAGGCGCAGCGACGGGTACTGGACCACGGCGACCTGCCCGGTGAGCTGGGCGATGAGCCGCCCGGCGCGCGCGACGACGTCGTCGAGGTCGACCGCCTCGGACAGGAACGTCTCGATCGCCCGCTTCTGCGCCACCGAGAGCGGGCGCACCTCGGCGAGGCGGTCGACGAAGAGCCGGTACCCCTTGTCGGTGGGGATGCGCCCCGCCGAGGTGTGCGGCTGGGCGATGTACCCGGCCTCCTCGAGCGCGGCCATGTCGTTGCGGATCGTCGCGGGCGAGACGCCGAGCCCGTGCCGCTCCGTGAGCACGCGGGACCCGACGGGCTCGCGCGTCTGGACGTAGTCCTCGACGATCGCCCGCAGAACCTCGAGCCGACGTTCCTCGCTCACGGTCCTCC
>JAPSLD010000176.1 GCA_031181105.1 Isoptericola sp. | reverse complement strand
CGTGAGGTAGAGGAGCACGCTGACGGTCCGCGGGCCGCGGTCGCGCAGCACCACGAGGTAGCAGCCGTACGCGCCGACGGTCGCGAGCACGACCACCCAGGCCACGGCGACCCAGAACGAGCCGTCGTCCGGCGGGGCGAACCGGCCGGTGACGGCCCCGACGCCGACGAGGACCACGCCGGCGGCGGCGGTCTGGACCGCGAGGTCGCCCAGCGCCGTGCCGGTCGAGGACGCGCGGGCGCCGAGCACCGTCCCGACGGACAGCGACACCGTCCCCGCCACGGGCAGCAGGTACGCCCACGCGGGCGCCTCGCCCGTCCCGAGGTCGCCGAGCACGACGAGCGCGACGCCGACCACGCCGACGGCCAGCCCTACCCGCTGCGCCCGGCCCGTCCGGTCGCCGAGCACGGCGTGCGACAGGACGGCGACCACGAGCGGCTGGAGGGCCGCGACGAGCGCGGCGAGGGCGGCGTCGACGCCCAGCGCGACGCCGCCGACCACGCCGAGCAGGTAGCCCGCCTGGGACAGGACCCCGATGACGGCGTGGCTGCGCAGCGTCCCCCGCCGCACCGCCGCGAGCCGCGGCGCAGCGCCGTGCCTCCGGCGGCGGCGCGCCGCGGCGAGCGCCGCCGCGACCGCCGCCACGGCGGCGAGCGCGACGACGTAGCGCCAGGCGAGCAGCGTGACCGCGCCGGTCGTCCGCGTCCCCAGGTCGGCGCCGATGAAGCCGGAGCTCCAGAAGACGACGAGACCCACGGGCGCGAGCGGTCCTGTCCTCATGACGGCAGGTAAACACACCGGTCGGTATACTCGCAGTACCAACTGAGGAGGACAGCTCGTGCCAGCCGCCGTCGACGATCTCGCCCCGGCCTTCGACGAGCCGGAGCTGACGCCTGCCGGTGTGCGCGTCCTGGACGCCGCGAGCGACCTGTTCTACGCGCGGGGGATCCGCGCGGTGGGGGTGGACCTGGTCGCCCTGGAGGCCGGCACCACGAAGAAGACGCTCTACGACCGGTTCGGCTCCAAGGACGGGCTCGTGGCCCGCTACCTTTCGCGCCGCGCCGGCCGCTGGCAGCGCCTCGTGCTCGAGCACGTCGCGGCCGAGCCCGATCCCCGTGCCCGCGCCGGGGCGGTGTTCGACGCGCTCGAGCGGTGGCACGCCGGGCAGGTCCGAGGGTGCGCCTTCGTGAACGCGTACGCGGAGGTCGGCGCGACCGACGAGAGGACCCTCGAGGTGGTGCGCACGGAGAAACGATGGATGCGGCGCCTCTTCGAGGCGCTCGCCGCCGACGCGGGTGCACGCGACCCGGCCGCGACCGGAGCCACGCTGCACCTCCTCTACGAGGGCGCGCTCGTCCTCGCCACGGCCGGTGGCCTCGCGACGGCCGTCGCCGACGCGCGCACCGCGGCGCGCGTCGTTCTCGACGCCGGGGACGACGTCGAGGACGACACCGAAGACGACACCGAGGATGCTGCGCACGGGGTGTGAACGAGATCTCCACGACTCGTCCGCCCGCTCCCAGGGTCGTCCCAGGTTGAGCAGGCAGGATGCCTGCCATGACGTCAGCGACGACCTCGAGCAGCAGGGGACGGGCACCTGCCCGCCTCGCGGCGTCGAGCCTGCTCGCGCTGGCGATGATGCTCGGCGCGTGCGCCGCCCCGACCGAGCTGCAGCAGTACATCGCGGACGCCCAGGTCAAGGCCCAGGCCGTCGAGGACGACCTGCACCGTCTCGAGGCCCAGGTCGCCGCGCTGCCGCCCGCGCTGCGCACCGCCGTGATCGCCGCCGTCGCGTCCGCCGAGGCCGCCACCGAGGAGGCGCGCTCCGCCCTCGTCCAGGCGTCGCGGTCCGACGACGCCGCGGTCGTCGCGCTGGCCGACGCGCAGGTCGCGCTCGACGCGGCGTCGGCCGAGCTGCGGTACGTCGTCGGCGAGGCGGAGGCCGCCGGCGCCGAGGTCACCGAGGGTCTCGAGCGCCTCACCGAGCAGATCGACGACCTGCGTGGCGAGACGAGCCGCGCCGGCGTCTGACCCGCCGCCCACGGACCGCAGGCCCGGCGCGAAGGCCAGGCTCGGCAGCGCTCAGGACACCCCGGCCGCCTGGGTGACGGTGGCCGGCGCGGCGAGCGGCTCGGGCTGGTCGAGGTAGTTGCGCACCTGGACGGCGGCCGAGACCAGGCAGCCGGGCACGAACCCGAGCTGCGCGGTGCACAGCGCGTAGACGATCCACACCGGCTGGACCCCGGCGCCCAGCAGCCAGGCCCACCACTTCCCGCGGCCGGCCGCCCAGAGCGCGAGCACCTGCACGCCCGTGAGGACCCACGTCCACGCGACGGGCGCGCCCAGCCGGGTGTCGCTGACCGCGGCGGTCAGCGCGACGAGGGCGCAGCCGCCGGCGCTGAGCGCGGCGGCCGCGGCCAGCCGGGTGTTCCACCGGGGGGCGTCGTCGGTCATGCCCCGACGCTAGGAGCGGGGCGGCGGCGTCCGCGTCGCCAGGACGTCCCATCCCGCCCCGCGGTGGCATGGTGAATCCTGACCATCCCGCGCCGGCCGCACCGTCACGCGAGGCCGTGCTCGTACGCGTACGACGCCGCCGCCGACCGCGAGGCGACCCCGAGCTTGCCGAAGATGTTGCTCAGGTGCCGCGCGACGGTGTGCTCGCTGATGAACAGCAGCGAGGCGATCCGGCGGTTCGACGCCCCCCGGGCGACCAGCCGCAGCACCTCGAGCTCGCGCTCGGTGAGCCCGCCCGCCGCGGTGCGCGGACCGGTGAGCAGCACGCTCACGCGCTCGACGTCGGGCGCCGCCCCAAGGCGCTCGAAGTTCGCGAGCGCCGACTCGAGCTCCATCCGCGCCGTCGCCTCGTCGCCGAGGCGCCGCGCGGCGGAGCCGGCGAGCACCCGGGCCTGCGCG
This sequence comes from Isoptericola sp., assembly GCA_031181105.1. Lineage (GTDB taxonomy): Bacteria > Actinomycetota > Actinomycetes > Actinomycetales > Cellulomonadaceae > Isoptericola. Next base: position 2,202 of record JAPSLD010000176.1, on the reverse strand, counting down.
TCCTCGTACGGGCAGGACAGCTCGTGCAGGATCCGGCACGCCTCGCGCGCGAGCCCGAGCGCGCCCGCGGGGTCGTCCGACGCGAGCCGGACGTCGGCTCGCGAGAGCAGCGCGAGCGCGTCGACGAGCCGCGACCGGGTCGAGGCGGCGAGCCCGGCGAGCTCCTCCGCGGCCTCGGCGGCGGCCGGGACGTCGCCGATCGCGAGCTCCGCCTCCACGAGGGCGGCGAGCAGCCGTCCCCGCTGCAGCGTGCCGCCGCGGGCGTTCGCGCTGGTGAGGCGCAGCGACGCCGTCGCGGCGCGCAGCTCGCCCTGCGCGAGGCGCAGCAGCGCGTGCCCCGGCTGCGGGTCGCGGCCGAGCTCGTGCGCCCGGCGGAACGCGGCCTCGGCGCCGTCGTCGTCGCCGCGGCGACGGCGGATCTCGCCGGTGAGGTACGCGACCTCGGCCAGGAGGTAGTCGCCGAACGGCGACAGCTCCTCGGCGACGCGCGCGGCCTCGCGCTCGGCGTCGGCCCACTCGCCGCGCAGGGTCCACAGCTCGCACTGGTGCAGGCGGCACAGCCCCGGGTACCAGCTCTGCCGGCCGCGCGCCGCGCTCCACCGGACGGCCGCCTCGGTCCACTGGACGGCCCGGCCGACGTCGCCGAGCTCGTGGCACGTGCTCAGGACGAGGCAGTAGACCCATCCCGTCGCGAACGGGCTCAGCTCGTCCCCGAGGACGGCGACCATCGCCTCGTCGAGCCGGTCGACCCCGGTGGCGGGGTCCTGGGCGGCCACGAGCACGCGGCCCTGCGTCGCCAGGCCGAGGGCCTCGAGGTCCCGCTCCCCGTGCTGCCGGGCCAGCTCGACGGCGCGCTCGACCCGCTCGAGCGCCTCGTCGAGCCGGCCGCGGTAGAGCGCCCACTCGGACTCCGCGAGCGCCACGTCGCCCGTGACGACGTCGTCCCCCAGGTGCGCGGCATGCCGGCGGGCGCGGTGCAGCCAGCCGCTGGCGACGGCCGTCTCGTCCAGCTCGAAGTGGTGGTGGAAGAGCCGCGCCGCGGCGGCCGTCGCCCGCCGCTCGTCCCCGGCGTCGCGGTGGCGGGCGTACGCGCGCTGCCACACCGCGATCGTGTCCCGCGGCCGGCCGGACCAGAACGCCGCCTCGGCCAGCTCCTCGAGGTCGTCCGGCGCTGGCGACTCGACGTCGGTGTCCACGGTGCCACCCGCTCTCGGTGCCTCGGCACGGCGCGCCTCGGCTCGGGGAGGCGCGGCGCGCCCGCGCCTGCCCCCAGCCTACGCGGGCGGGCTCCCGGCGGTCAGGCCTCGCTCCCGCCGATCCGCAGGAGCACCTTGCTGGACCCGGTGGACCGGTCCGCCGCGACCGCGAGCGCCTTCTCCGCGTCGTCGAGGTCGAACGTGTGGGTGACCACCGGCGTGACGTCGAGCCCGGCGCGCATCGCCTCGATCGCGTCGGTGATCTCGTCGACGAACCGGTACGAGCCGACCCACGTGATCTCGCGCGTGACGAGGTCGCCCAGCGCGGCCTGCACGGCCGACCCGGGCAGGTTCCCGACCTGCACGAGCGTCCCGCCGCGCGCCGTCGCGCGCAGCACCGGCCCGAGCGCCGCCGGTGCGCCCGAGGCCTCGAACGCGACCTCGACGTCGGCGGGCAGCTCGTCGCCCTGCGAGAGCACGCGCACCTCGTCGGCGCCCATCCGGCGTGCCACGTCGGCCGACGACGCCGCGACGTCGCTCGCCACGACCCGGGCGGCGCCGGCGTGCCTGGCGGCCGCGACGACCAGGGACCCGATCGGGCCGCAGCCGTTGACGAGGACCTCGCGACCGCGCAGGTCGCCGGCGCGGGCGACGGCGTGCAGGGCGACGGCGAGCGGCTCGGCGAGGGCACCGTGCTGCGTGCTCACGCCGTCGGGCAGCGCGCGCAGCTGGTCGGCGCGGACGACGAGGAGCTCGGCGAACCCGCCGTCGGTGTGCGGGTCGAGCGCCGCCGACCCGAGGTAGCGCACCTGTTCGTGCAGGTTGGTCCGCCCGGCCAGCCGCCCGGGGAGCGCCGGGCCGACCGGCGTCGCGGGGTGCACGGCGGCGCGCAGCCCGGTGGCGACGTCGTCGACGCCGGCACCCGTGGCCACGACCCGGCCCGCGACCTCGTGGCCGAGGACCATGGGACGGCGCAGCGTCGCGGTGCCGGACGAGCCGTGCCGCC
>JAPSLD010000175.1 GCA_031181105.1 Isoptericola sp. | reverse complement strand
GTGGCCGGTACCAGCTCGAGGGCAACGCGGGCGGCACGGTCGAGGAGTGCGCGGCGCCCGAGCGGTTCGCCGTGACGTGGGAGCTCGCCGGCAACGTCTCGTGGCTCGAGGTCCGCCTCACCGAGACTGACGGCGGGACGACGCTCGAGCTGGTGCACGAGTCCCCCGTCGAGCGCGAGTTCGCCGAGCGGTTCGGGCCCGGCGCGGTCGGCGTCGGCTGGGACCTCGCCCTCATGGGCCTCGGGCTGCACCTCGAGACCGACCAGCCCGTCGACCCCGCGGAGGGCGAGGCGTGGACGCTGTCGCCCGACGGCGTGGAGTTCGTCCGGCGTGCGAGCACCGGCTGGGCCGAGGCCGCGGTCGCCGACGGCGACGACCCGGCGACCGCCCACGCCGCGGCCGGGCGCACGCTCGCCTTCTACACGACCGCGCCCGAGGCCTGAGTGGACCACGCCCCCGCACGCGTCTTCGAGGCGCTCGGCGACCCCGTCCGCCGCCGGGTGCTCGAGCTGCTGGAGTCGGCCGGCGAGCAGCCGGCCGGCGCGCTCGTCGGCGCGCTGCAGGAGCAGGCCCGCCTCTCGCAGCCCGCGGTGTCCCAGCACCTGCGCGTGCTGCGCGAGGCGGGCCTCGTCCAGGTCCGCGCCGAGGGCACGCGCCGCCTCTACACGCTCGACCCCGCGGGCGTCGACGCGGCCCGCGCGTGGCTCGACCGGTTCGACGACGCGTTCGCCCAGCCGCTCGACGCCCTCGAGACCGAGCTCGCCCGCGGGCGCCGCGAGCGTCGTCGGGCAGGGCTCAGCGGGCGTGCTGGTGACGCGGCGCGTGATAGGGCTTCGGGAGCTTGAGGTGCCGCTCCGCCATGATCGCGCGCAGCACGTCCGGCCGGTCGGTGATGATGCCGTCGACGCCGATGTCCAGGAGCGACTCGATCGTCGCGCGGTCGTCGATCGTCCACGGGATCACCCGCATGCCCGCGGCGTGCGCCGCGTCCACGAGCTCCGGCGTGGTGAAGGGCACGTAGCCGGGGTCGTCGACGCCCCCGTCCTGCGGGTCGCCGTGCACCGGCGAGACGGCGTCCGCGCCGAAGGAGGCCGCCGCGGCGACGAGCTTCTCCTGCAGCGACCCGGGGAAGTCGTCGATGTCGATCCCGCCGAGCCACGGCGAGGCACCGGGCCGGCCGGCCTGGAGGAACTGCTGGCCGTTGGTGAGGGCCACGAGCGGGAACCGGGGCTCGACCTCGCTCATGCGCATGAGCGCGCCCCAGTCGAAGCTCTGGATCGTGACCTGGTCGACCAGGCGTGCCGCACGCACGTCGCGGGTGACGGCCTGGACGAACTCCTCGCGCGGCGCGGTCTGCCACGGAGCCCCGGCCTCGACCTTGGTCTCGATGTTGAGCGTGACCTGACGGGCCCGGTAGTCGTTGACGAGCTGGAGCACCTCGGACAGCAGCGGCATCGGCTCGCCGGGGTGCACCTCCTGCCCCGGGAACTGCGGCTGCGCCAGGGAGCCGCAGTCGATCGTGCGGACCTGGGCGAGCGTGAGGTCCTTGATGTAGGTGGCGCCGGGGACGTACGGGAACTCGGGGTCGCCCGGGAACGCCGGTGCGGTGTCGACGCACTTGGCGGGGTTCGGGTCCCGGTCGTGCGTCACGACGGCGTGGCCGTCCTCGGTGATCTGCACGTCGAGCTCGAGCGTCGTGACCCCCAGCTCGAGGGCGTTCGCGAAGGCGGGCAGCGTGTTCTCGACCGTGAGGCCGACGCCGCCCCGGTGGGCCTGGAGGTCGAGCTCGCGGTCGGACCCGGCCGCGACGGCGGGGGCTGCGCCCGCGCACACGAGTGTCACGGCCAGCGTGGTGGCGACGGTACGACGTGTGTCCATGGCCCCGAGCCTGCGCGCGCCACGTTGCGGACGCCTGCACCGGCGCTGACCGACGGATGACGGGCGCGTGAACTCCCCTGGCCCGCTAGCGGAAGTCCCGCGAGCGGGTCAGCACCGGGACGTGCAGCGGGGCGAGGTGCTCGGCGAGCAGGTTGACCGCGCCGTCGGCCCGCTCGACCTGCCCCCGGACGACCATGGCGCCCGCGGTGCGCGCGACGGTGCGGAAGCGCCGCCACAGGCCGGGCGTGCAGATGACGTTGAGCAGGCCGGTCTCGTCCTCGAGCGACAGGAACGTCACGCCGCCGGCGGTGCCGGGCCGCTGCCGGTGCGTCACGACGCCGCCCACGGCCACGCGCCGGCCGGGGTCGGTCGCGACGACCTGCGCCACGGTGAGCACGCCCGCGCGCCCGAGCCCGTCGCGCAGGTGCTCGAGCGGCGAGGAGGAGTCGGGCGTGATGCCGGTGGCCCACGCGTCCGCGACGTCGGTCTCGAGCCCGCTCATGCCGGGCAGCGTCGGCGCGGCCACGCCCACGCTGACGCCCTCGAGCGTGCCGGGGCCCTCCTGCCCGAGCGCGCCCGCGGCCCACAGCCCCTCGCGCCGCGTCACGCCGAGGCTCTCGAGCGCCCCCGCGGTGGCGAGCGCCTCGAGCTGGGCGGTGCTGAGGTCGACGCGCCGGACCAGGTCGCGCAGGTCGCGGAACCGCCCGTGCGCCTCACGCTCGGCGACCACGGCCCCGGCCAGGTCCTTGCCGATCCCCCGCACGCCGCTGATCCCGAGCCGGACGGCGAGCGTCAGGTCCGGCTCGGGCCCGAACGCGGGGTCGACGCGGAACGCGGCCGCGGACCGGGCAGGGTCCCTGCCGTCGGGGAGCCGCTCGACGCCCGCGAGCGCCCGCGACGCGTTCACGTCGGGACGCAGCACCGTCACGCCGCGCCGCCGGGCGTCGGCGACGAGCGACTGGGGCGAGTAGAAGCCCATGGGCTGCGCGGCGAGCAGCCCCGCGTAGAACGGTGCCGGGTGGTGCACCTTGAGCCACGAGCTGGCGTACACGAGGAACGCGAACGAGTACGCGTGGGACTCGGGGAAGCCGAAGTCCGCGAAGGCCTTGAGCTTGTCGTAGACCTCCTCCTGCACCTCGGGCGGGACGCCGCGCTCGGTCATCCCCGCCATGAGGCGTCCGCGCAGCGCCTCCATGCGCTCCAGCGACCGCTTGGACCCCATGGCCCTGCGCAGGCGGTCCGACTCGGCGGGCGTGAAGCCCGCGACGTCGATCGCCATCTGCATGAGCTGCTCCTGGAACAGCGGGACGCCGAGCGTGCGCCGCAGGGAGGGCTCGAGCAGGGGGTGCAGGTACGTCACGGGTTCCCGGCCGCGGGCGCGGTCGATGTACGGGTGCACCGACCCGCCCTGGATGGGGCCGGGGCGGATGAGCGCGACCTCGATGACGATGTCGTAGAACGTCCTCGGCTGCAGCCGGGGCAGCGTCGCCATCTGCGCGCGCGACTCGACCTGGAACACCCCGACGGTGTCGGCCGCGCACAGCAGGTCGTAGACCGCCGGGTCGTCGTCGGGCAGGCCGTGCAGCTCGAGGCGCTCGCCGGTGTGCTGCTCGACCGACTCGAAGGCGTACCGGATCGCGGTGAGCATGCCGAGCCCGAGCAGGTCGAACTTCACCAGGCCGGCGTCGGCGCAGTCGTCCTTGTCCCACTGCAGCACCGTGCGGCCCTCCATGCGGGCCCACTCCACGGGGCACACCTCGATGACGGGGCGGTCGCACATGACCATGCCGCCCGAGTGGATGCCCAGGTGCCGCGGCAGGCGCAGCATGCGCTCGGCCAGGTCGAGCACCGGCTCGGGGATCTCGCCCTCCTCCTCCGCCGACGCCGGTGCCTGCGCGGGGGCGACGTCGTGCGTGTCGGCGGGCCGGTGGTCCTGCGGCGCGCCGCGCAGCGTGCCCCACTGCTCGATCGACTTGGACCACGCGTCCTGCTGCCCGACGTCGTACCCGAGCGCACGGGCGGCGTCGCGCACCGCCGACTTCGGCCGGTAGGAGATCACGTTGGCGACCTGCGCGGCGTGCGTGCGGCCGAACGTCGCGTAGACGTGCTGGATGACCTCCTCGCGACGCTCGGACTCGATGTCGACGTCGATGTCGGGCGGGCCGTCGCGCTCCGGGGCGAGGAACCGCTCGAACAGCAGCCCGTGCTTGACGGCGTCGACCGCGGTGATGCCGAGGGCGTAGCAGACCGCGGAGTTGGCCGCGCTCCCCCGGCCCTGGCACAGGATGCCGTTGACGCGGCAGAACTCGACCAGGTCGTACACGACGAGGAAGTAGCCCGGGAACCCGAGCTGCTCGATGACCTTCAGCTCGTGCTCGATCTGCGCCCACGCGCCCGGGACGCGCTCGGCCTCCCGAGGTCCGTACCGCTCGACGGCGCCGCGGCGGACGAGCTCGCGCAGCCAGGACGCCTCGTCGTGGCCCCCGGGCACCGGGTACGGCGGGAGGTTCGGCGCGACGAGGTCGAGGTCGAACGCGCACTCGGCCGCCAGGTCGGCACCGGTCGGCACGGCCTGCGGGTGGCGCCGGTGCAGCGCGAGCATCTCGGCCGCCGACCGCAGGTGCGCCGTCGGGCCGCCGGGCAGCCAGCCGTCCATCGCGTCGAGCGACGAGCGGGCGCGCACGGCCGCGAGCGCCCCGGCGAGGTCGGCGTCGCGCGGGCGGGCGTAGTGCGCGTTCGTCGTGGCCACCAGCGGCAGCCGGGCGGCGCGCGCGAGGTCGGCGAGGGCGTCGTGCAGGTCCGCGTCGCGCGGGTCGCCCGTGGCGGTGATCTCGACGGCGACGCTGCCGTGCCCGAAGGCGTCGGTGAGCCGGTCGAGCTCACGACGTGCGGCCTGCGGGCCGTCGTCGGTCAGGGCGCGGCGGACGGCACCCTTGCGGCAGCCGGTGAGCACGAGCCACTGCCCGCCCGACTCCGCCCCGAGCGCCTCGAGACGGTAGCGCGCCTTGCCCTTGACGCCCGCGTCGAGGTGAGCGGTGGCGATCGCCCGGGAGAGGTTGCGGTACCCCTGGGCGCCGCGGGCCAGGACGAGCAGGTGGGTCGCGCGGGGGTCGGGCACGCCGGTGGGCTCGTCGAGGACGGGCGGCCCGCCGGGCGTGGGGGCGTCGAGGTGCAGCTCGGCCCCGAACACGGTCGGCAGCCCGACGGCCTTGGCCGCCTGCGAGAACCGCACGACGCCGTACA
>JAPSLD010000174.1 GCA_031181105.1 Isoptericola sp. | reverse complement strand
GGGTGCGGCTCGGTAAACCCCACCTGGAGCAAGGTCAGACAGGGAGCGTTCGAGGGCTGCCCGCCCGAGCTCCCGGGTAGACCGCTCGAGGCCTGCGGCGACGCAGGTCCTAGATGGATGGCCGTCACCCGCGTCCGGGCAACCGGCGCGGGGACAGAACCCGGCGTACAGACCGGCTCGTCCGCCCTCAGGGCTGTACACCATCCGGGCACCGCCGGACCCGGCTCGCGGAGGTGAGGACGCTAGCGCCTCGCGTCGTACCTGCTCATGACGACCCCGCCGGGAAACGTCCGCGTCTCCACCAGGTGCAGGTCCACCCGGCCGTCCAGGGCGGTGAAGAACGGTGTGCCGCCACCCACGAGGACCGGATGGGTGACGATCGCGTACTCGTCGACCAGCCCGGCCCGCAGGGCCGCCCCGGCGAGCGTCGCGCCACCGACCCTCATCGGCCCACCGTCCTCGGCCTTGAGCCGGGTGATCTCCGCGACCGCGTCGCCGGTGACCAGGCGAGCGTTCCAGCCGACCGTGCCGATCGTCGACGAGAACACCACCTTCGGCGTGTCCCGCCAGTTCCGCGCGAACTCGACCTGCGCCGGGGTGGCGCCCGGCTGCTGGTCGCCGGTCGGCCAGTACGAGCTCATGGTCTGCCACAGCTTGCGCCCGTACAGCAGCAGCTCGATCGCCTGCTCCTGCTCGAGCCACCACTAGAACAGCTCGTCGCTCGGCCCGCTCCAGCCGAGGTCGTCGCCGGGCGCGGCGATGTAGCCGTCCAGGGTCAGGTTCATGCCGTAGAGCAGCTTCCGCACGGCTCCGTGCCTTCCGTCAGTCGGTCTCCAGCGCAGAGACCGGCGCGGCGCGGGGAACTCATCGGTCACGCACGCGTCGGTGGGCCGCCGTACCCTCGGGCCATGAGCGAGCGCACCGACGGCGCTCTCACCGCCCTCCCGGCGAACGAGGTGCCGTTCGAGGACCTGCAGACCGTGCTCGGCGCCGCCGCGGCCGGGCGCTGCCAGTGCCAGCGGCAGGTGCTCGGCGACCGGGAGTGGTGGTACATGCCCGTCGCCGAGCGTCGCTTCCGCCTGGCCGAGCAGACGAGCGCGAACGACCCGGACGCCCCGGAGACGAGCGGCCTCGTCGGCTACCTCGACGGCGAGCCGGTCGGCTGGGTCGCCGTGGCACCGCGTCCGACGTACCGGCGGCTCCACGGACGCAGCGGGATCCCGTGGAAGGGCCGCGCGGAGGACAAGGACGACGCGTCCGTCTGGTCCGCGACGTGCTTCGTGGTGCGCAAGAGCTACCGAGGTCGCGGGCTGACCTACGCGCTCGCGCGGGCCGCGGTCGACTTCGCGCGGGAACGCGGGGCTGCGGCCCTCGAGGGGTACCCGATCGTCGCACGCGACGGCGGGACCATCGTCTGGGACGAGGCGAGCGTCGGCACGCCGCAGGTCTTCCGGGCTGCCGGCCTGGAGCAGGTCAGCGCGCCGACGGTGCGGCGCCGCGTCATGCGCATCGACTTCTGAGCGCCGTCGCTGCGGTCACTGCTGGGGTCGGGGCCCGCCGGCGGTCAGTGCGGCCCGACGGCCCTCGCCTGCTCGACCGCGGAGCGGATGCCGTCGCGCCACGGCTCGCCGTGTCCCGGCAGGACGTGCGTCGCACCGGTCGCCGCGAGCGCGTCGAGGGAGGCGAGCGCGAGGGCGCTGTCCGCCGTGGCCGCGCCCGCGACGATCTGCGGACCCTCGCCGGCGGTGTACGGGTCGAGCGTGACGAGCGCGTCGCCCGTGAGGACGGCGTCGCGGTCCGCCAGGTGCAGGGCGCAGTGCCCGGCCGTGTGACCGGCCGAGAGCACCACGCGCGGCGAGCCCGGCAGCGGAAGGGTGGCGCCGGGCTCGAGGCGCCGGGTGCCCCGCACACCCGGGACGCGCAAGGCTCCCGCCCGGGCGACCGCCGTCAGGATCGGGACCGCCCGGGGATGCCGCAACGGGTAGGCCGACCGCGGGTTCTCGTGCGCGTAGGAGTAGGGGTGGGCGGCGAGGTGCTCGTCGGCCCGGTGCAGCCACACCGGGACCGAAAGCCGCTCCTGCATCCGCGCCGCGCACCCGATGTGGTCGAAGTGCGCGTGGGTCAGGACGACCCCGGCGACGTCGGCCGGCCGGCGGCCGAGCCGGCGCAGCGCGTCCCCGATCATCGGCCACGCCGCCGGCAACCCCGTGTCGACCACGAGCACCTGACCGTCCTCGACCACCAGGTAGAGGTTGACGTACGCCCGCTCGACGCGATGGACGCCGTCGGCGACCTCCTCCAGCACCGCACCACCTCCGTGCTCTTCCCGAGCTCCTGCGACCGAGTCGAGCGTTCACGGTAGGCGCGCCCGCGCGCGCTCGCGCGCGGAGCGCACCCCGGCCTAGGTGCGGGCGGCGGACGGTGCCCGTTCGTACCCGGCCGGCGCCGTCGTGAGCTCCGCACGCCCCCCGGTGAGCGACCGCAGGTCGAGCACGTAGCGCGTGAGCTCCGCCTCGGGCACGGTCGCGACGACGCGCGCCCGGCCGTCGTCGGCCAGCTCGGTCGCGGAGACCCGACCGCGCCGTCCGGAGAGGTCCGTGAGCACCGCGCCCTGGTGCTCGGGCGGCACGGTCACGGTCACGGCCGCGACCGGCTCCAGCAGCACCGTCCCGGCGTCCGCCAGCGCGGCCCTGACGCCGGCGGCCGCCGCCGTGCGGAACGCCATGTCGGAGGAGTCCACCGAGTGCGCCTTGCCGTCGTACACCTCGACGCGCAGGTCCACGACCGGGTAGCCCTGCGGGCCGCCCGCGACCATCGCGTCGCGCGCGCCCTTCTCGACCGCCGAGACGTACTGCCGCGGCACGGCGCCGCCCACGACCGAGTCCACGAACTCGAACCCGCCGCCGGGCAGCGGCGAGACCCGCAGCTGCACCACGGCGAACTGGCCGTGCCCGCCGGACTGCTTCTTGACCTTGCCCTCGGCCTGGGTCGCCCGGGCGATCGTCTCGCGGTACGCCACCGGCACCGGGCCGGTCTCGACGTGGACGCCGAAGACCCGCGCGAGCCGCTCCACCGCGACCGCCAGGTGCGTCTCGCCCAGCCCGCGCAGGACGGTCGCGTCCCCGACCCGGTCCACCACGAGCGTCGGGTCCTCGGCCGCGAGCCTGGCCAGGGCGGTCGACATGCGCTCGTCGTCGGACTGCGACGCCGGGACGAGCGCCGCCGCGTACACGGGCCGTCGGCGCGGCGGCAGGAACGGCCGGGCGCGCCCCGACGAGCGCGACCACAGGAGCGTCCCCGAGGGCGAGCCGCCGAGCTTGGCGACCGCGCCGACCTCGCCGGCGGACAGGTGGTCGACCGGCGCGTGCTCCTTGCCCCGCAGCCGGAACAGGCCGTGCAGGCGCTCGTCGGCCCCCGTCGTCGCGTTGCGCAGCTTGTCGGAGGTGCGCACGACGCCGGAGAGCACCTTGAGCATCGACACCTGCCCCACGTACGCGTCGGCCACCGTGCGGAAGACGTGCACGAGCGGCTCTCCCGAGGCGTCCACGGCGACGGCGAGCACGCGGCCCTCCTCGCCGTCGTCGGAGCCCGCGCCGGCGTCACCGACGGCCTCCCGCCCCCCGAGGACGATGCGCGCGTCGCGCGCGGTCGGTGCGGGCGCGAGCTCGCACACGAGGTCGGCGAGCCGGTCGACGCCGGTGCCCGTCACGCCCGACGCGACGACGACCGGCACGGCCTCGCCCGAGGCGACCTCGCGCGCGAGCGTCCGCTCGAGGTCGGCCGCCGCCGGCTCCTGTCCCGACAGGTAGGCGTCGAGCTGCGCGTCGTCGTGCGAGACGAGCTCCTCGGTGACCTCGACGTGCAACCGGTGCTCCTCGTCGACGGCGTCGGGCGGCAGCTCCTCGTCGTGGTGCCGGCCGGCGTCGTCGTAGACGAGCGCGTGCTCGCTCAGCACGTCCGCGATCGAGCGGAAGGCCTGCTCCTCGCCGAGCGGGAGCTCGATGGGCCACAGCTGAGGGCCGAACGCCTCGCGCAGCCCGGCGAGCACGCGGCGGAAGTCGGCTCGCGCCCGGTCCTCCTGGGTCACGACGACGAGGCGCGGGACGCCCAGCGCCTCCGCCGTGGTCCATGCCGTCCACGTCCCGGGCTGGACGCCGTCGACCGCGCTCACCACCACCAGGGCCAGGTCGGCGACGGCGAGCGCGGTGTCGACCGCGCCCGCGAAGTCCGGGTGGCCGGGCGCGTCGACGAGCGTCAGGGTGCGCTCGGAGCCGTCGGGGCACCGCCACGCCAGCGGTGCCAGGGACAGCCCGAGCGACACGCCGCGGGCGATCTCCTCGGGCTCGTGGTCGCAGACCGTCGTGCCGTCCTCGACGCGGCCGGCTCGGGGGATCACGCCGGCGCGGTGCAGCAGCGCCTCGGTGAGGGTCGTCTTGCCGGCGCCGGACGCGCCGACGACGGCGACGGTCCGGTGGGTCGGGGTCGGTGCCGCGTCCATGAGGCCTCCCGCCAGTGGGTGCTACCGGCCATGATCGCGCGGACGGGCGCGACGTGCGACGTCGGGGACGCGACGACCCGATGTCACGCCGCCGCCGTGGACGGAAGGTAAAGAAACCTTCCGGAGACCTTCCGTCCCGAGTCTGGTCGGTGTAGGCTCGCGGGACCGCGACGACGAGGTCGCGGCACGCGGACAGCCGGGCACGGCTTCGCGTGCGAGCGAGGACCACGGGGACGAAGGTGTGACAGTGACTCTCACCAGTGGGACGCAGACCGGGGGCATCGCTCTGCTCGAGCGACCGGACTGCAGCGTCGTCGACATGTGGGGCGAGATCGACATCGCCCTGCGCAACGAGGCCGGGGCGGCGCTCGCCGGGGCCTTCGAGCGGGACCTGCCCGTCGTCGTCGACACGTCGAGGGTGACGTTCATCGACTCGGCCGGCATCGCGTTCCTCGTCCAGCTGTGGCGCATCGGCCGCGAGGAGGGTCTCGAGGTCACGCTGCGGTGCCCGCCGCCGGCCGTCGAGGACGTGCTCAAGATGCTCGACATCGACGGGGCGACCACCTGAGCCGCGGTCCGACGGCGCGTGCGGCTGCCCTGGCACCGCGTCGTCGGACCGCACCAC